>NZ_DATBKY010000264.1:0-159377 GCF_036555685.1 Actinophytocola sp. | reverse complement strand
CCCCCCCCCCCCCCCCCCCCCCCCCCCCCCACGGGGCGGCCTCGATTCACCTCAGCTCATGAGGCGCGCTGGAGCATAAACCGACCTGAAACGCAGCGTCAACTCACGTAGCTGGGAGCACGCGGCGACGTCCACCTGAGCTGCGACGATCAGTATGCTGTCGGCCATGCCCGGGGACACCGCCAAGCGGGATCTCGCCGCGAAGGTGGATCACCTCTTCCGCACGGTACGGCCGCGGGGCGGTGGCGAGTACTCCTTCGAGGACGTCGCCGAGGGCGTCCGCGCCAAGGGCGGCCCCACGATCTCCGCCACCTACCTCTGGCAGCTGCGCAAGGGCAAGCGCGACAACCCGACCAAGCGGCACCTCGAGGCACTGGCCGACTTCTTCGGCGTCCCGCCGGCGTACTTCTTCGACGACGCCGCGGCCGAGCGCATCGACGCCGAGCTGGCGCTGCTCGCCGCCCTGCGCGACGCGCCCGTCCGCCAGATCGCGCTGCGCGCCAGCGGGCTGTCCGCGAAGAGCCTGGAGACGATCGCGGAGATGGTCGACCGCGTGCGCGAGCTGGAAGGTCTGCCGACGGACGACAGCCGGTGAAAGGTGACCGGCAGCTCCGCAAGCGATGCGCCGCGATCGTCCGGGACCTGCCGATGCCGGTCCCGTTCGACGCGCGCACTCTCTGCGAGACGGTCGCCGCGCGCCGCGGCCGGCCGATCCGGCTCGTGCCGATGGACGGGCTGACCGGGGTATGCGGCCTGTGGGTGGCCACCGCGGCCACGGACCTCATCTGCTACGAGCAGGTCACCACGCCGCCGCACCAGGAGCACATCATCCTGCACGAGCTGGGCCACCTGCTCTGCGACCACAACCGCGGTGCGGCGGCGCTCGGGGCGCACGAGCTCCTGCCCGACCTCGACCCGGAGATGGTGCAGCGCGTGCTCGGCCGGGCCGGCTACACCAGCGAGGAGGAGCGCGAGGCGGAGCTGCTCGCGTCGATGATCCGCGAGCAGGCCCGGTCGTCCGGCCACGGCACGCTCACCGGCCGCCTGCACGCCGCGCTGGCGGACGACGGCGATGGGTGAGCTCCTGTACCGGTACGGGCCACCCGCCCTGGCCTGGGCGTTGTTCCTCTCCCGCCGGCCCGGGGACGACCGCGCCCGCCGGTGCGTGCGGTGGGTGCTGCTCGGCCTGGCCGTCTCGCTGACCGCGCTGACACCGCCCGTCTACGCGTTCGTCGGGAACCTGTCGGGCATCGGGCACCTGGCCCGGCCCATCGGCCACGGCGGCATGCTGTTCGCCGCGTGGGCGGCCCAGGAGTTCCTCGCCAGCATGAACGGCCTCGCCCGCGGCGCGCGGTGGCACGCCTGGTGGGTCGGTGGCGCGTTCGCCGTCATGTGCGTGCTGTTCGCCCTCGCGCCCGGCCTCTACCCCGACGAGCCGGGCGTGCTCGAGTACTGCGTCGTCTACCTGCTGGGCCAGGCCCCGGCCTTCGGCAACGTGATCCGGCTCGGGCTGCGCTACGCCCGCGCCGCGGCCGCGCCCGCCCTGCGGATCGGTATGCGCCTGGTCGTCGCCGGCGCCGCCCTCGCGCTGCTGTACCTGGTCAACAAGGTGGTGCTCACCGCGGCCGCGCGGTTCGGCTTCGCCTACCCCGCGGGTGACACGTTCGTGATCAGCAAGGTGCTGCCGGCCGCGGCGCACGTCCTCGTGCTCGTCGGCGCGACGCTGCCGGCGATCGTCGGCTGGGCCCGCCGCTACGGCCACTACCAGCGGCTCGGCCCGCTGTGGCGCGCGCTCTACCAGGCCGAACCCGCGATCGCCCTCGATCCGCCCGCCGGCCCGGACGTGCTGCGGGTCCGTGGGCTCCGGCTGCGGCTGTACCGCCGGGTGATCGAGATCCGCGACGGTCTGCTGGCGCTGCACCCCTACCGCGAGCACGACGTCGCCGCCGCCGCGCGCCGGCACGCGACCAGGGCGGGCATGCGCGGGCGCCGGCTGGAGGCCACCGTCGAGGCCGCCGCGGTCGCCGCGGCGCTCCGGGTGCGCGCGGAGGGCGGCCCACCTTCGGAGACCGCGGTGCCGGTCACGGGCGGTGGCGATCTCGACAGCGACACGGCGTTCCTGAGTGAGGTCGCCCGCGCGTACCGCAAGAACCTCGGCTGAGTGGGTACCCCGGTACCGGCACGCGGAGCATTCCGCCCTCCGCCCCCGCCCCGGGCGGCGCGTGGTCTCTAGAGTGTGGGGCGGGTCGTCGGTCGAGTCGGGGTGTGAGAGTCATGAGCAGGCGGAGGAGTTCACTACTGGCGTGCTGTCTCGCCGTCGCGATGGCGCTCGGCGCGTGCACCTCGGCCGACGAGGGCTCGCCGGTGCCCCAGAAGGGCCAGGAGCACCAGCCGAAGATCGTGCTGAAGCCCGCCGACGCGACCGAGAAGGTGTCGCCCGTCGACCCGGTCGAGGTGCGCGTGTCCGACGGCGCGCTCGACTCCGTGACCGTCACGAACCCGGACGGCAAGGAGATCAAGGGCAGCCTGTCCGAGGACAAGACCACCTGGCGGTCGGCGGAGCCGCTCGGCTACGACAAGAAGTACACGATCAAGGCGGCGGCCAGCGGGAAGGGCGGCAAGTCCACGTCCGAGGCGTCGTTCACGACCGTGGCGCCGGACCAGACCGTGTTCCCCTCCTTCTTCCCGCCACCGGGCAAGCCGGCCACCGTCGGCATCGGCCAGCCCGTCGCGGTGATCTTCGACAAGGCGCCGGCCGACCGCGCGGCCGCGGAGCGCGCGCTGAAGGTGACCGCCACCCCCGC
Organism: Actinophytocola sp.; assembly: GCF_036555685.1. Classification (GTDB taxonomy): domain Bacteria; phylum Actinomycetota; class Actinomycetes; order Mycobacteriales; family Pseudonocardiaceae; genus Actinophytocola. The sequence goes on along the minus strand of NZ_DATBKY010000264.1, from coordinate 156,573 downwards.
CCAGGAGGGCGGCTGGTACTGGTGGGACGACCGGACCCTGCACTACCGGCCGAAGTCCTACTGGAAGCCGGGCACCAAGGTCACCGTCGACGCCAGCATCTACGGGGTGAACCTCGGCGGGGGGATGTACGGCGAGACCGACCGCTCGCTGAAGCTGACGATCGGGCCGGCCAAGATCGCCACCATCGACGACAAGGCCCACAAGATGGTCGTCACCGTGAACGGCAAGGCCGTGCAGACGTTCCCGGTGAGCATGGGCCGCCCGGGCTCGACCACCGGCAAGGACGGCAAGAAGATCTCGTTCGTCACGCCGAGCGGAACCTATGTGGCGCAGGAGAAGTACAAGGTCAAGCGGATGAACTCGAGTTCCTACGGCCTGCCGTCGAACGCGTCGCTCGGCTACGACGAGAAGATCCCGCTCGCCGTGCGCATCTCGAACAGCGGCATCTTCGTCCACTCGGCGCCGTGGTCGGTCGCCGACCAGGGGCACCGAAACGTCTCGCACGGTTGCATCAACCTCAGCCCCACCGCCGGCAAGTGGTTCTACGAACACTTCGGCTACGGCGACGTCGTCACGATCAAGGGCACCGGCACCCGCCTGGACCCCACCGACGGCTTCGGCGACTGGAACATCCCCTGGGCCACGTGGCTCGAGGGCAGCGCGCTCAACTGACTGCCCCGTTCCCCGCATTGCCCCTGCCGATCGGGTTAGGCCGATCGGCAGTACCGGCGGATTAATTCTCAAATGGCCCGGGGTCGTATATGCGCATGATTCTGGAACTTGAATAATTCCAGTCTGCGGTCACGGTAAACGTTTTCCAAGTCGCTGTCTGTACGCGGGTGCAAACAGTTCCCGGTTGATCTTGACATAAGAGTGGAGTTGGTTAGTCTTTGCTGCGCACGACGTCCGCCTGGTAGGCACGCGTGTCTGAGGCCGACCCCGCTGCCACGGGCCCTCAAGGAGCCGGCATCGATGAGCACCGATCGTCTACAACAGAATACCCAGCAGGACTACAGGCCGGAGACGTATCGGCAGCGACGTCCGGTCGGTTCCGTTGACGCGTTTTTCCGGCTCACCGAACGCGGCTCCACAGTCGGGCGCGAGGTTCGCGGCGGCTTCGCGACCTTCTTCGCGATGTCCTACATCGTGGTGCTCAACCCGCTCATCATCGGCACGGTCGTCGATGCGAACGACTCGCTGATCGTGGGTGGTGACGACGTCGGCGAGAGCACGATCGCGGTCGCCGGCGTCACGGCGCTCACCGCGGGTGTCCTCACCATCCTCATGGGCCTCATCGGACGGTATCCGTTCGCGCTCGCCGTCGGCCTCGGGTTCAACTCCTTCCTCGCCGTCGGCGTGGCGAGCCAGATGTCGTGGCCCGAGGCGATGGGTCTCGTCGTCGTCGAGGGCGTGCTGGTCATCCTGCTGGTGCTGACCAAGGTTCGAACCGCGGTGCTGCACGCCATTCCCGGTGATCTCAAAACCGCGATCAGTGTCGGCATCGGTCTTTTCATCGCGTTCATCGGACTTGTCGACTCCGGCATCGTGCGGCGCATTCCCGACGCCGCGGGAACAACTGTGCCGGTGACATTCGGAATCGGCGGTGAACTTCAGGGCTGGCCGACGATGGTGTTCATCTTCGGCCTCACGGTCACCACGATCCTGGTGATGCGCCGGGTGCGCGGCGCGATCATCATCGGAATCATCAGCTCGACCATTCTCGCGATCATTCTCGAAGCGGTTTTCCACCCGGGGCCCTCGATCGTCGACGGGCAGCCGTCACCGACCGGCTGGCGCCTCAACGTGCCGACGGTGCCGACGGACTGGTTCGCATTCCCCGACCTGCAGCTGCTCGGGAACTTCGACGTGGTCGGCGGCTTCACCCGGATCGGCGTGCTCGCCGCGACGATGATCGTGTTCGCGCTGCTGCTGTCGGACTTCTTCGACACGATGGGCACCGTGGTCGGCCTGAGCAGCCAGGCCGGCCTGATGGACAAGCAGGGGCACATCCCCGGGGTCGGCCGCGTCCTGTTCGTCGACTCGCTCGCCGCGACGGCCGGCGGCCTGGCGTCCAGCTCGTCGAACACGGCCTACATCGAGTCGTCCGCGGGTATCGGAGAGGGCGCGCGAACGGGAATCGCGAGCCTCGTCACCGGCGGGCTGTTCCTCGTCGCGATGTTCAGCACGCCGCTGGTGACGATCATCCCGTTCGAGGCGGCGACCCCGGCGCTGGTGGTGGTCGGCCTGGCGATGGTCTCGCAGATCCGGCGGATCAACTTCACCGACGTGGCGATCGTGGTCCCCGCACTGCTGACCGCCGTGCTGATGCCGTTCACCTACTCGATCTCGGTGGGCGTCGGCACCGGCCTGATCAGCTACGTCGTCCTGCGGACGTTCCAGGGACGGGCGCGGGAGATCCACGCGCTGCTCTGGGTCGTGTCCTTCTTGTTCCTTCTCTACTTCGCGGTGCATCCTTTGAGGGAATTGTTCGGAATCGGAGGCTGACAGAGGTCGGCCAGAGTGGGCGCCTGTGGATCTGTTCGGCATGTACGGCTCGCGATCGGACGGCGAGCCGGACGATGCTGCGGAAGCCCAGCAGCAACCACCGGCGGAGGAGGAGCGTCTGGACCACGATGACGTGCTGGAGCCGGAAGAGATCACTCAACCGATTCAGATCGTCACCGAGGTCGAGAAAGAGGACTCCCTCATCGTCCCGACCCAGCTCACCCCCTCCACGGCCGAGTCCGTGGCAGCCTACGTCGCCGAGATCGGCACGGTCATCGACGAGAGCATGCTGCTCCGCCCGTACGTGCGCACCGGCGGCCGCACCCACGCCGACGCCGACCTCGCGATGGAGGCGCTCGTGATCGGCGTGCCGATCGACACCGAGCGCACCCGCCTCTCGCCCGAGCACAAGCAGGTGCACACGCTGTCCGCCGAGCCGCGGTCGGTGGCCGAGATCGCCGCCTACACCAGGCTGCCGATCGGCAGCGCGCGCGTGATCATCGCCGACATGCTCCATCTCGGCCTGCTGGTGCAGTGTTCGAACGACGCGCCGACGGACTCGCCGTCGATGGACCTCATGGAGCGGGTCCGCAACGGCCTGCGCCACCTCTGAGCACCACGGACGACGCCGCGCCGGATTATCCGGAAACGCCGCAATGTCCGGGATCTGTCCGAACTGGAATTCCGGTCGTGGACGCTGCGTGACAACCTCCACTACGGACGGTTCGGCGCGCGGTTTCTCGTTGGAGTAAATAACTCACCCGATCGCTGTAACAATACTTCTGTTCAAAGGGCCGAACATGTAAGAATCCTCCACCGCGCGGGTTGGAGGGATGCGGACGTGAGTAACCGGTTCAGCGAGGTCGAGGACACCCGCTTATGACCGGAGCGTCCCTCGTCGTCATCGGTACCGGGTCACTGGCACACGCGACGTGCGACGCTCTCGCCACCGTCTCCCCCGAACCCCTCGACGTGGTCGTGGTCGGCCGTACCCGCGGCAAGGCGGACGGGGTCTGCTACCTGTCCGGCACCCGGGCCGCACTCGACGGCACCCGCGTCACCTTCCAGCCGGCCGTCGCCGGCACCGACGACCACCTCGCCGGCATCCTCGCCGAGACCCGGCCCGCCGGCGTCTACGTCTGCGCGTCACATCAGTCGCCGTGGGAACGGTCGGCCACGCCGTCCGCGTGGACCGACCTGCTGGCCCGCGCCGGGTTCGGCCTGGCACTGCCGCTGCACGCGGACATCGCCGCCCGCGTCGGCCGGCTGACCGAGGCACACCGTCCCGGCGCGTGGCTGGTCAACGCCTGCTTCCCCGACGCGGTCAACCCGGTGCTCGCCGCGCTCGGCATCCCCGTTCTCTGCGGCGTCGGCAACGCCGGCACGCTGGCCGCCTCCCTGCAGGCCGCGCTCGGCCTGCCCGACCAGCGCCGGTTACACCTGCTCGCCCACCACGCCCACCTGCACGCCCCCCACGAGGCGGCGAACGAGGCGCGGGCGTGGCTCGACGACACGCCGCTACCCGACGTCACCGCCCTGCTCGCGACACAGCGCGCCACCGACCGCGCCCTGCTCAACCGCGTCACCGGCCTCACCGCCGCGCTCGTCCTCTCCGCCCTGCTCACCGGCGCGGACACCGACACCCACGTGCCCGGGCCGAACGGCCTGCCCGGCGGCTACCCCGTCCGGCTCGCCGCCGGCCGGGTGTCGCTGCGGTTGCCGGCGGGCGTCACCGAGGCCGAGGCGATCGCGTTCAACGCCGCCGCCGCACGCCGCGACGGCGTGCGCGTCGAGGACGGCAAGGTCCACTTCGAACCGGCCGCCGTGGCCGCGCTGCCGCCGGCGATGGCCGGCCGCCACAGCTTCGGCGCGGCCGAGCTGTCCGGCGTCTGCCGGGACCTGCTGGCCCTTCGCGCCGAGCTCCGCACCGAACCCACCGACCCAGCGCAGACCGCCTGAACAGGGCCAATGAAGGGACACTGATGATCTCAGACCCGCCGGCAGCCGGTGGCACCGCGACGATCGAGGCGACCCCGACGACGTCCGGCAACCTGCTGACCGACTACCTGGACCTGATGCCTCGCTCGGTCGCCGCGTGCGTGGCCGACCCCGCCCCGGTGACCGGTGACCCGGCAAGGTTCTCGCCCGGGTTCGCGCTGCCGGAGCTCACCGACGCGGTGCGCGAGTACTACTCCGCGGCGACCGTCGGCTGGCGCTCGCTCGGCGAGTACGCCGGGCACCGGCTGTCCCTGCTCGACCTGGCCGGCAACCCCGGCACGCACACGACGAAGACGTTCCCCTCGCTGCTGATCGTGGCCCGCGCGGTCGAGTACATCCGCCGCACCGGCGAGCCCGTGACGATCTTCTCCCCCACGTCCGCGAACAAGGGCACGGCGCTGCGCGACGCCGTCCTGCGCGCGATCGAGGCGAAGCTGGTGGACCCGGACCAGCTGCGGGTGGTGATCCTCGCGCCCTGGTCCTGCCGGGACAAGCTGCGCGCGAGCCGCCTGTCGACCGACCCGGGGCTGCGCGAGCTGAACCCGCTGCTGCTCTACCCGGGTGCCGAGCCCGAGGCCGTCAAGCGCATCGGCCGCGAGTTCGTCGACACGCACGCCGCGGAGCTGAAGCGACGCGGCACCAACCTGTGGTTCTCCCTCGAGCTGACCAACTACCTCGTGGCCGACACGGCGCGCGCCTACTTCGAGCAGGACGCCGACCCCACCGACGCGGCGGACCGCCCGCGCTTGCACGCGCACGCCGTCTCCAGCGCGTTCGGCCTGCTCGGCTACCACCGCGGCCGCGCGGTGCTCGAGAGCGGCGGCCAGGCGAGCGCGGCGTCGCGGCCGGCGAGCCTGCTGGTCCAGCACATGGCGACCTCGGACATGGTCCTCTCGTTGCGGTACGGCTGCTTCGACCGGGACAAGCTGCCCGGCTACCGGCGCGATCCGGTGACCGGCCTGTACCACCAGGACGCCGACGCCCCCGAACCGCACTTCCCCGCGACGATCCACGACCCAGACGAGGTGCTGGACCCGACCTTCTACACCCGCCGGCCGGTCACCACGACCGAGATGAACGACATCATCGGCCGGTTCGGCGGCGACGGGATCGTGGTGTCGCTGCACGAGTGCCTCGAGCGGTACCCGGCCATCCGCGCGCGGCTTGCCGACCACGAGCGCGGGCTGCCGGCGGACTTCCGGACACTGCGGGAGTGGTCGCTGGTGATGGCCATGACCGGCGTGTGCAACGCGATCGACCGCGGGCTGGTCGAGCCCGGCGCGGACGTCGTGGTACACGGCTCCGGCTGGTACGCGACGACCGACTACCAGCCGCTGGACCTGACCACGACATCCACCGTCGAGTCCGCGGCCGACGTCGCGGCGGCGGTGCTCGGCTGAGGAACGAACGCGCGCGCGACATGACCACGATTCAGCAGAACTCCCCAGCCGAACCCGCCGACGCCGGCCCCGCTCTCGCCGAGACGATCACCGCGGGCTTCGCGGCCCAGGTCGCGGCCGTCCCGGACGACCCCGCGGTCCTCGCCGACGACGGCGTGGTGACCTACCGCGAGCTCGCCGCGAATGCCGGCGCCGTCGCCTCGCTCCTGCGGGAGGGCGGCGGGCCGGTCGCGCTCCTGTGCCGGCACGGCGTCACCATGATCAGCACGATGCTGGGCGCCCTGGCGGCCGGCCGGCCCTACGTGCCGCTCGACCCCACGTTCCCGGTCCGCAGGCTGGCCTTCCAGCTCGCGGACTCCGGCGCCACCGCACTGCTGACCGACGCGGACAACGCCGAGCTCGCCCGGTCCGTCGCGGGCGAGGCGGGACCGGCACCGGTCGACGTCGACCCGGCACTCACCGAAGTGTCCACTGTGGACCTCGCGGATCTGGCGGGCGCGGCCGGCCCGGACGACACCGCCTACCTGCTCTACACATCCGGTTCCACGGGGACACCGAAGGGCGTGCGACAGAGCCACCGCAACGTCGTGTTCGGCGCGCGCAACCACATCCGTTCGTTCGGCATCACGCCTGCCGACCGGACGAGCGTGCTCACGTCGTTCGGCTTCGACATGGCGGTGACCGACACGTTCGCCGCGCTGCTGTCCGGCGCGGCCGCCGCACCGATCGACATCCGCGCCCGGGGGCTCGCCCACCTCGCCGGCGCGCTCGGCGAGCGCGGCGTGACGATCTACCACTCGACGCCGACCGTGTACCGGTACCTCGTGGCGAGCCTCGGCGAGCGCAGGCTCGAGCGCGTGCGGGTCGTCGTGCTCGGCGGCGAGGACGTGACCGCCCGTGACGTGCGGCTGTGCCGAAGCCACATGGGATCCGGCTGCGTGTTCGTCAACGGGTACGGCGCCACCGAGGTCAGCTTCATCGCCCAGCACCACCTCCCGCCCGGCGCGCCGGTCGGGGACGGCGTCGTGCCGATCGGCCGGCCGCTGGCGGGCATCGAGGTCGTGCTGCTCGACGGCGACGGGAACGAGAGTGCCGCTGAGGGCGAGATCGTCGCGCGCAGCAGGCACGTCGCCCTCGGCTACCACGGCCGGGCCGAGCTGTCCGCCGCCCGGTTCGGCACGCTGCGCGGCGAGCGGACCTACCGCACCGGCGACCTCGCGCGCCGCTCCCCCGACGGCACGCTGACGTTTCTCGGCCGGGCCGACCGGCAGGTGAAGGTGCGCGGCTTCCGGGTCGAGCTGGGCGAGATCGAGACCTGCCTGGCCGACCTGCCTTCCGTGGCGCAGGCGGCGGTCGTCGCGCGGCGCGCGGACGCGGGCCGGGGCGAGACCGAGCTCGTCGGATATGTCGTGCCGCGGGACGGCGGGTTCGACGAGGCCGATGTCAAGGCGGCACTCGGCGAGCGGCTGCCGGAGTACATGGTGCCGCGTGCGGTCGTGGCGCTCGCGGAGCTACCGCTGACCGTCACCGGCAAGCTCGACGAGCGCGCCTTGCCGGCCCCGGCACCACCGCCGCCGACGACGACCGGCGGCGAGCTCGACGGCGTGGCGGCGGTGATCGCGAACGCCTGGTGCACGGTGCTGGGCCTGCCGGCCGTGGGTCGCGACGACAACTTCTTCGACCTCGGCGGCCACTCGCTGCTGATGGCGCTGGTGCACGAGGACCTCGAGGGCACGCTCGGCCGCCGCATCCCGATGTCGGAGCTGTTCGCATATCCCACCGTCGGCGGGCTGGCCGCGTATCTGTCCGGTGTGGACGACGACACGACCGTGGCCGACGCTGCCGAGCGGTCCGCGCGCCGGCGGCAGGCGCGGGCCCGGCGGGCGGGACGGTGACCGCCACCGTGGACGACGAGCTCGAGGACGCCATCGCGGTCGTCGGCATGGCCTGCCGGGTGCCCGGAGCGGCGGACGTGGCGACGTTCTGGCGCAACCAGCTCGACGGGGTCGACTCCGTGCACCGCGGCACCGGGCTCCGCGAGTCCGGTGTGGACGATGCGGCTGCGGCCGATTCGTACTACGTGCCGGTATACGGCCGTCTCGACGGGCTGGCCGACTTCGACGCCGAGTACTTCCACTACACCGACGAGGAGGCTGCCCGCGTCGACCCGCAGCACCGGCTGTTTCTCGAGGTGGCCGCCACCGCGCTCGCCGACGCGGGCCACGACCCGGCCGCGTCGGACGGCACGGTCGGCGTGTTCGCGGGCGCGGCGGCCAGCCGGTACTTCCTGTTCCACGTGCTCGACCACCTGCCCCGCGCGCAGTGGGAGGACGCGATCCCGGGCAGCACGCCGGACTTCATGCCGGCCCGGGTGGCCTACAAGCTCGGGCTCACGGGTCCCGCCGTGGCGGTGCAGACCGCGTGCTCGTCCTCGCTCGTCGCGGTCTGCGAGGCGGCGCAGAACCTGCTCGACTTCCGCTGCGACGTCGCGCTCGCCGGCGGGGCCGCGGTCATCGCCACCGACCAAGCCGGCTACCGGTACCGGCCGGGCGGTTCGCTGTCGCCCGACGGCGTCTGCCGCGCGTTCGACGCGGCCGCGAACGGCATGGTGTTCGGCAACGGGGCGGGCGCGGTGGTGCTCAAGCGCCTGGCCGACGCGGTCGAGGACGGCGACCACGTGGACGCCGTGCTGCGGAGCTGGGCGGTCAACAACGACGGCGCCCGCCGCGCCGGCTTCACCGCGCCGGGCCGCGACGGCCAGGCCGCGGTGGTGGTCGAGGCCCTGGCCGGCGCCGGGATCGAGCCGGAGTCGATCGGGCTGGTCGAGGCGCACGGCAGCGGGACGGCCGTCGGCGACGCCCTCGAGGCCGCCGCGCTCGCCCGCGCCTTCCGCACGCGGGCGACCGGCTTCTGCGCGCTCGGCTCGGCGAAGACCAACATCGGCAACCTCGACGCGGCCGCCGGCGTGGTGGGCCTGGTCAAAGCGGTCTGCGCGGTCCGCGAGGGCCTCATCCCGCCGCTGCTGCACTTCACCGAGCCCAACCCCGAGATCGACCTGACCGGCGGGCCGTTCTACGTCAACACCGAGCTCGCCAAGTGGCCGGCCGGGCATGCGGTGCGCCGGGCCGGGGTGAGCTCGTTCGGCCTGGGCGGCACCAACGCCCACGTGATCGTCGAGCACGTCCCCGGGCAGGGCGAGCGGCCCCGCCGGCCGCTCCCCCGGTTCCGTCGTCGGCGGCACTGGATCGACCCCGCACGCCGACCGGAGGAGCGCCCATGAGCGACGACGCACCGCACCTGACCGAGCTGCCCGGAACCGAGTGGCGGGTGTGGCGCGACGGGCTGCTGCGCTCGGCCGGCTTCCCGGTGGACGTGCTGGAGAGCTTCGCCGCGCCCGCGTGCGCGGCGGTGGCCGACGCGTACCTCGACGGGGAGGCGGACGCGGACGCGTACGCCGCGGCGTTCGACCGGGCCACCGCCGAGCTGGGCCAGGCGGTCTACGACATCTCGGCCGACCCGCGCTTCCGCGAGGCGATCGTGTGGCAGAACCCCAACGCGCTCAACGGCCCGGCCGGCGTGGTGCGCGACGGGCCGGCGGCGCGGCGGAACGAGCGCAGGCGCCGTCGCGAGGAGGTCGTCGCGAAGTACGCCCAGCGCTACAGCGGCAAGAACGACACGATCGGCTTCTTCGGTCCGATGTGCTGGGTCACCGTCGACGCGGACGCGCCGCTGGTGAGCGGCGGCCACGGGGCCGGCCTGACCCGCGTGCGGCGGGTGTTCTTCGAATGGTGGGCACTCGTTGCGGTGGCCGAGCGCATCGCGGCCGACCCGGCCGTGCGCCCATGGCTGCGCGTCACGCTGCAGCCGCACCTGTGGGTGGACGGTCGCCGGCTCGCCACCCCGAACCGGCCGCCCACCGAGCTGTCCGCGGCGCAGGCCGCCGTACTGTCCAGATGCGACGGCCGGGCCACCGCGCGGGACGTGGCGCTCGCGTGCGTGGCCGACGCGGACGCGCGCCGCGAGGCCGACGTGTACGCGACGCTCGACCAGTACGTGCAGCAGGAGATCGTGCGGTGGGAGTTCGTGCTGCCGATGAACCTGGCCGCGGAGTCCGCGCTCGCCGACCAGGTGGCGGCGATCGGCGACGAGCCGGCGCGGGAGCGAGCGCAGGAGATCCTCTCGCGGTTCCGGGCGACGAAGGACGCGCTCGCCGCCGCCGAGGGGCCCGACGCGGTGGCCGCGGCCATGACCGCCATGGAGGCGGAGTTCACCGCGATCACCGGGCTCGACACCCACCACCGAGACGGCGAGACCTACGCCGGCCGGACGCTGTGCCACCTGGAGACCACCCGCGACGCGCGGTTCACGTTCGGCCGCGAGGTGCTGGCGGCCCTCGCGCCGCTGGACCCGCTGCTGCGCTCCACCCGGTGGCTGACGAGCACGCTGTCGGACACCTACCGCGCCGAGCTGACCCGCCTCTACACGGAGCTGTCGGCGGAGCTCGGCACGGCGGAGGTGCCGTTCGCCCAGCTGTGGTACCTGGGCCTGGGCCTGTTCTTCGGCACCGACCGGCCGGCCGACGCGGTGGTCGAGGAGTTCGGCCGGCGCTGGACGAAGGTGCTCGGGCTGGACGAGATCGCGCCGGGCACCGAGCGGCTCGAGCTCACCAGCGGCGAGCTGACCGCGGCCGTCCGCAAGGAGTTCGACGCGGTCGCCCCCGGCTGGGCGACCTCGCGGCTGCAGTCACCGGACGTGCACCTGTGCGCGCCGAGCGCGGACGCGCTGGCCCGCGGCGAGTTCACGGTCGTGCTCGGCGAGGTGCACATGGGCATGCCCGCCCTGGACACCGACTTCTTCCGCGTTGGCCACGACGACGAGGCCCGGCTGCTCGCCGCGATGCGCGCCGACGTCCCGTTCAGCCGCGCGCACCCGCTGGTGCCGGCGGACTGGCCGCGGCAGTGCGCGCGCAACGCCGACTGGATGTACGGCGCCGACGACGTGCAGCTCGGCTTCACGCCCGCGCCCGGCGCCGACCCGGACCGGCTGCTGCCGATCACCGCGCTGACCGTCACCACGGACGACGACACCGACATCGACACCGACGGCGAGCTCGTGGCGCGCGCGCCCGACGGCCGGCAGTGGCCGCTGATGGAGATGTTCGCCGACTTCGTCGGCACGCACGCGTTCGACACGTGGAAGCTCGCCGGCACCGACGGGCACACGCCGCGGATCAGCGTCGACGGACTGGTGCTCGTCCGGCGGACGTGGCGCTGCACGGTCGCGGAGACCGGGCTCGCGGACGTCTCCGGCGAGCGGGACCGCTACCTCGCCGTGCGCCGGTGGGGCCGCGCGCTCGGCCTGCCGCAGCGGGTCTTCGTCCGGGTCGGCACGGAGATCAAACCGTGCTTCGTCGACCTCACGAGCCCGGTGTTCACCCGCATCCTCTGCACGCTGCTGCGCTCGGCCCGGCGCACGGGCGGCGACGACACGAGCGTCGTGGTGACCGAGATGCTGCCGACGCCGGACCAGGCCTGGCTGACGGACTCCGAGGGCCGGCGGTACTGCTCGGAGCTGCGGCTGCACATGTACGACCGGGGTGGCGCGGCCGATGGCTGACGAGTTCGTCGTCCCGGTGCCGCGCCCCGGCGCGGCCGCGATCCTGTTCTGCCTCCCCCCGGCCGGCGGCGGGCCGACCGCGTACCGGACGTGGCCCCGGCTGTTCCCGTCCACGGTGGAGGTCCGGGTGCTCGCCCTTTCCGGGCGGGAGCGGCGGATCACCGAGGTGCCGTCGATCGACATCGCGGCCATCGCCGACGCCGTGCGCGCCGCGGCCGACCGGCCGTTCGCCTTCTACGGGCACAGCCTCGGCGGGCGGATCGCGTTCGAGGTGACCCGCGAGCTGCGCCGCCGCGGCGCACAGCTGCCCGTGCGCCTCTACCTCGGCGCGTGCCGGCCGCCGCACCAGCGCGACCCGCTGTCCGCCGTCGCGCTCGCGCCGGACGACGAGCTGATCGCGGCGATCCGGGACATGGGCGGCGTGCCGCCGGAGGTGCTCACGCACCCCGAGCTGGTCGCGCTCATGCTGCCGGTGATCCGGTACGACCTCACGTGGTACCACGACTACGTCCTCATCGACGAGCCGCCGCTGGACGTCCCGCTCGTCGTGCTGGCCGGCGAGCGCGACGAGGTGACCCGCCCGGAGCTGGCCGGCGAGTGGGCGCGGCACACGACCGCGTCGTGCCGCACGCACGTGCTGGCCGGCGACCACTTCTTCTTCCAGTCGGCCGCGCCGCAGGTCACCGAGCTGGTCGCGACCGACCTCGCCGCGGCCCTCGAGCCCCCGGGCGTCGGGCTCGTGCCGCTGCCCGGCACCGAGTGGGAGGTCTGGTCGTCGGGCATGCTGCGTTCCGCCGGATTCCCCGCCGACGGGCTGGATCTGCTCGCCGTCCCGGAGTGCGCGACCGTGGCGGACGCGCACCTCGACGGCGCGGCCGGCCGGGAGGAGTTCCTGGCCGCGTTCGACGACGCCGCCCGTGCGGTTGGTGCGCGGCTCGCCGGAGTCGCGGCCGACCCCGCGTTCCGCGAGGCGGTCGCCTGGCAGAACCCCGGCGCGATGACGGCGCTGGACAAGCTGGCCGCGGCCGACCCGGGCGGGCCGAGCACGAGCAAGCGCCGGGAGCGGGAGAAGATCGTCGCCCGGTACTGGTCGCGCTACTGCGGGAAGAACGACAGCATCGGGTTCTTCGGGCCGGTCTGCTGGGTGTCGGTGACCGGCGGCCCGGAGGCGGTGCGCGGCGCGGCGGGCCCGGACCTGGTGCGCAGGCGGGTGGTGCACTTCGAGTGGTGGGCGCTGACCGCGTTCGCCGACCACTACGCTGACGATCCCGTTGTCCGCCAATGGTTCCCGCTGCACCGCCAGCCGCACCACGAGCTGCGCGACGGCGTGCTGGCGCGCCCGGGCCACCCGCCGCTACGGCTGCCGCGGGCCGACGCGGCGGTGCTCGCGCTGTGCGACGGCCGGCCCGCCAACGAGGTCGCTCGGCTGGCGGTCGCGGATCCGGACTCGGGGCTGCGCAAGGAGAACGACGTCTACCTGCTCGCCGAGCGTCTCGCCGGCCAGGGCCTGCTGCGGTGGCGGCTGGACCTGCCGTACGACCTGACCGCGGAGGCCCACCTGCGCTCCTGGGTCGCCGGGATCGGCGACGAGGTCGTGCGGCACCGTATCGACGCGGACCTCGAGCGCCTCGGCAAGGCACGCGACGCGGTGGCCGGTGCGGCGGGCGACGCGGGTGCCGTCCGCGCGGCGATCCAGCAGCTGGACGCGGAGTTCGCCGCGGTGACCGGGCTCGAACCGCGCCACCGCGCCGGCGAGACGTACGCGGGCCGCGCCCTGTGCTACGAGGACACCGAGCGGGACCTCGACCTCGTCGTCGGCGAGCCGGTGCTGGCCGCGCTCGCCGCCCCGCTCGACATCCTCCTGCGTGCCGCCCGCTGGCTCACCGGGGCGATCGTGGCCGCGTACCGGGAGGCGTTCCGCAAGCTGTACAGCGAGCTGGCCGCCGAGCTGGGCCGCGCGGACGTGCCGCTCGGCGAGTTCTGGTTCCTCGCCAACGGACTCGTGTACGGCGTCGGCGAGCGGCCGGTCGACGCGGTGATGGCCGAGTTCGTGCGCCGCTGGGCGGGGCTGCTCGGCCTCGACGACCTGCCACCGGGCACCACGCGCGTGGATCTGGCGGCGGCCGACCTCGCGGCCCCGGCGGCGGAGGCGTTCGCGGCGCAGCGGCCGGGCTGGTCGGCCGGGCGGCTGCACAGCCCCGACCTCAACCTGTGCGCGGCGAGCCTGGACGAGCTCGCGCGCGGCGAGTTCACGGCCGTGCTCGGCGAGCTGCACGCCGCGTGGCTGACGTGCACGTCGGGCTTCTTCGTCCAGTTCCACCCGGATCCCGCCGCGCTCGTCGCCGCGGCCCACCGCGACCTCGGCCGCCGCACGGTTCCCTTGTACCCCACCGACTTCCCGACGCTGACCGCGCGGCTGGCCGACATGCTCCTCGGCCCCGGCGACCACCGCGTCGGCCACGCGCCGGCCCCGGTGTGGGACCGCGAGCAGGTCGTGTCCGTCAGCGCGCTGACGGTGTCCGATGTGGATGGCGAGCTGGTCGCCCGGGACGGGGACGGCCGGAGCTGGTCGCTCGTGGAGCTGTTCGGCGAGTTCCTCGGCACGTTCGCCGCCGACGCCTACAAGCTCGTCGGCGCCACCGGGCACACCCCGCGGGTCACCATCGACCGGCTCGTCGTGGCCAGGGAGACGTGGCGCACGACGATCGGCGCCACCGGCCTCGCCGACGTGGACCGCTACGCCGACCGCTACCTGACCGCGCGGCGGCTGCGCCGCGAGCTCGGCCTGCCGGACCGGGTGTTCGCCAAGGTCGGCACCGAGATCAAGCCGTGCTATGTGGACCTCACCAGCCCGGTGTCGATCTCCGCGTTCTGCACGATGCTGCGCACCGCCCGCACCGAGCACGGCCCGGACGTGCCGGTCACGCTCACCGAGCTCCTGCCCACGCCCGGACAGGCGTGGGTGCCCGACGCCCATGGTCGCCGCTACTACTCCGAGCTGCGGCTGCATGTTCGCGACCCGCGGACCCCGGCCCGCTCATCTCATCAGGGAGGCCCCCAGTGACCGAGCTACCCGAGCCAGACGACTTCGGCGCGGTCGAGCGGATCGCGATCATCGGGATGGCCGCGCGGGTCCCCGGCGCGGCCGACGTGGCGCAGTTCTGGCAGAACCTGGTCGGCGGCGTCGAGTCGCTGACGCGGTTCAGCCGCGAACGGATGGCCGCGGCCGGGGCCACGGAGTCCGAACTGGACGATCCCGGCCTCGTGCCGGCGGGCTTCGTGCTCGAGGACACCGACATGTTCGACGCGGGCCTCTTCGGCATGACCCCGCGCGAGGCCGACGTCACCGACCCGCAGCACCGCGTGTTCCTGGAGCTGTGCCACAGCGCGCTCGAGGACGCCGGCTACGACCCCGCCCGGTACGCCGGCGACATCGGCGTCTACGCCGGCCGCGGCACCGAGCGCTACCGCTGGGAGCACGTGCACCGCAACCGCGGGCTGCTCGCCACGACGCCGTCGATGGCCGTGGGCATCGGCAACCTGTCGGACAACGTGACGACGCTGGTGTCGTACAAGCTGAACCTGCGCGGGCCCAGCGTCGGCGTGTTCACGGCGTGCTCCACGTCGCTCGTCACCGTGCACATGGCCGCCGAGGCACTGCGGGCGGGCGAGTGCGACATGGCGCTCGCCGGCGGCGTGAGCATCGAGTTCCCGCAGGACCGCGGCCACGTCCACCACGAGGGCGGCGTGGCGTCGGCCGACGGCCACGTGCGCTCGTTCGACGCGGCCGCGACCGGCACGATGTGGGGCTCGGGCGGCGGCGCGGTGCTGCTCAAGCGGCTCGCGGACGCGCAGCGGGACGGCGACCGGGTGAGCGCGGTCATCCTCGGCAACGCGATCAACAACGACGGCGCCGGCAAGGTCGGGTTCACCGCGCCCAGCGTCGACGGGCAGGCCGCGGTGATCGCCAACGCGCTGGCGCAGGCCGACGTCGACCCGCGCACGATCAGCTACGTGGAGGCGCACGGCACCGCGACCCCGCTCGGCGACCCGATCGAGATGGCCGCGCTGACCCGCGTCTACGCGCGCGGCACCGAGGACCGCGGGTGGTGCGGGGTCGGCTCGGTCAAGTCGAACGTCGGTCACCTCAGCCAGGGCGCCGGCGTCGTCGGCGTGATCAAGACCGCGCTCGCCATGGAGCACGGGCTCATCCCGCCGAGCCTGAACTACGACAGCCCCAACCCGGCGATCGACTTCGCCGCGAGCCCGTTCTACGTCAACGCCACGCTGTCCAAGTGGGAGCCGGACACCGGTCCGCGCCGGGCGGCGGTCAGCTCGTTCGGTATCGGCGGCACCAACGCGCACGTGATCCTCGAGGAGGCGCCCGCCCCCGGCGAACTCCGCGATCTCGGCGCCTCCCCCGGACCCGAGCTGCTGCGGGTGTCCGCGCGCGACGCGACCGCGCTCGCCGCGGGAGCGGAGCGGCTCGCCGAGCACCTCGCCGCGCAGCCGGACCTGCGGCTCGCCGATGTCGCGCACACGCTGCGGGTCGGCCGCGCCGAGCGCGCCCACCGCGGGTTCGTCGTCGCGTCGAGCGCCGGCGAGGCCGCGGCCGCGCTGCGGGAAGCCAAGCGCCGCAACGAGCTGACGATCCCGGACACGCCGCCGGCCGTCGTCTTCCTGTTCACCGGGCAGGGCGCGCAGTACGGCGGGATGGGCGCGCGGCTGTACGAGCGCGAGCCCGTGTTCGCCGCCGCCGTCGACGAGTGCGCGGCCGTGCTGCGCGGCGAGCTCGGGGAAGACCTCCGCACGCTGATGTTCGCCACAGGTGCGGAGGCGGACGCGCGGCTGGCCCGGACGGAGCTGACCCAGCCGGCGCTGTTCACGCTGGAGTACGCGCTCGCGCGGCTGTGGGAGTCGTGGCGGGTCCGGCCGGACGGCATGATCGGCCACTCGGTCGGCGAGTACGTCGCGGCCACGCTCGCCGGGGTGTTCGAGCTGCCCGACGCGCTGCGGCTGGTGGCGGCGCGCGGCCGGCTGATGGGCTCGCTGCCACCTGGCGCGATGGCCGCGATCTCCCGCGACGAGGCGGAGATCGCGCCGCAGCTGCCCGAGGGCCTGTCGATCGCGACCGTGAACGGCCCCGGCACGTGCGTGGTCGCCGGGCCCGAAGACCTGCTGGCGGAGTTCACCGGCGGGCTCGGCAGGAAAGTGAGCGCGAAGCGGCTGCGCACCTCCCACGCCTTCCACTCGCCGATGATGGACCCGATCCTGCCCGAGTTCGCCGACGCGGTCGCCGCCGTGCCGCGGCGCGCGCCGGCGCTCCCGTTCCTGTCCACCGTGTCCGGTGAGCCGATCACCGCCGTGCAGGCGACCGACCCCGGCTACTGGGCCAGGCAGCTGCGCGAGACGGTCCGCTTCGGCGCGTCCGTCGCGGCGCAGCTCGCCACCGGCCCGTCGCTGTTCGTCGAGTGCGGGCCGGGGCGTCAGCTCGCCGGCCTCGTGCGGATGCAGACGCGCGGCGGCGGCCTGCCGGCGGTGCCGAGCCTGCCCGGCCCGGCCGACAAGCTGGGCGACACCGAGACGCTGTACACGGCGGCCGGGAAGCTGTGGACCCACGGCGTGCCCGTCGAGATGCCGTCCGGGGGGCGGCGGGTGTCGCTGCCCGGCTACGCCTACCAGCGCAAGCGGCACTGGGTGGACGCCGACCAGGCCGAGCTTCTCGCGCAAGCAGCTCCGCGGGCGGGCGAGGACCGGCTGCCGCCGGCGCGCCGGTTCGCCGTGCCGAGCTGGCGCCAGCTGCCCCCGTCCGCGACACCCGAGCTGCCCGCCTCGTGCGTGCTGTTCGCCGCGGACGACCTGGGTTCGGCCACGGCCGGGCTGCTGCGGGCGTACGGCTGCGCGGTCACCGAGGTCGTGCCGGGCGAGGAGTACGGCCGCACGGCGGCCGGGTACACGATCCGGCCGGACGAGCCGGCGGACTACGCGGCGCTGCTGGCCGACCTCGGCGAGGTGCCCGGCCGGTTCGTGCACGCATGGTCGCTCGCGGGCGAGCCGGCCGGCGACGACGTGGCCGCCACGTGGGCCGCGCAGCAGGTCGGGCTCTTCAGCGTGGTGCGGCTGGTGCAGGCGCTCGCCGGCGCCGGCCGCACGGCCGACATCGACGTGGTCACCGCGGCGACCCAGCACGTGGCCGGCGACGACCTGCTCCGGCCGGAGCACGCGACGGTGGCCGGCGTGGTCCGCTCGGCGCCGTTCGACGTGCCGGGCATGCGGCTGCGGCACGTGGACTGCACCGCGGCCACCGGGCCGGCCGAGCTGGTCGGCGCGCTCGGCCGGCCCGCCGGCGACGCGCTGCTCGCCGTCCGGGACCGTCGGGTGTGGACCGTCGGCTTCGACCAGGTGGCGCTGCCCGAAGCCGGCCCGGATGTCCTGCGGGACGGCGGCGTCTACCTGATCACCGGCGGCCTGGGTGGGCTGGGCCTCGTGCTCGGGGAGAGCGTCGCGCACACCGGCGCGAAGCTCGTGCTGACCTCGCGATCCGGCCTGCCACCGCGCGCGGAGTGGGACGAGTACGTGCGCTCGCACGGCACCCGCGACCGCACCGGCCGGGCCATCCGGGCCGTGCGGCGGATGGAGTCGGCCGGCGCCGAGGTCCTTCCCGCCGCCGTCGACGTGTCCGATGTGGACGGGCTGCGGAGCCTGCGCGCCGAGCTGCTCGGCCGGTTCGGCCGGCTGGACGGCATCGTCCACGCGGCGGGGATCGCGGGCGGCGGCCTGGTCGAGACCCGGGACATCGCCGACATGCGGGCCGTGCTCGCGCCGAAGGTCGCCGGCGCCGTGGCGCTGCGCGCGGTGTTCGGCGCGGACGAGCTCGACTTCGTGTCGCTGTTCTCCTCGGTCACCGGCACCGCGGGCGGCCTCGCCGAGACCGACTACTGCGCCGCGAACGCCTACCTCGACGCGCACGCGTGCGCGCCCGGCTGGCGCGCGCCGGTGCGCTCGCTCGGCTGGGCGGGCTGGCTCGAGGTCGGCATGCTCGCGGACATGCTCGAGCCCGGCGCCAAGCCCGGCGACGGCGCGAGCGGACCCGCGGAGCCGCTCGCGCACCCGCTGGTCACGGAGATCCGCCGGGGCGAGGACGGCACCGTGACCGGCCACGGCACGCTCGCCGCGGCCACGCACTGGGCCCTCGACGAGCACCGCATCGACGGCGTGCCCGTGCTGCCCGGCACCGCGCAACTCGAGGCCGTCCGGGCCACGGCCGCGACCGTCGCGGACGGCCCGGTCGAGCTCACCGACGTGCTGTTCCTCGAGCCCTTCGAGGTCCCCGACGGCACGTCCGCCGACCTCCGCGTCACGATCGGCCCGCGCACGGACGGCGCCGCGCAGGCCACGCTGGCCGGCGACGGCACGACCTACTGTCGCGCGACGGTCGCCTGGCCCGCCGTGCCGCGCGGGACGCTCGAGCTGGACGCCGTCCGGGCCCGGTGTACCGCGCGGCCCGACCTCGTGGCCGGCAGCCACCAGCCACCGGGCGCGCTCGTCGGTTACGGCGCGCACTGGCACACGGTCCGCGAAGTGTGGCGCTCGGCCGGCGAGCAGCTCACGCTGCTGGAAGTGCCGGCGGACCAGCGAGGCGACCTGCCGGGCTGGGGCTTCTCCCCCGCCGTGCTCGACCAGGCGACGTTCGTGTTCGACGGCGGGGGCGGCGGCGCGTTGCCGATGGGCTACGGGCGGCTGGTCGCGCACGGCCGGCTGCCCGCGCGGGTGTGGGTGCACCGCACGCTCGGATCCGCCGATCCCACCGCGGACATCCGGACCGACAGCTTCACCGTGCACGCCGACGACGGCACCGAGCTCGTGTCGGTCACGGACTTCATGTTGCGCCGCATGGACTCGGTGCGGCCGGCGGCACGCGGGGTGCCGGCCGCACCGAGCGACGCCGGCCAGCGCTGGCTCGCGCCCGCCGAGGGCGTCGACGCGTTCCTGCGCAGCCTCAAGGCCGACATCGGCGGGCACGTGGTGATCACGCCGCGGTCGCTCGCGTGGGTGGTCGAGCAGGTCACCCGCGACGCGCGGCAGGCGCTCGGCGGCGGTCCGGCGCCGGACGAGTCGCCGGCCACGCCCGCCGCGGTCGACCCGGGCGCGAACCCGACCGAGGCGATGGTCGCCGAGATCTGGTCGTCGGTGCTCGGCGTGACCGCGGTGCACGCCGACAGCGACTTCTTCGACCTCGGCGGCAACTCGCTCGTGGCCGTGCAGCTGATCGCGCAGATCCGCGAGGCGACCGGGGTCCGGCTGCCGATGCGGGCGATCTTCGAGACGCCGACGGTCGCGGAGATGGCAGCCACGATCACCTCGATGCGCGACGGCTCGTCGGCGCAGCCGGAGGCCGCGCCGTCGATCCGCCGCCTCGCCCGCCGGGACCCGGCATGACCGAGGCGCACATCTCCCAGTCCTTCGCCGGTGCGGTGGACGAGCTCGCGAAGGCGTACGAGGCGGTGCCGTTCTACGGCCGGCACCTCGACGCGGCCGGGCTGCGGCCGTCGGACGTCCGGAGCCCGGCCGACTTCCGCCGCGTGCCGGCGACGAGCAAGGCGGACTACCGCCGGCACTTCCCCGCGGGCGTGCTCGTGCGCGGCAGCTCGATGGCCGACGACTTCGTGTTCCGCAGCCGCAGTTCCGGCACCACGGGCGAGCGGCTGGTGACGCTGGCACACACGTTCACCCTGGCGCAGCGGCAGATGCGGACGACGTCGGTCAACCGGGACATGCTGCGGGTGTTCGCCGGCGCGCGCCCGCAGCGGGTCTGCCGCTACGCCCCGCCTGCCTGCTCGGACGTCGAGTGCGCGACCCCGTTCACGACCATGGAAAGCCGCACGCTGGAGGACGGCACGCTGGTGCTGCCGGTCGCACACGACCTGCTCGCCACCCCGCCGGAGATGGTGGCGCAAGCGGCCCGGGAGCTGCAAACCCACGCTCCACAGTGGATCTATGCGGACCCGGCACACCTCGCGTTCCTGCTCGATGCGATGGCCGGCCGCGGCCTGCCGGTCCCGCCCGCCGGCGGGGTCGTGCTGGCCTACAACCTCGCCACCGGCGCGGCGTTGCGGCGGATCCGCGCGCACCTGCCCGCGGCCACGGTCGTCGTGGAGGTCGCCTCGATGTCCGAGCTGGGCTGGCTCGGCATGACCTGCCCCGAAGGCGGCCTGCACCTCAACACCGACAGCTTCTACCTCGAGCTGCTTGCCCACGGCACCGACCGGCCGGCCGAGCCGGGCGAGCTCGCGGAGCTGTACGTGACCAGCATCGGCGACCAGCTCAGCCCGCACATCCGCTACCGCACCGGCGACGGCTACGTGCTCGTCGCCGGCGACTGCCCGTGCGGGCACCGGTTTCCCCGTGCCGTCCACCATGGACGGTGCCGCGACTACCTCGTCGCGGACGGCGAGGTAGTGCTGACGCCACGCGTGCTCGACGACCTCCTCGGGCCTGCCGAATGGCTCACGTTCTACAAGCTCACCCACGCCGATGGCGGCCCGCTGCAGTTCCGGTACATCCCGGTGCCGGGCGTCGACCACGCCGGGCCCGCGACGGAGCTGGCCGCCGCGATCGCGGCGCGGACCGGCCGCGAGGTCACCGCCACGGCGGTGGGCCACATCGAGTCGGAGCGTTCGGGAAAGTTGTTCGGTTGCGTCCGGGAGGCGCCATGACCATGCGTGCGGACGTCCGCGCGGACTTCCCCGTGCTGGACCGCGAGGTCGACGGCGTGCGGGTGACCTATTTGGACAGTGCGGCCACCTCGCTCAAGCCGCGGCCCGTGATCGACGCGGTGACCCGTTACTACACCGAGGTGAGCGCGAACATCCACCGCGGCAAGCACATGCTCTCCGAGGAGGCGTCCGACGCGTACGAGGCAGCCCGCATGCGCGTGGCGGCGTTCCTCGGCGTGCGGGCCGCCGACGTCGTGTTCACCACCAACACCACGCACGGGCTGAACATCCTCGCCGCCGGCCTGGATCTCGCCCCGGACGACCTCGTCCTGGTGTCGCGGGACGCCCACCACTCGCTGCAGCTCCCGCTGCGCGAGCGGGCCCGGGTGGAGTGGCTGCCGGTGCACGCCGACGGCACGATCGACCTCGACGCGTACGCCGGCCAGCTTGCCCGGCGCCCGGCCCTGGTGGCGATCACCCACTGCTCGAACGTGACCGGACGGCACGCCCCGGTCGCGGAGATGGCCGCGCTCGCCCGCGAGAACGGCGCGCTCACCGTCGTCGACGCGGCGCAGTCGGTGCCGCACCGGCGGGTGCGGCTGGCGGAGCTGCACGCCGACGCGATCGCGTTCTCCGGACACAAGATGCTCGGCCCCACGGGGATCGGCGTGCTGGCGATGACCCCGGAGCTCGCGGGCCGGCTGCGGCCGCCGGCGCTCGGCGGCGGCGTGGTGGACTGGGTCGACGACGAGAGCTGGGTGCTCCGCCGCGCGCCGCACCGGTTCGAGGCCGGCACGCCGCACATCGCCGGCGCGTACGGCCTGCGTGCCGCGGTCGACTACCTCGCGGCGCTCGGCATGACCGCGGTCGCCGAGCACGACAGGTGGCTCGCCGACCTGCTGTACACCGAGGCCGGCAAGCGCGATTACCTCACCGTGCTCGAGCCGGGTCCGGGCGAGCGCAGCGCGACGCTCTCGGCCGCCGTGCGGGGCGTCGACGACCTGACCGAGCTCGCCCGGGCCCTGTCGGACAGCTACGGCGTGATGTGCCGCAGCGGCCACCTGTGTGCCCAGCCGCTGGTCGACGGCCTCGCGGGCGGGGCGGTGCTGCGGTTGTCCGCGTACGTCTACAACACCGCCGACGACGTGCGCCGCGCGTTCGACGCCCTCGACGAACTCCACCCGTTCCTGGCCGGTGCCTGACGCCGCGAAATTCGGTACGCGGGCATTTTGCAAAGGTTTGCTCGGGGGCGTGCGACGCCGTCAGCCGGTGTCGCTAAGGTCGAAGGGACAGGCGAACGTCTGCGGGGCGGCGAAGGGACGATGGCGACCGTGCGGAAAGGCACGTGGGCGGCATATCTGGGGGTCGGTCTCGCCGTCGTGGTCGGCTATTTCCTCGCGCTCTCGCTCGATGCGCCCGCGTTCGTGAAGGTTCTCGTATACTGCCTGGTCAGCGCCTCGTCCGCGGTCGCCGTGCTGTACGGCTGTTACCGCTACCGGCCCGAGCCGATGCTGCCGTGGCTGTTGCTGGGGCTCGGCCAGGTCGTCTACGCGGCCGCCGACACCAGTTTCTACGTCATGCATTATCTGACCGGCGACACGAGATATCCCGCGCTGGCCGACGCGTTGTACCTGGCGCATTATCCGATGGTCGTCGCCGGTCTCCTGCTGCTCATCCGGCTGCGCACGCCCGGCCGCGACCTGCCCAGCCTGCTCGACGCGGCGCTGCTCGCGGTCGTCGCCGGCATGCTCTCCTGGCTCTACATCATGACGCCGACCGCGCAGGCGCAGGTGCCGACGCTGACCAAGATCGTGTCGCTGGCGTACCCGATGATGGACCTGGCGATGTTCGCGGTGGCGCTGCGGCTGATCCTCGGCGTGGGCCGGAGGCCGGCGGCGTTCTTCCTGCTGTCCGCGAACCTGCTGGCCATCCTCGCCGCGGACAGCGTCTACGTGCTCCAGCAGCTGAGCGGCACGTACACGACGGGGAACTACCTCGACGCGATCTGGCTGACCGGCAACCTCGTGCTCGGCGCGGCCGCGCTGCATCCGACCATGTCCCGGGTCGGCGAGCCGGCGGACCTCGTGCACGACCCCGGCCCGGGGCCGCTGCGCATCGTCGCGCTGTGCGTGGGCGCGCTCGTCGCGCCGGCCACGCTGCTGGTCGAGTACGCGCGGGGCCACTACGACGACATCCCCGTGATCGCGGTGGCGTGCGGGCTGCTGTTCCTGCTCACGATCGTCCGGCTGGCGGTGCTCGTGGCCCAGCAGCGGTGGCTCGCGATCACCGACGTGCTCACCGGGCTGCGAACCAGGCGCTACTTCGAGACCCGGCTGGCCACCGAGGTGGCGCACGCCCGCCGGGCGAAGTCGTCGCTCGCCGTGCTGATCGCGGACGTCGACCACTTCAAGTCGATCAACGACTCGTTCGGCCACCCCGGCGGAGACCGCGTGCTCGTCGAGATCGCCTCGCGGCTGCGCCACGGGATCCGGCAGGACGACGTGCTGTCCCGCTACGGCGGCGAGGAGTTCGCGATCATCGTCCGCGGCGCGTCCGCGGACGACCCGCTGGTGATCGCGGAGCGGCTGCGCCGGCGGGTGAGCGGCAGCCCGGTCGCGGTCGGCGAGGGCGGCTCGGTCGAGGTGACGATCTCGGTCGGCACGGCCACGTTCCCGCTGCACGGCACCACCCCGGCCGAGCTCGTGCTGGCTGCCGACCGGGCCCTGTACGTGGCCAAGTGCCACGGGCGCAACCGCATCGACGTCGGGTCCGCCACCGCGGCACCTGACGGAACCACCGGCATGATCGCCTACTTGCAGCACATCGCCGACGTGGTCGACGCCTGGCAGTCCGGTCAGGAGCACAGCCGGGCGGTCAGCCGATGGGCGGCGCTGACCGCGATCGAGCTCGGCCTCGACGACGACCGGGTCCGGCACGCCGCACTCGGCGGCCAGCTGCACGACGTCGGCAAGATCATGGTGCCCAGGGAGATCTGGGCCAGGCCCAGCGATCTGTCCGAAGAGGACTGCCGGGAGATGCGGCGGCACCCGGAGGACGGCTACCGGATGCTCGCCGCGGTGCCCGGTCTCGCCGTCGCCGCCGACGTGGTCCGCCAGCACCACGAGCACTTCGACGGCGAGGGCTACCCCGCCCGGCTGGCCGGCGAGCAGATCCGGCTGGAGGCGCGGATCGTCTCGGTGTGCGACTCGTGGGCCACGATGCTCGCCGACCGTCCGCACCAGGCGGCCCGCACCGAGGAGCAGGCCCGCGAGGAGCTGCTCCGCCGCCGGGGCTGCCAGTTCGACCCGGACGTGGTCGACGCCTTCCTACGCCTGCACGAAGCCGGCCGCCTGGGCACGCTGGAGCGACTCCCCGCGCCGACGCCGCGCTAACAGTCCAGCTGGTCCGCGATCGTGTTCCAGAACATCAGCTCGTAGGCCTGGAACAGGCGGCCGTACCGGTGCGCGGTGCGCTCGTCGCCGCGGCCGGCGTCCATGCCGGCCTGCGCCGCGGTGATGGCTTGCTCGACGGCGTCCGGGATCGGCTCGGCGAAGAAGTCGAAGAACGCGCACGCCTCGTCGTCGAGGCCGTACTTCTCCCGCATCGCCCGGGCGACCCGACCGCAGTAGTCACCCCAGGCGCCGAAGTTCGCGACGACGCCGAGGATGACGTCGGCGGCCTCGCCGTTCATCGCGAGCCACGCGAAGTAGGCCGGGTACGCCTGGCAGCCCGCCATCGGCTCGTAGGCGCGCAGGCCGTCCTCGTCCATGCCACCGGCCGCGGCCAGCGCCGGTAGCTTGGTCAGTGCGATGCCCTCCCCGGCGGCGAGGCCGGCGAAGAACTCGCGGGCGTTGCGCTCCTCGTACCGCGAGGCCAGCAGGTGCATGCTGCGCCAGTCGCTGCGACAGATGTGCGACTCCTCGCCGGCGATCGTGGCGAACACCGAACGCGGGGCGTCGCCCTTCTCGATCAACGGCACCAGACGGTTGTCGCCCTCCAGTGGCGCCAATTCCTCGCGAATCGACTCCAGCAACTCTCGTGCGGACCCAGCCACCGCGCGAACTCCTCCCGACTCCGGCTTGGAACTACGACCGTTCCGCAGCCTAGATCAAGTCGGCGGACCGGTCGGCGGCGGACCATCGCCCACCGCCGACCGGACGAGGCTCAGCTCGGACTCTCGCCACCCGGCATCTCGTCCTGGCCGTCGTCGATCGCCGCCGTGGCACGCAGTTCCGCCATCCGCGCGCGCATCCCGGCCATCCGCCGGCGGGCGGCGTGCACCTGCCGCCGCCGCGCGACCGTACGTGTGCGATAACTCCCGAAGTGGTGCAAGCTGTGCTCGTTCATGACCCGACCCCGATCTTCGACCGACTTTGCCCATGCCGGCGAATGTTCGAGTACCCCAACGCACCCAAGATCACGCATATATGGCGGAAATTCCCGCTGTTCCTCCACTGTGGACGGATGGATCAGGCCTTGCCGAAATCCTGCGTCCAGTACATGCCGTCCTCGTCGAGACCGATGCCGACGTAGGAGAACTCGCAGTTGAGGATGTTGCTGCGGTGCTCCTCGGACGCCATCCAGCTTGCCATGACCTGCTTCGCGTCCGGCAGCCCCCGCGCGATGTTCTCGCCGGTTCCGGGGTTGGCGAAGCCCGCGGTCTGGATCCGGTCCCGGAAGGTGACGCCCTCGGGCGTGGTGTGGTCGAAGTAGTCGCGCCGGGCCATGTCGCGGCTGTGTGCCTCGGCGGCGTTGTCGAGCCGCTCGTCCACGAACAGCGGCTCGCATCCGGCCTCGGCGCGCTTGCGGTTCGCGATGTCGACGACCTCGTCCTCCATCATCGAGTGTGACTCGGCCATCGCGACCGGAGCGCCGTCGGAGATCGCCGAGTCGGTGATGCCGTACGCCACCGTCGCCGCCGCGGCGGCCACGATGCCGACCGTGGCGGCAAGGAGCGCGGGAACCAGCCGCCCGCGTGTACGCCCCGACGTCACGTTTCGAACGGTAACACGAATGGGTGACTCTCGCAGACCGAACCGATCACTTCGCGTAGCCAGCGAGGTTCACGGCTCGCTTTACCATGGCCGCACCAGCACACGGCTCGCCCGGTGCGACCTGCGGCGGAACCTTCCGGCTGCCTACGCCGGGCCTGCCCGCAGCCCCGCCAGCCGGCCGCGCTCCAGCGGCGACGGCGGTCGCCGGTCGAGCCGGGCGGAGAGCACGGCCGCCGCCTTCAGGTGCCGTCCGGCCGACGCGAGCGCGTGCACGTAGGTGTCCTCGATGACCTCGCGCTGCGCCGCGCTGCCGCCGAGCCGATCGACGTGCGGGCGCACGGACTCGAGCTCGGTCACCGCCGCATCCCAGCGCTTCGCGACCACGTTCGCCAGGCCGTCGCACAGCGGCGCCACGACCTGCCGGTACACGTCCGAGTCGTGCCCGGCCGCGTAGGCCGCGAGCGCGTGCAGCCGGTCCTCGTCCCCGGCCGCGGCCATGGCGATCGCCGCGTGCATGGCGGCGAACGACGTCGCCGGCCGCGCCAGCATGTCCTGCGGCGAGACGCCGAGGACCGCGGCGGCGCCGGCCCGGGCGTCCCAGTTCCGGGTGATCTCGCAGCGCCAGAGCAGCGACCCGGAGTCGACCAGCGCGCGGGGACCGGCTACCGCGGGCGGCGCGAGGTCGCGATCGTAGCGCCGCCGGACCGCGGCGTCGTCACCGAGCATCAGCTCGTGCAGCGCGGCGTGCCAGGTGAAGTGCACGCGGCCGTCACTCGCGTCCCCCCACCTGCCGATCCAGTCGTTGAGCCAGGTGAGGCCGGCCTTGTGCTCGGCGGTCTCGTAGAAGACATGCGTGCGGGCGTGCACGGCGTGGCCGGAGGAGGGCTCGAGCGCCAGCGCCCGGGCCGAGAGCGTTTCGGCCTCGT
Source organism: Actinophytocola sp. (assembly GCF_036555685.1). Lineage (GTDB taxonomy): Bacteria > Actinomycetota > Actinomycetes > Mycobacteriales > Pseudonocardiaceae > Actinophytocola. The sequence goes on along the minus strand of NZ_DATBKY010000264.1, from coordinate 129,417 downwards.
CCCAGCGGCCCTGGTCCTGGCGGACGAACGCGAGCTGGCTCAGGTACCACCAGTCCTCGCCGTAGTCCCGCCGCAGCCGCTCCACCAGCGCCCACGTCTCCCGGTCGCTCGTGATGCCGCCGAACGAGATCGTCGGCACCGCGACGTTCACGGCCAGCGCGTCCCGCGGGAACGCCTCGATGTGGCGCAGCAGCGCCTGGCCGCCCGCGTGCAGGTCGGCCGCGCGGGCGGCCACCGCCGCGACGAAGCTCCGCTCCCGCGCGTCACCGGCCAGGGCGTGCGCCTGCGCGTCGCACACCCGCGCCTCGACGTCGACCGGTGCGCCCCACTCGAGGCCGAGCAGGCCGACCACGGCGTGGCCGAGCGCAAACCCCGGGTCGGCGTCGGTCGCGGCGACGAGGAGGTCGAGCGCGTCCTGCTGGCCGCGCAGCACCCGGTCCATGCCGGCGGTGAACGCCTCGGCCGCCTCGCGGGTCGTGCTCAGCGGCAGGCCGTACCGGTCGCGCGGCCGTGCCGGGCGCCTGGCGCGCGCGTACTCCAGCACGGACGCCGCGACCGTGCCCGCCTGCTGGCGGATCTCCGGGAACGCCGTCGACTCCCACAACGTGCCGACCCGCGTCGCCCCGAGCGTCCACAGTGGAGCACCGGGGAGCCGGCCGTCCGGCTCGGTGGCGAAGCCGAGCCCGAGCGGGCCGGGTGTCGCGAGGCCGTCCGCGAGCAACGCCGCGACCAGCGGGTTTCCGGACCGGCGCGGGTCGAGGCTCGGGCCGGTGCAGTTGACCACCGAGCGCACCCGGAGTTCCTCGCCGGTGGACAGCTCGACGCGCAGCCCCGCGCCGTCCGGTCGCGCGGCGACGACCTCGCCGGTGTGCATCCGCAGCCGGCCGGCCCGGCGGATGCCGCGGAGGCGGTCGGCGGCCGCGGGGGCCATGCGGTGGCGGTAGCAGTTCCAGTAGCGGGCCTTCTCGGCCAGGAACCGTGCGCGCTCGGCGTCGGAAAGCTCGCCCCAGATCCGGGCGGTGGCCGGGCGCAGCCCGTCGACCGCGGCACGCCAGCCGCGCCCGCCGGACACCGCCTGCCACACCGCGTCCAGCCCGTCCGTGCCCGCCACGCCGCCGACGTCGAGCCGCGGCGGCGTCCGGCCCGGCACGTGACGGCGCGGCAGCAGCCCGGTGCGGGACACGACATGCATCGTCCGCTGTGGACGGTCGTGCTGGATGGCGAGGTCGACCATCGTCAGGCCGGAGCCGACGAACAGGACGTCGCCCTCGTCGTCGAGCTCGGCGCCGGGCGCCCACGGGTCGGCCACGAAGGCGGGTGAGCTCCGGAGCTCGCCGGGTGCCCAGCCGCAGTCCGGCGCCGCGACGCCGACGGCCAGCACCGCGGCGGCGGCGTCGATCGTGCCGCCGGCCGCCAGCCGCAGCGTCACGCCGTTTCGCGTCCGGCGGACCGAGGTCACGCGGTCGTGCACGCGGCGGCATCGCCCCGCCTCGCCCAGCAGCTCGCCGAGATAGGAGCCGAACAGGTGCCGGGGCAGGAACTCGCCGGGATCGACGGCGCGGCCGAGGTGGTCGCTCGCCCAGCGCGCGAAGTGGCCGGGGTCGGCGTCGTCCGCGCTGAGCCGGCCGGCGGGGACGTTGAGCAGGTGGGTGGGCTCGCGCGTCGAGTAGGCGACGCCGCGTCCGGTGTCCTCGGCGGGGTCGATGAGGACGACCTCGAGGTTTCGTTCGAGCATGCGGAGCGCCGTCAGCACGCCCGCGGCACCGGCACCGACCACTGCCACGCCGCACGTTCCCATCGGCCCTCCTAGCAGGTCCGCTCGTAATCTCTACTTTTCTCATAGAATTTATCGGAGTATGAGACTAACACGATGTGTGGCGCGTGTGACGGCATGATTGGGGACTAAAGTTCTCCCGAAGGGGGACCGCCGGATGAGAGTCACTGCCAAGGTCGACTACGCCCTGCGAGCGATGGCGCAACTTGCCGCCGACTCGTCGGGCGGGCCGGTCGCGGCCACCCGGCTGGCCGAGCAGCAGGCGATCCCGTTGAAGTTCCTGCACGGGGTGCTGGCGGACCTCAAGCGCGCGCGGCTGGTGCGCAGCACCCGCGGCCCGGTCGGTGGCTACGAGCTCGGCCGCCCGCCCGGCGAGATCACGATCGCGGACGTGTTCCGCGCGGTCGACGGCCCGCTGGTGACCGTGCGGGACGGCGAGTTCTCGGAGCTCGAGTACGCCGGCCCGGCGAAGACGCTGCTCGAGGTGTGGATGGCGGCGCGGGCGAGCCTGCGGTGGGTCTTCGAGCGGGTGACCCTGGCGGACCTGGTCGCCGGCGAGCTACCGCCGGCCGCGACCGAGCTCGCCGACCAGTACAAGGCCGACCAGCGCTACCGAACCTGACCCGGCGGCCGCTCTTCGCGCGCCCGGCCCCGCGCGGTGGCGGCTACGCGGCGGCCTCGTCGAGAGCGGCCCACAGTTCGTCGGCCGCGGCGGGGTGGCAGATGACGATGTCGGGCAGCCACGGGTCGGCGCGGTTGTACCGCGGCGCGGACCCGTCGAGCCGGCGGACGCGGAACCCGGCGGCCACGGCCACGGCGACGGGCGCCGCGGTGTCCCACTCGTACTGGCCGCCGCCGTGCACGTAGGCGCTCGCCCGGCCAGCGAGCACCGCCCCGGTCTTCGCGCCGGCGGACCCCATCGGCTCCGGCGTCGCCGGCCACCGCGCGAGCACGGCATCGAGCACGGCCGGCGGCCGGCTCCGGCTGACCAGCACGACCGGCTCCCGCGGCGCGACCGGCGTGGCGGGCGGCTGCCAGGTCGAGTAGGCGGCCCCGGTGGCGGGCAGGCTCACCGCCCCGGCGGCGAGGTACCCGTCCACCCAGAGCGCGACGTGCACGGCCCAGTCCGTACGCCCCGGCTCCGCGTACTCCCGCGTCCCGTCCAACGGATCGACGATCCACACCCGCTTGGCCCCGAGCCGCCGCCCGTCGTCGGCCGACTCCTCGGACAGCACGGCGTCGTCCCCGCGCTCCTCGCCGAGCCGGTCCAGCAGGAAGCGGTTGGACCGCCGATCCCCCGCCGCCCGCAGCGCGTGCCCCCGAAGCTCCCCCCGCATCCCGACGAGCAACTCCCCCGCGGCCACGGCGAGCTCGTGCGCCAGCCGGTGGTCCGCGGGATCCGGCGCCGCCCGGTATACCTGCTCACTCGCCTGCTCGGGCGGTACCGCCATCGACACTCCCCACCATCCGGACGTCCTCGTGGACGGCCAGCATATGTGCGGGCGGGTGGCTGCTCAGCGGGTGGTGAAGACCGCCACCGTGCGGGCTGGGACCGCGAAGGTGCCCGTGCCGGAGGAGTACGTGGACGTGCGGACCACCGGGTCCGTGCCGCTCGCCTGGATCGGGTGCAGGCGGTAGTGCGCGCCCGCCAGTGACGGCACCGTCTGCGACGTCGCCGTGGCCGAGGCGTTGAACACCACCACGATGCCTTCCGCGCGTGGGTCGAGGTCCGGGCCCACCCGGTCGGACAGGGACATGACGATCACGCCCGGCGTCTGGGCCGGGCCGCCTACCGGGAAGGTGACCCGGCGTTGGATCTCCGCCGCCGAGCCCAGGCGGAACAGCGGCGAGGAGAAGCGGATCCCGAGCAGGTCCAGCGCGCGCTGGTGCGCGGTGGAGATGTCGGCCGGGCGCGGCGCCAGGGCCGGATCCGACAGCAGCGGCCGCATGTACGGCCACTTGGACTCGTTGTCGCCGCGCGGGGGCAGGCCCGAGCCCCAGGTGGACTCGGTGCGGGTCCAGTCGATCCGGTTGAACCAGTCGCCCGAGTTGAAACTGTTGCGGTCCAGCGACTTCGACCGCAGCAGGTCGTTGCCCGCGTGCCAGAACGACGGGCCCTGCGCGAGCGCGGTCGTCGCCAGCGACACCGTGTTCATCCGCACGCGGTCGGCCATCGACGTCGCCTGGGGCAGCTTGTACTGCTCCACGTCGAACAGCGTCTCGTTGTCGTGCGCGTCCACATAGGTGATCGTCTCGCTGGGGTCGCCCGCGTAGCCCGCCGGCTGGCCGTTGTAGTCCACACCGGACCCCGGCACGACGTCGCCGTTGCGGTCGGTGAACCGGTAGTCGCGCAGGTTGCCGGCCAGGCCCACCTTGATCTGGTCCTGGTAGAGCAGCAACCGCGCCCGCTGATCGGCGGGCGTGCCGTTCACCGCCGCGCCGTTCGGGTCGGTGAACAGGCCCGTGCCGAAGCCCTGGATACGCGGGTCCTCGTCGAACGGGCCGCCACCGCGCACGGCGTCGCGCAGCCGGTCGGAGAACGTGCCGATGCCGGTGTTCGCCATGTTCAGCTGCGTTGCCTGCACGAACCGCGCGTCGTTGGCGACCTCGCCGAAGTTCCAGCCCTCGCCGTACAGGTAGATCCGCTTGCCGTCCACGCCGTCGCGCGCCGGGGTCAGCTTGTCCAGCGCGGCTCGGACGGCCAGCATGTTCGCCTTGGAGTGGTGGCCCATGAGGTCGAACCGGAAACCGTCCACCTTGTACTCCCGCGCCCACGTGACGACGGAGTCCACCATGAGCTTGCCCATCATCAGGTGCTCGGTGGCCGTGTTCGCGCAACACGTGGAGTTCTCCACCGCGCCGGTGGCCGACAGCCGGTGGTAATAGCCGGGCACGACCCGGTCCAGGATGGAGTGCGGATCCTGGCCGGACGCCGGCGTGTGGTTGTACACCACATCCATGACCACGCGCAGGCCGGTGTCGTTGAGCGCGCCGACCATCCGGCGGAACTCGCGAGTGCGTGTCGTGCCGTCCGGGTTCGTGCTGTACGAGCCCTCGGGCGTCGTGTAGTGCAGCGGGTCGTAGCCCCAGTTGAAGCCGTCGGTGTCCCGGATCGGGTCGAGGCATGCCTGCTGGTCCTCGGCGGCCGGGCCGAACGAGGAGAGGTCGCACGACGGCGTCTGCTGCGCGTCGCGGCGCTCCTCGACGCTCGCGATGTCGTTGGTGGGCAACAGGTGCACGGTGTTCAGCCCGGCGCGGGCGAGGTCGCGCAGCTGCCGCATGCCGGCGCTGTTCCTGTCGGTGAACGCGAGGTACGTGCCCCGGTGGGCCGCCGGCACCGACTCGTCGGTGATCGAGAAGTCGCGCACGTGCAGCTCGTAGATCGTCGAGTCCTCGGGCCGGGCCAGCCCCGGCTTGCGCTGCCGGTCCCAGCCGCCCGGCTTCAGCGCCGGGCCGTCGAGGTCGGCGAGGACCGATCGCGCCGAGTTCGTCGTGAGCCCCAGCGAGTACGGGTCGGTCACGACGTTCGTGACGACCTCGTCGAGCGCCGGCACGTAGACGCCGACCTCGAACGCGTACCGGGCGTCGCGCCAGCCGCGGTCACCCCGCGCGTGCCAGACGCCGTAGGCGTCGCGGGTCATCGCGACCCGCCGCTCGCCGGCCGGTCCGGCGGGGTCGAGCAGCAGGCCGACGCTCTTGGCGGTCGGCGCCCACAACGCGAGCGACGGAGTGCCGTGTGCCCACGCCGGGCCAAGGTGCTCGCCCGCCGCGCCCGCGTAGACGTCGTCGAGCACGCCGGGAACCTGCACGCCGGTGGCGTCGACGAGCCTGCCGTCCGCGTCGTAGGCGGCGACCGCGAGCTGGCCGGTGAGCAGTCCGGCGACGTCGGCCGCGGGCACCCGGAGCGCGTCGTACGCGGCCAGGTGCGGGTACTGCGTGCGAAGTTCGGCCGGCAGCCCGGCCGGGTCGAGCGTCAGCGGCAGCGAGTCGCCGCCGGACACGCCCTCGCCGGTGGCGACCAGCCCCCCGTCGGGCGCGTGGTAGAGCCGGAACGACGCGGCGTTCGCCGGCGCGTCGAAGGCGACCACGTCGTGGCGCAGCCACTGCGCCCGCGCGGAGCGCAGGTCCGGCGGTGCGATGCCGGCGGAGACGGTCAGCACGTGGGTGGCGAGCTCGTAGGAGAACGAGGTGCGGTCGCCGTCCGCGGTCACGGTGAACGGGATGTTCGCGCCGTCGCGCGCGCCGCCCGCGCCGTAGTTCTCCGTCCACGACAGGCCGTGTGCGACCTTGACCTCGTACTGCCCGGCCGGGATCGCGGTGGTCGAGAACGTGAAGACGCCGTCGCCGTCCGGGTCCTGCAGCCACGAGCGCATGCAGTCGGGCGCCCAGTCACTGGAGCAGCCGAGCTCGCTGGTGAAGCTGCCGGGCGCGGTGACGATCGGGCCCTGGGCGTCGCTGGTGACCCAGTGGGTGGCGTGGTCGTAGTAGAAAGAGACCGACCCGTCGGACTCGTAGGCGATGTTCGCGCCGCCGGCGACGCCACCCGCGCCGTAGTTCTCGTCCCACGCGTTGTTGATCGCGGCCTTGTACTCGTAGCTGCCGGCCGGCACCTGGAAGGTGCCCTTCCACACGCCGTCGTTCGGGTCCTGGGTGAGCTGGGCCTGCGCGCAGTCCGGCTGCCAGTCGCCGGGGCAGCCCATCTCGGTGTTGTGCGAGCCGGGCACGGAGACCGCGTTCGGCGGTGGGGTGTGGTCGGCGCCGGCGGGCACGGCCGGGCTGAGCGCGACCACGGCGGCCGCGGTGGCGATGCCGGCCAGGGCCCGGCGGCTGATCGAAGACACGGCGGCTCCCGACGCTGGGCCCGTGGGCGGAGCAGGTCAGCTCACACTCTGCCCGGGGATTCGCGCGCGTCAATCGGGCGTTCGGGCTACCCGTTGCGGGGCTTCTCGCGGACGACGAGCACCGGGCAGGTGGCGTGCTCCATCACCGCGCGGGTGGTCGTGCCGAAGAGGACCTCGCTGACGCGCCCGTGCGAGTGGGTGCCCACGACGATGGCGCGCGCGTCGCGCTCGACGGCCAGGTTCAAGAGCGTCTCGGCGACCGTGCCCGCGTCGGCGACCGCCAGCCCCTCGGCCTTCAGCCCGGCGTTGGTCGCGAACTGCGCCCCGCGCTCGGCGATGCGCACGGCCGCCTCGTACGCGGCCTGGTCGGCCGCGAACGCCCCGCTGAGGTCGAGGCTCTGGACGGGGTGGTCGAACCCGGTGGAGGGGTTCTCGGCGAGGTCGATCGCCTTGCCCGCCTCCCACACCATGACGACGAGCACCTGCTGCCCGAGCAGCAACGGCGCGGTCTCGTCCAGCGCGTGCAGCGCCGCGCGCGTCCCGTCGAACCCGATGATGACCGGTCCACCATGCATAGCTGTCAGACGCTACGCCTCGGCGGCGACCTGCGCAGGGGTGCGGCTGAAACGCATCGAGCCGTCGTCCAGCCGGCCATGGCGGAGGGTGACGACGTCGTGGGCGTAGCTCATGCCGAGCTGCCACGGCGCACGCGAGCCGGCCCGCGGGAACTCGTCGATCGAGCGCAGCACGTAGCCCGCGGCGAAGTCGAGCAGCGGGCGTTCGGTCACCGTCGGGTCGTCGTTCGCCGGGACGCACCGGGTGTAGCCGTGGGCGTCCATGTGCCGCAGCAGGCGCATCACGTACTCGCTCACCAGGTCCGCCTTCAGCGTCCACGACGCGTTCGTGTAGCCGATCGTGAAGGCGAGGTTCGGCACGTCCGACAGCATCATTCCCTTGTAGGCCATGGTCTTCGGCAGCTCGACCGCCCGGCCGTCGACCGACAGCTCGATGCCGCCGAACGCCAGCAGGCGCAGGCCGGTCGCGGTCACGACGACGTCCGCCTCGATGTCGAGACCGGACCGCAGGCGGATGCCGGACGGCGTGAACGTCTCGACCTCGTCGGTCGCCACGCTCGCCCGGCCCGAGCGGATCGCGGCGAACAGGTCGCCGTCGGGCACGAGGCACAGGCGCTGGTCCCACGGCTGGTAGCGCGGCCGGAAGTGGGTGTCCACGTCGTAGCCCGCCGGCAGCTGCTGGACCGTCAGCTTGCGGATCAGCTTCTTCACCACAGCCGGCCGGCGCCTGCTCAGCTGGTAGATCAGCGTGCCCATCAGCACGTTCTTCCACCGCGTGAGGAAGTAGCCGCGCCGCATGCCGAGCACGCGCTTCAGCCGGTTCGCGAGCTTGTCCACGGCGGGCAGCGCGAGGATGTACGTCGGCGAGCGCTGCAGCATCGTCACGTGCTCGGCCGTCTCCGCGAGGGCCGGCACGAGCGTCACCGCGGTCGCACCGCTGCCGACGACGACGATCCGCTTGCCCGCGTGGTCGAGGTCGGCCGGCCAGTGTTGCGGGTGGACGATCGTGCCCGCGAACTCCTCACTGCGGGGGAAGTCCGGCGCGTGCCCGGCGTCGTAGTGGTAGTAGCCGCTGCACAGGTACAGGAAACGCGCGGTGAACGTGACCGGACGACCCTCGTGCACCGCCTCTACGGTCCACAGCGAGTCCGGTGTGGACCAGCTGGCACGCACGACCCGGTGGCCGAAGCGGATGTGCCGGTCGATGCCTGCCTCGGTGGCGGTGTCGCGGACATAGCGCAGGATCGACGGCCCGTCCGCGATCGCCTTCGCGTCCGTCCACGGGCGGAACCGGTAGCCGAGCGTGTGCATGTCCGAGTCCGACCGCACGCCCGGATACCGGAACAGGTCCCACGTCCCGCCGATCGCGTCGCGTGCCTCGAGGATCGTGTACGTCCGGTGCGGGAACGCCGCCTGGAGGTGGTGTGCCGCGCCGATGCCGGACAGCCCCGCGCCGACGATCAGCACGTCCACGTCCACGTCCGCGGGCCGGGCCGTCACACGGTCTCCTTCGCCCGCTCGCGCAGCCGCGACTGCAGGGCCGCGATCACCGAGTAGTACCGGGTCGGGGCGATGCGGGCGAGCGCGTCGAACACGTACGCGTCGGGGCCGACCAGGATGCGTGCCTTGCCGCGCTCGACTCCGCTGTGGATGATCGCGGCCGCCTTCTCCGGCGAGGTCATCGTGACCGCCTCGAACTGGGCAGCCATCTGCTCCTTGGTCCGGCCCAGGCCCTCGGGGTCCTTGCGCATGCGCGCGTTGCGGGCGATGTTCGTGGTGATGCCGCCCGGGTGGACCGTCACCGCGCGCACGCCCGTGCCGCGAAGCTCCTGGCGCAGCGAGTCGGTGAACCCGCGGACGGCGAACTTCGCCGCGCAGTACGCACTCTGGTGCGGCATGCCCACGAGGCCGAAGACGCTCGAGGTGTTCACGATGACGCCGGAGTCCTGTGCCACCAGCATCGGCAGGAACGCCCGCGTCCCGTTGACCACGCCGTGGAAGTTGATGTCGTGCAGCCACTGGTCGTCCTCGGGCACGGCGTCGAGGACGGTCGAGGTCACCGCGACGCCGGCGTTGTTGAACACCGCCGCCAGCGGTGCGGGCAGCCAGTCGCGCACCTCGCCGGCGAACCGGCGCTGGTCGGCCGCGTCGCGGACGTCGAGGACGCGCGTCAGCACGCGGCCGGTCAGCAACGCGGCGGTGTCCTTCAGGCCGGCCTCGTCGATGTCGGCGATGGCGACCGGCGAGCCGAACCCGTTGAGCCGGCGGGCGAGCGCGCGGCCGATGCCGGACGCGGCACCGGTGATCATCACCGGGTTGCCGGCGAGCCTAGGACGTGGGGGCATCGGTGCTCCTTGCCGTGACGGGGCGGGCGTGGGTGTCGATGAGATCCAGCAGGGTCGGCCACGCGCCTCGCGGGAGGTCGTGGCCGAGGCCGACGACGGTCTCCAGGCGGGCGCCGGTGATCGCCCGGACCGTGGCCGCGCCTCCGGTCGGGTGGACCATCCGGTCGCGGTCGCCGTGGATCACGAGCGTGGGCGCGGTGATCGCACGCAGCCGCCTGGTCCGGTTGCCGGACTTGAAGATCGCGCCGAGCTGGCGGCCGATCCCGGCGAGCGACGAGTCGCGGTCCCAGCTCGACCCGGCGAGCTCACGCACCCATTCCTCGTCGGGCGGGAAGCCGTGCGAGCCGACGTGCCGGAACATCAGCGCCGCACGGTCCATCGCCTCGTCGCGGCTGCGGGGTGGCGGCGCCATCATCCGCCGCCACGTGGACAGTGCCGGCCGCCCAACCCAGCGCGACCCGGTCGTCGACATGATCGACGTCAGGCTCCGCACGCGCGCCGGGTACACCGCGGCGACCATCTGCGCGATCATGCCGCCCATCGAGATCCCGACGACGTCCGCGGTCTCGACCCCGATCGCGTCGAGGAGCCCCGCGGCGTCGGCGGCCATGTCCGCGAGGTCGTACTGCTCGGGCGAGAAGCGTTGCAGGAACATGTCCTTTGGCCGCGGCGGGCGGAAGGACATGTGTGTGGACCGGCCGACATCGCGGTTGTCGAAGCGGATCACCCGCCGGCCACGGGCGGCGAGCTCGTCGCAGAACGCGTCCGGCCAGCTGTGCAGCTGCTGGCCGAGGCCGGCGACGAGCACGATCGGGTACGCGTCGCGGTCGCCGATCTCCTCGTACGCAAGGGAGATCCCGCGACCGACGTCCACTGTCCGCTCGGTCACGAGCGCGCTCCCCCCGCCGACGCCTCGGCCGCCGGCGGCGCGTGGACCGTGCGGCGGTGCACGACCGCGACGCCGCCCTTGCCCGGCGCGTACGCCACGCCGCGGGAATGCCAGCGCTCGTCCGGCTCGGTCGTCGGCACGAGCGTGTAGTCACGCAACATCGTGGCGAGCACCACGTTCATCTCCATGTTCGCGAATGCCGCGCCCAGGCAGCGCCGCGTGCCGCCGCCGAACGGGATCCACTGGTAGAGGTCCGGCCGCGAGCCGACGAACCGGCTCGGGTCGAACGCGCCGGCGTTGGGGAACACCGCGTCATCATCGTGGATCAGCGCGATGCTGACGAGCACCGCGTGGCCCTTGGGCACCGTCCACCGGCCCAGTCGCAGGCTCTCCGCGCGGACCTGCCGGCCTACCATGTCGATCACCGGGCGAGTGCGCTGCACTTCGAGGACGGTCGCCTCGCGCAACGTCTTTCCGCCGGCGTCGACCTCCTCGACGAGCGCGCGCAGCACGTCCGGGTGCCGGCGCAGCCGTTCGACCGCCCACGCGAGCGTCGTCGCGGTCGTCTCGTGCCCGGCGGCGAGCAGCGTCAGCAGCTGGTCGGCGATCTCGCCGCGGGTCATCGGGGCGCCGTCGTCGTAGCGGGCCTGCAACATCATCGAGAGCACGTCGTCGCGGCCCTCCGGACCCGTGTCACCGTGGCCGGCCTTCGCCACGAGCCGGTCGATCACCGCGTCGTACCGGCGGCGCAACTCGCGGAACCGGCCCCACGGACCCCACCGGCCGAACCGGTCCGGCACCGGCAGCACCGCCAGGCGCGAGCCGACGGTCACCAGGCGCGGCAGGAGCTCGCGCAGCTCGGCGAACTCCGCGCCCTCGGCGCCGAACACCGCGCGCAGGATGACGTTGAGCGTGATCCGCATCGTCGACGGCAGCGTCGGGAACGGCTTGCCGTGCGGCCACGACGCCATCTCCCGCACGGTCTCGTCCTCGACGATCCGCTCGTACGCGGCGAGCCGGCGGCCGTGGAACGGCGGCACGAGGAGCTTGCGCTGGGCGCGGTGCTCCTCGCCCGACAGCGCGAACATCGAGCCCGGGCCGAGCACGCGGCCGAGGTTGCGCTCGAGGTTGTCCGCGACCTCCGGGTTGGTCTGGAACAGCTGCTTGATCTCCGCCGGATCGCTGATCACCAGCGCGCGGCCGAAGATCGGCACGTCGACGGTGAAGGCGTCGCCGTAGCGTTCGCGCAGACGGTGCATCCCGCGCATCGGCATCAGCAGCGCGCGGGCGCCCTGGACGAACCGGGGCGCCGTCGGACCGGGCGGAAGCGTCACAGTCGTCATCGAGGGAACACCTTCCCGTGGCGTTGCCGTGGTACGCGGCCGTACCATCGGCACGGTACGCCGATGTACCATTCAGCACAAGGGCGCTGCCGACGAGAGGTATAGCGTGATGCCAGTGACGACGGCGAACGTGGAGACGACGACGAGCTTCCGCCAGCGGCTGCTCGACGGTCTCGCCGAGTCGATCATCGAGGACGGCTACCGCAACACGACGGTGGCCGGCATCGTGCGGCGCGCACGCACTTCCCGGCGGACCTTCTACGAGCACTTCGCCGACAAGGAGGCGTGTTTCGTCGAGCTGCTGACCGAGGCGAACGCCGAGATGATCCGGCAGATCTCCGCCGCCGTGGACCCGAAAGCGCCGTGGGCGACGCAGGTCGGGCAGGCGGTCGAGGCCTGGATCACCTGTGCGGAGGCGCAACCGGGCATCACGCTCAGCTGGATCCGCGACGTGCCCTCGCTCGGCGAGCGGGCCCGCACGCTCCAGCGCGAGGTCATGGAAGCGTTCGTCACGATGATCCAGACGTTGTGCGACACGGAGGAATGGCGCTCGATCGGCGTCGGCCCGGTTCCCCGGCAGCTGGCGATCATGCTGCTCGGCGGGCTGCGCGAGCTGATCGCGACCACTGTGGAGGATGGCGGTCGCGCGCGGGACATGAGCGAGGTGGCGGTCCGCGCGTCGATCGCGCTGCTCGGCCCGCGCAACGTCCACTGAGGACAGCCGCATACCGGGTCAGTCCCAGGCGCCCAGCCACTTCGGCACGGCGAGGTCCACCTCGGCGGCGAGGTCGCGGGCGTCCTGGCGGAGCTTGGCCAGCTCGTCCTCCGGGTCCGTCGCCGCGCGGACCGTGTGCAGGACCTCCGCCAGGGCCAGCGAGTCGTGCTCGCGGGCGGCCGCGCGGATGTCGGCCGGCACGGTCGTGTCGTAGGCGACGTCGAAGCGCTGCAGGCCCGATCCCGCCCGCGCGCACGCCGCGCACCCGCAGTCGGTCAGCCCGGCCTTCAGGTCGATCCCCCGCTGCCAGTGCAGCAGCCGCGGCACGAAGACCTGCGGGCTGCGCTTGGGCCGCACGCCGTCCGCCCGCCGCGCCACCGGGCCGCCGAGGTGGCGGGTCGACGAGGAGAGTCCGATCGCGGCGAGCGAGGCGCCGGTCGCGATCGCGGGGATGCCGATCGGCCCGGTGCGCAGCAGCTCCAGCGAGCGGCCGGTCCGCGCGCTCCATCGCAGCAGCCGCCGCAGCCCGAGGACCTTGTACGACGAGTCCACCGGGTCGAACGGCGCGCCGAGCACCAGCGACACGTCGCGGTCGGCCGCCCGCAGCTGCTCGGCGAGCACCCCGCTGTGCTTCGACCCCAGCCAGCCGCCGTCCAGGGCCAGCGTCACGGAGACGGGCACCGGGTACTCGCGGTCGAGCTCCGCCTTCAGCTCGTCGAGCTGCCCCACCCGAAGCCGCGGGCCCGAGGTCCGCACGACCGGCAGCCCCAGCTCCGCCTGCGCCTCCACCCAGTCGAACGCCGGCAGGTCGAGGTCGAGCCCGAGCTGGCCCGCGACGACCGGCGGCCGCGCCTTGCCGCGCGTGAGGTAGGCCGCCGGGTCGAGGTCGACGCCGGTCAGCTCCCCCGCCCGGGCCAGCACGCGCGCGACCCGCAGCCCGGACACGCCCTGCAGCGTCACGCCACCGAACCGGTCCCGGTTGGCGACCGCCTCGCCCGTGCCGCACCGCCCGAGATAGGCCTGCACGCGGCCGAGCGAGGCCCGCCCACCGCGTACCCGCCGACTCGCCATGGGACAACGGTAGCCGCTTGACAGAATACTTAGCGGCGAGGCTAAATATCGGCCATGTCCGAACCGATCACCGCAATCGCCCACTACCGCGTCCGCGACGGCCACGTCGACGAGTTCCTGGACCTGGTCGGCAGGCACGGGCCCATCCTGCGCAAGCTCGGCCTGGTCACCGACGAGCCGACCCGCGTGTACCTGGGCCACGAGAAGGAGTCGGCCGATCCACTCGTGATCGAGATCTTCGAGTGGATCGACGACGACGCGGCGGGCCGCGCGCACACCCATCCCGAGGTCAGCGAGGTGTGGGAGGCCATGGATCCGTTGTGCGAGGAACGCGCCGGCCGCCCGTCGATGGAGTTCCCGCACCTGCGAGCGGTGAGCGTCTCCTGACCGAGCGCCGCCCGCAGGGCCTGACCGATCTCGACGACCTCGACGCGATGTTCACCGCCCTGGCCCACCCGGTCCGCCGGCACGTGCTGCAGGTGCTGCACGCCCGGGGTGGCACGCTCACCGCGGGCGAGCTCGCCGCGCGGTTCTCGCATTCCTGGCCCACCACCACCCGGCACCTGCGCGTCCTGGAGGATGCCGGGCTGGTGGTGATCGCGTCGGTGGGCCGCGAGCGGCACGTCTCGGTCGAGCGCAAGCGGCTGCTCGTGCTGCTCGACCTGTGGTGCACCGGCGTCGGGCTCACCGTGTCGGAACGGAAGGGCAAGGAAGGCTGACATGTCGAACATGGACCGTCTCGAACAGATCGTGGCCCGCCTGCCCGAGGCGGCCCGGGTCGACATCGAGGCCTGGGACGGCGAACCGACGTTCCGCGTGCGCGGCAAGAACTTCGTGTTCACCGCGCCCGACGGCACCGGCATCAGCGTGAAGCTGCCGAAGGCGGAGGCCGACGCGCTGGTCGCCACGGACCCGGCCGCGGAGCCGACCGGCTACGGGCTGGGCCGGCACGGCTGGGTCTCGATCAAGCTCGGGAAGCGGTTGAGCAAGGAGCGCTGGCGGGAGGTCGAGGAGTGGATCCGCACCTCCTACACGCTGATCGCACCCAAGCGGCTCGCCCGCACCGTGCTCGATCAGGACGGCACACCCGTGTGAAGATGACCGGGTGGCGGACGATCATCGGCGGCGGCGGTGGCGCCCGGTCGTCGTCCTGATCGTCCTTTTGGGACTGGGCGGGCTCGTCGCCTGGCAGGTGAACGACGCGCTCGGGCTGAGCGTCCGGCCCGCCGACGTCCCGGCCGAGCACCTGACCGCCGCGCCCGCGCGCGACGATGTCGCGCCACCCCGGATCACCGCCATCGACGTCCCGCCGCACCCCCGGCTGCGGCTCGCGGCCCGCGCCGTCGCCGGTGCGCTGGCGGCGAGAGGCGCGCCGCAGCCCGCGAGCTACGCCGGCGCGACCGGGGCCGTGCTGCGGGTCCGGCTCGACCCGCGGTTCGCCGGCGGCCCGGAGGCGTACCGGATCTCGCGCGCCGGCCCCGGCCTGTCGGTCGACGCGGGTGCGCTCGCCGGCGCGGCCGCCGGGCTGTACGCGATCGCCGACCGGATCTCGGCCGGCGCCGTGGTGCCGGCCGACGGGCGGGTCGTGACGCCCCGGCTCGGGCTGCGGCTGACCGACCTCGGCGCGGTCGGCCTGCCGGACGACCCGGCGGCGTACGCGCGCGACAACTACACGCTGAACTCCGACGTGGTCGGCGACGCGCTGCTCCCCCGCGCGCCGTACGTGGACGGGACAGCGGTCCGCCGGATCGCCACGCAGTTCCGGCGGCTCGTCGAGCACTCGCTCGCGCAGGGCTACAACGGTGTGGTCATCCCGGGCTTCCTCGAGTACGTGGCGTTCCGCGACCTCGACGTGTACCCGGACGGCGATCCGCACCGGGCCCGCGCGGCGGCGATGGTCGCGGCGTTCGGGCCGGTCTGGCGTTACGCGCACGACCTCGGCATGAAGGTCTACTTCCAGACCGACATGCTCGCACTGTCCCCGCCGCTGCGGGCGTACCTGGAGCGCACCGTGGGCGGGCTGCGCACCGAGGACGACCGGCTGTGGCGCGTCTACCGGGCGGGGCTCGCGGAGCTGTTCGACGTGCTGCCGTACGCGGACGGGCTGATGATCCGGATCGGCGAGGGCGGCGCGGCCTACCGGCTGCCTGGCTGGGACTACTCGGCGGAGATCGCGGTGACGACGCCCGCGGCCGTGCGCGCGATGCTGCGCTCGTTCCTGCGCGTCGCCGGGGACGCCGGCAAGGACGTCATCTTCCGCACCTGGAGCGTCGGCATCGGCGCGGTCGGCGACCTGCACACGAACCCCGCGGCCTACCGGGAGGTGCTCGGCGGGCTGACCGACGAGCACCTCATCGTGTCCACGAAGTACTCGCTGGGCGACTTCTACAGCCACCTGCCGCTCAACGACACCCTCTTCGAGGGCAACCAGCGGCGGATCGTCGAGTTCCAGTCCCGCCGCGAGTTCGAGGGCCTCGGCGCGCTGCCGAACGACATGGGCGTGCTGCACCAGCTGGCGCTGCGCCGGTTCCTCGCCGCGAACCCGCACGTCGAGGGCGTGTGGACGTGGGCGCAGGGCGGCGGTCCGCTGCTCGCCGGGCCGCGCACGCTGGACCTGCGGACCGGGTTCTGGCAGCTGTACGACCTCAACACGTACGTCACCGCGAAGCTCGCCTGGAACCCCGACGTCGACACCGCGGCCGCGACGGCCGACTGGGCGCGCCGCACGTTCTCGTCCGACCCGGCCACGGTGTCGGCGATCTGCCAGGCGATGGCGCTGTCCCGCGAGGCGGTCACCACGGGCCTCTACATCGGACCGTACGCGGACAGCTCGGTGAAGGCGCTCGGGCTCGAGCCGCCGCCGATGATGTGGATCTTCGAGTGGGACATCGTGACGGGCGACAGCGCCACGCTCGACACGATCTACGCCGTGAGCCGCGACCACGTCGACGAGGCCGTCGCCGAGGGTGCGACGGCCGTCCGCGACGCGCGGCGCATGCGTGCCCTCGTGGCCGCGACCGACCCGGCCACGTGGCGCGACCCCGAGCTGCGCCGGCGGTTCACCGCCACGCTCGACTACCAGGTGGACCTGTTCGAGACAGTCGGCGCGTACCGGACGACGTTCCTGCGGCACGTGCAGTGGCTCGACACCGGGTCGGCCGCGGCGCGGGACGCGTGGCTCGCCGCGGCGGACCGCTACGAGTCGGCCCGGGCCGGGCACGTCCGCCGCTACGGTGCCGACCGCGACCTGCCGGCGTTCAACTTCACCGCCGCGGACATCGGGCTCACCCTCGCGCAGCGCGACGAGACGATGGCCTGGCTCGCCCGCGGGCTGCTGGTGGCGGTGGTCCTCCTCCTGCTGTGGGGCGCGCTGCCCGGGGCACCGGTCGCGCCGCGGACACTGTGGACGGCGGCGACGCGGCCGTGGCGGCTGGCCCGGCTCGACGCTTCTCCGTCCCGTGTGGACCGCGTGCTGGTGTGGGCGGTGCCGGCGGCCGCGGTCGTGCTGAGCCGGGCGATCCTCACGTCGTTCGCCGCACCCGCGCACCTGGTGCCGACGCTCGGCGCGTGGCTGCTGTTCGCGCTGACGCTGCGCCTGCTCGTCCGCGACCCGTACCTGTTGTTCGCCGCGATCGGCGGGCTCGCGTTGCTCCGGACCGTCCTGCTGGCGCTGGGGCTGGTGGCGCGCGGGCCCGGCGGGTACTGGTTCGCGATCTGGACGTCGCCGCCGACGAGGACGGTGTATGTCACGGTGGCGTTCGCGGCCTTCCTGGCCCTGTTCGCGGTCGCCTACTCCGTGCTCCGGCGCGGCTACGCCATGTCCCGGCGGCAGGCGGCGGGGCGGGTGCTGCTCGCGGCAGGCATCCCACTGGCCGCGCTCGGCGCGCTCATGGCCCTGCTCGGCCTCGAGCAGGCGCTCACGTCGTGGAACGACCAGCTGGCGCTGCTGCCCTGGGGCCTGCACCGGATCCTGGGCATCACGGTGTACCTGGAGATCCCGGCGGATCTTCCGGTCCTCGTCGCCGCCGCGGGTGGTGTCCTGGCCGTGGCCGGCGCCGCGCTCACGCTGTTCCGGCGGACCGCGGCGGTACGGTCGGACTGACGCCGTAACCAGGAGGTTCTCGTGGCGGACTACGACCTTCCCGCGCCTTCTGCCCGCGCCCGCGAGCTGTACGACCGCATGCTCGTGTTCATGCGTGAGCGGGTCCTGCCCGCGGAGGCGGAGTACCTCGACCACCGCCGGACGGCCGGGCCGGAGGACCACACCGTGCCGCCGGTGGTCGAGGCGCTGAAGAAGCAGGCGCGAGCCGAGGGGCTGTGGAACCTCTTCCTGCCCGCGGAGTCCGGGCTGACCCAGCTCGAGTACGCGCCGATCGCGGAGCTGTCCGGCTGGAGCCTGGACCTCGCGCCGGAGGCGATCAACTGCGCGGCGCCGGACACCGGCAACATGGAGCTGCTGCACCTGCTGGGCACCGACGGGCAACAGCGGGAGTGGCTGCGGCCGCTGCTCGACGGCGAGATCCGCTCGGCGTTCGCGATGACCGAGCCGGAGGTCGCCTCGAGCGACGCGACCAACATCGCCACCCGGATCGAGCGCGACGGCGACGAGTACGTGATCAACGGCCGCAAGTGGTGGACCAGCGGGGCGCTGGACCCGCGGTGTGCGGTGCTGATCGTGATGGGCAAGACCGACCCGTCCGCGCCGCCGCACCGCCAGCAGACGATGGTGCTGGTACCGCGCGACACGCCGGGCGTCACCGTCGTGCGGGACCTGCCGGTGTTCGGTCACCACGACCAGCACGGCCACGCGGAGGTCCACTTCGCCGACGTCCGCGTGCCGGTCGCGAACGTCATCGGCGAGGAGGGCGGCGGGTTCGCGGCCGCGCAGGCGCGGCTCGGACCGGGCCGGATCCATCACTGCATGCGTGCGCTGGGGGCGGCGGAGCGTGCGCTGGCGATGCTGGTCGCACGGGCTTCGTCGCGGGTCGCCTTCGGTGGGCCGCTGTCCGACCAGGGTGTCGTGCGGCAGCAGATCGCGGAGTCGCGCCTGGAGATCGAGCAGGCGCGGCTGCTGTGCCACCACGCGTGCCAGGTGATCGACACGGCCGGGAACAGGGCGGCGCGGGACCTGGTGGCGATGGCGAAGGTCGCGGTGCCGCGCGCGGCCGGGCGCGTGATCGACCGGGCGATACAGGTGCACGGCGGCGCGGGCATCACGGATGTGACCCCGCTGGCCGCGATGTACGGCTGGCACCGCGCGATGCGCCTGTTCGACGGCCCGGACGAGGTCCACCTGCGATCGATCGCGAAGGCCGAGCTGCGCCGCACGCCGGTGCTGCCGGTCCAGTGACGTCGACGATCACGTTGCCCGGCTTGCGCCCGGTCTCGACGTAGCGGCGGGCGTGGACCGCGGCCTTCACGACCGCACCATGCCGAACCGGAGGCCCGCCGACTCCGTGGTGGCGTCGGCGGGCCTCCGCGTCCCCGTCAGCTACCGTGGTAGGTCTGGATCCGGTGCATCAGATCCGCCTTCTCGGCCGCGGTGCCGTACGCCTCGAACGGGAAGGCGAGGAACACCACCTTGTACGAGCCCGCCGCCACGTTCAGCGCGTCGGTCGCCGACGAGTCGTCGGTGAACGCCGGGGTGGCCGGGGCGATCGGGGTCACCCGGTCCTCGAACGTGGCGTTGAGGACCGTGTGGTCGATCGGCACGGCGCCGATCCCGTCGGAGACGGGGTTGCCGGTCACGCCGTGGACGGCCGCGGTCGCCTTGTCGTTCTGCGCCTCGGTGCCGTCCCAGTCGATGTGCAGGTAGTTCCGCACGAACGCCGTGGTGCCGGCCGCCTGGTCCAGGATGTCCTGGCCCGACATGAACAGCTTGCCGCCGCCGTCGAGGAACGCCGTGAGGTCACCCTCGTACGGCGTGATCGGTGCCGGGTAGGTGTTGCCGGTGAACCACACGACCGTGCGGTGCGCGGTCAGGTAGGTCCTCGGCAGCTCCGGATCCGCGGACAGATCCCACCGGCTGAACGCGGTCCCGTTCGCGTTCAGCGCGTCCTCGTAGTACGACTCGACGTCGGGCGCGCCGAGGTCCTCGTCGACGAGCAGCGTGTCCACCGCCACCGCGATCGTGGTCAGCTTCGCGCTGCCGGTGACCGAGCTGTCCGCCGCGGACGAGGCGGTCACCGTCGTGTCGTTCGTCGCGTCGTTGGCCGCCGAGGCCGGCACGCTGACCTTCACGCAGACGTCGGTCGTCGCGCCCGGCGCGACAGTCGGCGTCGTGGTCGACGGCGTCGTGCAGGACGCGTCGAACGTCGCCGCCGGCCAGGTGCTCGCCGTCGACAACGTGTAGCTGTCCGCCTGGAACCCGTTGTTCTTCAGGTGCACGGTGTACGTCGCGTCGGTCCCGACCCGGGCGCCGCCCTTCTGCGTGGCCGGCGAGACGGCCAGCGCGTGCGCCGGCGCGATCGCGACCGTGTGCGGGCTGCCGTCGGCGTCCACGCCCTGGTCGGACTTCACGACGATGCCGTCGTTGACGATCGACTTGACCGAGCTCGGCAGGCTCGGCGCGATCCGCACGGTGAGGTTCACCGACTTGCTGCCGCCGGCCGGCACGCTCAGGTTGCGCCACTGCACGGTTCCCTTGCGCAGCGTGCCACCGTCGCTCGCCGAGACGAAGCTCGTGTGGGCCGGGACCGGCTCGTCGATGCGCACCCCGGTCGCGGGCGCGTTACCGACGTTGCGCACCGTGATCGTGTAGTGCACCTCGCTGCCCGGGCCTACCGGCGTGCCGTCGTCCGACTTGGACACGACGAGTGCCGGCGAGTTGGCGCCGGTGTTCAGCGTGTACGCCGCGCGGCCGTGCGTGCCGGCGGCGAGCGTGGCGTGGCTAGGGTCGTAGTCGAGCTGCCACACCGAGACCTTCGGCATGCCGTTGCCGAGCCGCTTCCACGACTTCCCGCCGTTCGTGGTGACGAACGGGCCGACGTCGGTGCCGGCGTAGAGCGTGTCGTCCGCGGACGGGTCCAGGATCACCGAGTTCACCGGGATGTCCGGCAGGTTGGCGCTGATGTCCTTCCAGTGCCGGCCGCCGTCGGTGGTCTTGAACACGTGGCCGCGGTGGCCCGGGGTGGCCGAGCCGAAGCCGGCGTAGGACACGTACGCGACACGCCAGTCGGACCGGTCCACGGCGAACTGCGCGACCGGCCGGTTGGGCAGCACGTTCTGGCCGACGCGTGTCCACGTAGGACTGTCCGCGGTGACCGCGTTCGGGCTGACCGAGACCACGCCGTCGTCGCTGCCGACGTACGCGCCGTCGCCGCCGTCCGCGATGCCGATCGCCGAGATCAGGCAGCCGCGGGCGCCGTTGGGTGCCTCTTGCGGGCAACCCGTCGTGAGGTCCGGGCTGACGACGTCCCAGTGGACGTCGCCCGCGGACGGTGCCTCGGCGTTGTTGGTCCGGTAGAGCCGGTAGGTGCCGAGGAACATCTGGTTGGTGTCGGCCCGGTTCTGGACCCACGGGATGTAGAACTCCGCCCGGTCGTTCATGTCGATGCCACCGTCGATGGCCTCGTTGCCGAAGAACGTGCCGACCTCGGTCGGGTCGTACCGGTAGGGCGAGATGCCGAAGTACGTGCCGAACACGTACGCCGGCAGGCCCGGGTTGGCCTCGTTCAGGGTCGTCTGGTCGACGATCACCTGCCCGCCGTCACCGCTGGCCTGGTCGAACCACCGGTCGTTCGCGAGCGACTTGCGCAGTGTGCCGTTGTCCTGGGTGCCGCCCCAGTACTGGCCGGGCACCTGGGGCACGGTCGCCATGCTCGTGAACTGGGTGATCCGCAGCCCCGTCGAGTGCACCAGCGCGGCGGTGTTCGGGTCGACGGTGCCGTTGAGGTTCTCCCAGTCCACGGCCGACAGCGGGGCGCCCGCCGGGCGGCCGCCGCCGGTGGCGGACTGCCACACGCCGCCGTCGTTGCCGATCGCGATGTGCTGCGTGTTGTTCCGCTGCAGGGCGATCGCGTGGAAGTCCGGGTGCAGGTCGTACCCGAGGCTCTGCCACGTCGCGCCGCCGTCCTTGGACCGGTAGATCCCGCCGGACTGCGGCGAGTTGTCGTACCCGTAGGAGCCGCCGACGTAGAGGACGTCCGGGTTCGTCGGGTCGGGGTAGACGACGTTGTCGTAGAAGCACTGCGTGCCGCAGTAGTCGAAGACCGAGTCGGCGCCGGTGCCCGTTCCCGTCGCGGTCCAGTGCGCGCCTTCGTCGGTCGTCTTGTAGATCTGCGCCGGGTGGTACTCGTCGTCCAGGTCGAAGTAGTCGAACCCGGTGTAGATCGTGGCGTGCGCGGCGCCGGCCGGGTGGGACAGGCCGAGCGCGAACCGCGTGCCGCCCTCGAGGAAGTTGCCCTTCGGCAGGTCACCCAGGGCACTGGCCCACGTGGCGCCGCCGTCCGTGGTGCGGTAGATGCCGTCGCCCCAGAAGGAGGCGTAGAGCTGCCGCGGGTTCTGCGGGTCCATCACGAGGTCGGTCGCGCCGTGCAGCTCGTCGGTGGTGCCCTTCTTCAGCGACCAGTGCCTGCCGCCGTCGCGGGACTCCCACACGCCGAACGGGGTCTCGGCGGGCGCTGTCGTCCGGCGGATGCCGCCGCGGCCGCGCAGGGTCGCCATGTACAGGTGGTCCGGGTTTCCCGGGTCGACGGTGATCGACGACGTGGACTGCCCGTTGAACTGGTCGCCGGAGACCCGCTTCCAGGTCACGCCGCCGTCGTTCGAGCGGTAGACGCCGTCGCCGTAGTAGCTGTCGCCGGACAGCGCGCCCTCGCCGGAGCCGAGGTAGATGATCCGGTCGTCGCTGGGCGCGAGGGCGAGCGCGCCGACCGACTGGGTGTTCGCGTCCGGGGTGCGCGAGGTCCAGGCCTTGGTGGCGGTGTCGTAGGTCCACACGCCGCCCTGGGCGGCACCGAGCACGATCGTGCCGTCGTTGCGGATCACCAGCGCACCGATGCGGCCGGACACCGCCTCGAAGGTGTTGCTCGTGCGGCCGACCTGCACGACCGGGTCCGGTCCGGTGCTGGCCCAGGTCCCGCCCCGGGCCGCGCCGCGCTTGGTCTCCACGGCAACGCCGTTCGCGGCGGTGGCGGCGCGGTTGCGGAAGGTCGCGGCCTGTTCGAAGCTGAGCTCGTCGTCGCCGGCCAGCAGCCGGCTCCAGTAGTAAGCGTCACGAAGCTTGTCGAAGCTCTCCTCGTCCTCGCCGGACTCGTGCTCCCCCTTCGGGGTGAGCAGGACCGGGGTGTCGTCGGGTGGCGCCGCGACAGCCGTCGCGGACGCGGTGACCGTGATCAGCGGGGTCACCAGCAAGATCGCGGCAAGACATCTGAATCGGGCGACAGCGCGTAATTTGACCATTTTGCAGGCTCCAAAGAAACCGGACAGTTCGCGCAAAAAGGCACGCTGCAACGAAGATCCGCTACAGCCCCGCGACAGCCTCCTCCAGCGCCGATCCGAAAACAAGACGCCGTTTCGGGCAACTGTGCCAACAATTCGGCCACGCGATAGTCGAATTCGACTGTCCGAACAATTCCGGTCGCGGTCGGAAAAGAACTACCGCGAGCCACGAGAAGTATGCCGCGACTTTCCGTAGTCATTCTCCTCGGCTGTAACACTCTGCGTGATCGTCACGACGGACGGCACGAGGGTTACCGGAGATGCCCTCGCGGCACCGGGGCTCCGCCATTCCAGAACGAGGGGGCTTGTTCGATGCTGTCCGTCTCCGCCGCGGGTACGCGGATCGTCGCCGCCGCGCTGTCGGGAGTGATCGCGCTCGGACTGGCGGCGTGCGCGCAACCCGTCGACGGTACGAGCACGGCCGCGCCGCGCACGTCGACGAGCACCCCGCCGCCCGCGACCGTCACGGTCACACCGTCCACTGTGTACGTGCCGCCGCCCGCGACGGTGACCGTGCCGGACAAGCCCCTGACACCCTGCCAGAAATTGCATGCGGCCGGATATTCGTATGACGTAGCGTACGCCGCGTGGGCGGACGCGGGATTCCCGGCGAACTGGGACGCGGACAAGGACGGCCTTCCGTGCGAGCAGTCGTATGGTGAGCAGAACTAGGGCGGCTCTTTCCGGCGACTTCGTCTTCCGGCCGCCCCGGCTGACCGACGCGGCGGCGATCGCGGCACTCGCCCGGGACTACACGCTCGGCGTCGTGGGGTTCGCCGACTACACCGAGAACGACGTGCGCGACGACCTCACCGCGCCGGGTTTCGAGCCGGCCCATGACGCGCGTCTCGTGTTCGACTCCGCCGGCACGCCGGTGGCCTACGCGACCGCGATCGCACGGGCGGACAGCGATCTCGTCGAGATCGACGTCCTGGCAACGGGTTCGGCCGTCCGCCACTGGCTGTTCGGCTGGTCGCTCGATCGCGCCCGCGAGCTCGGCCGCGCACGCGGGCACCGGCAGGTGACGGTCGACCACGGCGTCTACCGCGCCGACGACGGGCTGCGGGCCCAGGCGGTAGCGCACGGGCTGGCCGTCGCGACCACGTTCCACCGGATGCGCATCGACCACGGCGGACCGGCCGATCCGCCGACGCCACCGGCCGGCGTCTCGTTGCGGCAGGGCACCGATCCGGCGGTGCGCGAGGCGGCACACGGGGTGCTGAACACGGCCTTCACCGAGCACTTCGGCAACGTGCCCAAGCCGTTCGGCACGTGGCAGGAGACGCTCGAGCGGAAGTCCACATTCGACTGGACGCAGCTGTGGCTCGCCGAGCTGGCCGGCCGGCCCGCCGGCGTGCTGGAGTGCAACGACCAGTTCGTCGCGGACGAGGGCTGCGGGTACGTCGCCTCCGTCGGTGTGCTGCCGCCCGCGCGCGGCCGCGGTATCGCGAAGTTCCTGCTGCGCCACGCGTTCGCGATCGACGCCGCCGTGGGCCGTACCGGCACGCTGCTGCATGTCGACTCCAACAACACCACCCCGGCGCTGGGCGTGTACGAGTCGGTCGGCATGCGCCCGGTCCTGGTCATCGACGTGTGGCGGCGGACCCTGGAGACCTGACCGGACACGGCCGGCACGCGCGGGCGCGCCCGGCCCGGCACGGCCGGACCGGCAACGTTACGGTTTACCGATGCGTACCGGGTTAGCCACCGTGCTGGTTCTGCTGGGATGCCTGCTCGCCGCGCCGGCTGTCGTGGCCTACGTGCTCGTCGACGAGGTGACCGACCGCGAGGCCTACCTCGAGGCCGTCACCCCGCTCGCGGACGACCCGGGCGTGCAGGGCGCCGTCGCCGACCAGATCTCCGCCGCGCTGGATGAGAAGGTGCCGGGGCAGGCGCGGCAGCTCGTGGACACGAGCATCGACAAGTTCGTCGCGAGCGACCAGTTCCGCGACGCCTGGGTACGCCTCAACACCGAGGTCCACCCGCAGCTCGTGGCGCTGCTGCGGGACGAGGGCGGCGGCAGCGTCGCCGTCGAGGGTGACGCGATCGTGCTCGACCTGGGCGTCGTCGCCGACGACATGAAGCAGCGCTTCGTCGCGGACGGGGTGCCGCTCGCGAACCGGATCCCGGCGGTCGACGCGAAGATGCAGCTCGTGTCGGGGCCCGCGGTGAGCCAGCTCGTGCCCGCGTTCGACCTGCTGGAGAAGCTGAGCGTGATCCTGCCGATCGCCGCCATCGCGCTCATCGTGCTCGGGCTCGTGGCCTCCGCGCGGCGCGGCATGACGCTCGTCGTCACCGGCTTCGGGCTCGTCGTCGCCATGCTGCTGGTCGTGCTGGCCGGGTTCCTCGCGCGCAGCCAGATCACGGCGAAGAGCCCGGCACCGGAGATCGCCGGGCCGTTCTACGACGCGATCACCCAGCGGATGTCGATCGTGGTGTGGGTGATCTGCGGTCTCGGCGGCGTGTTCGTGATCGTCGGCGGCATCATCGCCCGCCGCACCCCGCGCGCCGCCCCCGAACCGCCGCGCCGCAACTACGCCTACCGCCGCTGACGCTTCGCCGCCGGCCCGCGCGGGGCTAGCATGATCGGTCGGCCTTCCGATCTCACCGCGTGGGGGTAAGAAAATGGTGGCAGGCAGACGAATCCGCTCCTTGTCCGCCGGCGCGCTGGTGCTCGCCATCGCCTGGGTCGGCATCGGGGTGCCGACGCTCGCCGGCGACCGGCCGGCCGCGACCCGGGCCGCGTGCACGGTCGTGGACACCGACGCGGGCCTCGACGACTTCCGCGCCCTGGCCGTGCTGGCGCCCGCGCGGGACATCCGCGCCGTCGTCGCGACCGAGGGCATCTCCGGCGTGCAGAACGGCGCGACCGCGGTGTCGATGTTCCTCGCGAGCCACGGCGCCACCCCACCGGTCGTCCCGGGCCTGGCCTCGCCGAACCCGCCCGCCTACGACTGGCTGCCGGCCGCCCGCGCGGGTGCCGAGCGGATCGACGACTACCTCCACGACGCCGTCCCGTTCGGCCGCGACCCGGGCCGGCTGACACGGGACCTCCGCGCGGCGGTGCGCGGCTGCGACCGGGTCGACCTGCTGGTGCTGGGCCCGTGGACCTCCTACCTGCGCTACTCCTCGGTCCTCGGCCACGACGTGCACGTCGTCGCGTCCGGCCGCTCGTTCGCGGAGAACAACCCGGACAACTTCAACTGCGAGTACGACCTGGCCGCGTGCCGGACCGCCACGGGCCGGCTGCACCGCGCGGTGTTCGTCGACCTGCCGCCCGCCGGACCCGAGCCGACCTACGACCCCACCGCGGAGATGATCGCCGGCCTCGAGGCGGCCGGCATGCCGGGGTTGCTGCGGACCGCGCTGCGGGTGGACCCGGGCCAGTGGCTGGGCACCCGGCTCTGGGACGACGCGGCGGCGTTGTACCTGGTCGAGACGGGCGTGTTCGCGCCCCGGGGCGGTCACGTCGAGCCGGCGGTGCCGTCGGACGAGTTCCGCGACCTCGTGCGCGACGCGATCAACGCCGGGTGAGCGGCACGACCGCGCCACCCCGGGAGATGATTGGTCCGTGCACGTCGCCGCGGAGATAGTCGCGCTGGTCGTGGCGGTTCTGGCCGTCACGGCCCTCGCGCGCCGGTTCGACTGGCCGGCGCCCCTGTGCCTGATCGCGGTCGGGGTCGCGGCCTCCTATGTACCCGGGGTGCCGGACTACGCGCTCTCGTCCGAGGTCGTGCTGGTCGGGTTGCTGCCACCGTTGCTGTACTCGGCGGCGATCCAGACGTCCCTGCTCGACTTCCGCAAGATGCGCGGACCGATCGCCACACTGTCGGTCGGGCTGGTCGTCTTCACGGCATTCGGGGTCGGCCTGGTCGCGTGGGCGGTCGTGCCCGGGCTGCCGTTCGCCGCGGCCGTCGCGCTCGGCGCGGTCGTGGCGCCGCCGGACGCGGTCGCGGCGAGCGCGGTCGCGCGGCGGGTCGGCATGCCGCGCAAGCTCGTCCGGCTGCTCGAGGGCGAGAGCCTGTTCAACGACGCGGCCGCACTTGTCGCCCTGCGCACCGCGATCGCCGCCCTGGCCGGGTCGATCACGTTGTGGCAGGTCGGCATCGACTTCGTGCTGGCCCTCGCCGGCGGCGCGGCCGGCGGCGCGGTCGTGGGGATCGCGGCAGCCTGGGTGCGCAACAAGCTGACCGACATGGTCACCGACACCGCGCTGTCGTTCGCCGTGCCGTTCGTGGCGTACATGCTCGCCGAGGTGGTGCACGGGTCGGGCGTGCTGTCGGTCGTCATCGCCGGGCTCATCCTCGGGCACAAGGCGCCGGTGATCCTCTCCGGCCAGGCGCGGCTGTCCAGCCGGCACAACTGGCAGACCATCCAGTTCCTGCTGGAGAACCTGGTCTTCCTGCTGATCGGGCTGCAGGTGCGGATGATCTTCGAGCAGGTCGCGGACAGCGAGCTCTCCGGCATCGCGATCGCCGGCATCTGCGTGGCCGTGCTCGTCGCCACGATCGTGACGCGCGTGCTGTGGCTGATCGGCATCGGCACGGCCAAGCGGATCACCGCCCGGCTCGGCTGGAAACGCAGGCGCCACCCGTGGCCCTGGAAGTACTCGGCGGTGATCGCGTGGTCCGGCATGCGCGGCGTGGTCACGCTGGCGGCCGCGTTCGTGCTGCCGCCGGACACCCCGCACCGGGGCGTGCTCGTGCTGTCCGCGTTCGTCGTCGTGGCCGGCACGCTGGTGGTCCAGGGCATGACGCTGCCCGGGCTGGTCCGGCGACTGCGGCTGCCGGCGCCCGACCCGGCGGAGGACGCGCTGCAGGAGGCCGCCGTGCTCAACGACATGGGGCACGTGGCGCTGGCACGGCTGGAGGAGATCCGGCGGCCGGAGGACCCGCAGGAGGTCGTCGACCGGCTGCGCGCCCGGCTGCAGGACCGGACGAACTCCGCGTGGGAGCAGCTGGGCCGGCAGAGCACGCTGGCCGAGACCCCGAGCGACGCGTACCGCCGGATGCGCCTGGACCTGCTGCAGGTGGAGCGCGAGCAGGCGCTGCTGGCGCGCAACAACGGCGTCGCCGACGACGTGGTGCTCCGCCGGGTCCTGGAGCGGCTCGACATCGAGGAGTCGATGCTCGACCGGGACGACGAGGAGCTCCCCGAGACCGACCGGGAGCTGCGTACTCCCGCACCGACCGCCGGCTCCTGCAAGCACCTGTCCCACCCGTGGAAGGACGTGGAGCCGAGCGCGCGGGACAGCTGCGCCGCCTGCATCGCGGAGGGGCTGACGTGGGTGCACCTGCGGATGTGCCTCAAGTGCGGCAACGTGGCCTGCTGCGACTCCTCGCCGGGCAACCACGCGACCCGCCACTTCCACGACAGCCGCCACCCGGTGATGCGCAGCTACGAGCCGGGCGAGACGTGGCGTTGGTGCTTTGTGGACACGCAGCTCGGCTGAGCGGGGCACAATGCCCCGGTGGGCGTGCGCGACAGTCAGTTCCTGCGGATGGTCGACCGGCTCGCGGAGGTCGACCGCGCGCAGGCACGGGACTACACGTCGTTCAGCGTGCGCGGCAAGCGGTTCGGCTACTACTGGCCGCGAACCAAGACCGTCGGGCTGAAGCAGACCCTGTCCGAACAGCTCGCGCTCGTCGCCGAACGCCCGGACACCTTCGAGGTCCAGTTCACCGCGGGCGGCTTCGGCTGGGTGGTCGTGTACCTGCAGCGCATCGAGGCGGACGAGCTCACCGAGCTGGTGTACGAGGCCTGGCGGCTGTCCGCCCCCGAGCAGCTCGCCGAGGAGAACCCGTTGCGCTAGCGGTCGAAAATGTGTGACTCGTCGCTGAAGTCGCCGTCGTCATCGGACCGGCCGCCGGGACGCCCGTCCGACCGTGGCGGCCGGGCCGGGCGCGGCGTCGGCGGCTCTTCGTCCTCGACGTCGGAGTAGCGCGCCCGCGGCTCCTCGGCCGGCTCGTCCTCGTCCGGCTCCACGGGTGGGAAGTTCCGCTCGGCGGTCACCATGATGTGCTGGGCCGCGGGGTCCTCGGTGCCGACCGTGTCCGCGAGGATCTCCGCCAGCCGCTCCGGGTAGCGGGACTGCGCCTTGCGGATGCCGGCCATCACGTTGGCCGCGATCTGGTCCGGCGTCATCCGCAGCACCTGCTCGGTCATCGCGATGTCGGTGGGCAGGCCGTTGTGCCCGACCGTTACGCGCACCGCCCCGTCGGCCACCGACTCGGTGATCGACACCTCCTCGACCTGGCGCGCCATCTCCTGGAACCGCTCGGCCTTCTGCGTGGCGTCGCGCTCCCAGTCGTCGATCATCCGGTTGGCGTCGGACACCGAGTCCACCATGGCGTGACTCCCCCTACGAAGCCGAGATCCGTGCGCTCACACGATACGGTCCGCCGCCGGCCGGCCGCGGGCGACCGGCTCAATCCGTGGCCGGGCGCGGCCGCGCGGTTAGCCTCGAAGCATGGAGAACGCGCCGGGCGAGATCCTGCTCAGCAGATGCCTGCGCGCCGAGTGATCGTGGTGGCGACCGACGGCTCCGACCTCGCCGGCCCCACGGTCGCCCGCGCGGCCCGGCTCGCCGTGCGCGAGGACGCCGACCTGGTGATCGTCTGCGCGTACGCCGAGCCGTCCGGCCGCACGGACGAGCGGACGGCCGCGACGCTCGGCGGCGGCAGCCGGTACGCCCGCGTGTTCGGCCGGGACGCCGCCGACGTAGCGCTCGCGGCGGGCGAGGCCGTCGCCCGGGAGGAGGGCGCCACGGTCGCGGCCGCGCTGGCCGTGGACGGGGACCCGGCCACGGCGGTCCTGCGTGTCGCGGCCGAGCGGGAGGCGCGGCTGATCGTCGTCGGCGCGCCGCCCGAGCGGTCCATGGCCGACCTGCTGGCCGGGACGGTCGCGACCGAGGTGAGCAGGCGCGCGACGTGCGACGTGCTCGTCGTGCGCCCGTCGGCATAGCCGCGGCGGTCGGGCTGCGCGGGTCACCGCGCGGCGGTGGCCTCCACATGCGCCTTGAGCGCGCGCATCGTCCGCTCGCTCTCCCGGCGGAACTGCGGCACGACCGCGGCGCGGAGCAGGCGCAGCGGCCAGCCGAACGTCAGCGTCACCACGCGTTCCAGGTGGACGGTGCCGTCGGCTTCGGTGAGCGTGTAGCGCACGTGGATGTCGATGACCCCGAGCAGCCGCGGCCGCATGGTCATCGGCTGGTGGAAGGCGACGCGGGTGGGCCGGTCGAACTCGGTGACCGTGCCGCGGCGCACGCCGGTCGGGCCGGGCTCGACGTAGGTGGTTCCCGCGGCGACCGGGTCGGAGCTGATATCGGCGGTGCCGGCGTAGGCCGCGGAGTTGCCGAGCCAGCGGCCGTACCCGCGCAGGTCGGCGAGCGTGTCGAACACGGCTTCCGCCTCGCCGCGGATGTCGCTGGCCAGCTTGATCGTCACCATGTGGGGCAGGCTATCGCCAGTCACCCATCGATGCGCGTGCCTCGGACGGGTCGGCGGCCACGGCCAGCACGCGAAAACATTCCGCGGCCCGTTGTCGAATATCCCAGTGCGGCGGCGTCATCATCCCGACAACGCAACGACGGCGGAGCGCCCGCCGGAGGAAAGGATGTGGCTCATGGAGTACGCACTGCTGATCTACGGCGACGAGAAGGTCTGGGCATCGCGCGAGGGCGAGGAGGCCCGGGCGCACTCCGAGCGACACCAGCGCTTCGCCGCGAAGCTCGCGCAGCAGGGTGCCATGCGCGGCGGCCAGAAGCTGGCGCTGCCGAGCGCGGCCACCACCGTGCGCCGCCGCGACGACGACGTCAGCGTCACGGACGGCCCGTTCGCCGAGACCGCCGAGGTGTTCGGCGGCTTCTACCTCATCGAGGCGGCCGACCTCGACGAGGCGATCGCGTTGGCCAAGGACCTGCCGGAGAACGTGGTCGAGATCCGCCCGATCGCGCCCATGGAGATGAGCTGAGCACGCGGCCGGCGACGGACGCGGCGGTCGAGCAGGCGTACCGGGAGCACTGGTCACGCCTGCTCGCCCTGCTCGTCACCAAGGTGCGCCGGTTCGACGTGGCCGAGGACGCGCTGCAGGACGCGTTCGTCGCGGCCGCGCGGGTCTGGCCGGAGCAGGACGTGCCCGCCAACCCGGCGGCGTGGCTGCTGACCACGGCGCGCCGGCGCGTGCTCGACCGGATCCGTCGCGAGGACAACGACCGGCGGCGGCTGCCGCTGCTCGTCACGGGCGAGATCGCGGACGAGGAGTGGGAGCTCGTGGACGGTTCGATCGACGACGAGCGGCTGCGGCTGCTCTTCGCCGCCTGCCACCCGGCGCTGTCCGCGGACGCGCGGGCCGCACTGATGCTCCGGTTCGGGGCGGGGCTGCGCACCGCGGAGATCGCCCGCCTGTTCCTGGTACCCGAGCCCACCATGGCCGCCCGGATCACCCGCGCCAAGGCCAAGATCGCGCTCGCCGGCATCCCGCTGCGCCGGCCGACCGCCGAGGACCTGCCGGACCGGCTGGGCGTCATGCTGAAGGTCGTCTACCTGCTCTTCACCGAGGGATACCGGGCCACGTCGGGCGCGCAGCTGCAGCGGCCGCGGCTGGCCGGCGAGGCGATCCGGCTCGGCTACCTGCTCGGCGAGCTGCTGCCCGGGCACGACGAGATCGCCGCACTGCTCGCGCTGATGGTCCTGCAGCACGCCCGGCGCGACGCCCGCGTCGACCGGGAGGGCCGGCTGGTGCTGCTCGCCGACCAGGACCGCACCCGGTGGCGGCACGACGAGATCGCCCGCGGCAGGGAGCTGCTCGACGGGCTCGGGCCGCCAGCGAGCGAGTACCACCTGCAGGCGCTGATCGCCGCCGAGCACAGCACCACCGGCGACACCGACTGGCCGCGCGTCGCCGGCCTCTACGCCGAGCTGGAACGCCACACGGCGTCGCCGGTCGTGCGGCTCAACCGGGCCGTCGCGGTCGCCGAGGCCGGATCGCCCGAGGCGGCCCTGGCGCTGCTCGACGGCCTCGACTCCGCCCTGCCCGCCAACCACCAGCTGCCCGCCGTGCGGGCCGAGCTGCTCGCCCGGCTGGGCCGGCGCGGCGAGGCCGCGGCCGAGTTCGACGCCGCGCTACGCCTGGTCGGTACCGACGTCGAGCGGGCGCACCTGCGGGAGCGGCGCGCGTCGCTCTGAGGCGACCACGAGCCCGGCGCCGGCCACACCGCGACCGCCGCGCCGCCGGTCGTCATGATGGGCGGCTGACCCGCACGGGGCCGGACCCCGTCGTCGGTCAGCACGGCGACGACGTGGATCCGGCCCCGGTGGCAGGCAATCGGCCGCTCGGCCTACTTCACCGTCCAGGTGATCTCGGTTTCGTCAAGGTCGACGAAGTGGGAGAACACGACCTTGCCGACGTGCTGTCCGGCGGGTGCGATGTAGACGTCGCACTCCGTGTAGGAGGCCCCGACTGCCAGGGTCTTGGGCGGCGTGCCCTCGCACGGCTTGAACTCGCCGAGCAGGCTCAGCCGGTTCAGCTCGTCCCCGTTGAGGTTGTGGGCGTTGATGAGGCCGAAGATGCCGCCCGGCTCCATCGGCTTGCCGCCCACGTTCTTGAACGACACCGTGACGTAGTACGGGTCGCTCACCTTCGTCTGCGCGTCGAGGTTGAACCCGCTCAGGTCGCTGATCGCGCCCTTCTTCACGGACTTCGTCGTGATCGAGAGCTTCGTGGTGGTCTTGCTGAGCGACTTCGTCTCGTACTCCACCGTCGCCGCCTGACCGACCTGCAGCGTCGTCCCCGTCGGCGTGAGCTTGCCGTCACCGCCGCCCCCGGACTTCGGCTTCGGCGCGGGCGCCGCCGGCGTGCTCTCCGCGGCCGGCTCGGCGGCCTTGGTGTTCGCCGCGGCGTCCGCGGGCTCGCCCTGCACGGAGTTGCCGCACCCGGCGAGGGCGAGCGCGGCCGCGCAGGCGACGATGGCGATCTTCCGGTGGCTCATCGGTGTCACCCCTCCTCGGGCCCGCGCCTCGCGGGCCTCACCCGGAAGGCGTTCCACGGGGTGTTCCATCGCGTGGAACACCCGCGCCACAAGGAAGTCAGGGCTGGTACGAGCAGAGCATGCCGGTGCGCACGGTGTCCCGCAGGTGCGCGCCGATGACCGGATCGGCGGCGTGGATCCGGGCAAGCGTGCGGCGGATCGCCTTGCCGACGGCGATGCGCGCCCGCTCGGCCTCGTCGGGGAACCGCCGCGTCCGGCCGGCGAGCCCCGTGGCAGCGGCCAGCTCGGTGATCACCCAGTCCCGCTCGGCACGCAGCCGCGCCGCGCGGGCGTCCTCGCCGCCGGACTCCAGCTCGTCGAGATCGGCGCTGAGGCGGGCCAGCCGCTCGCGGTACTGCCCGAGCGCGGTGTCGTCGAGCAGCGGCTGGCCGGACATCCGCGTGCTCGGCGCGGTGAGCCCACCCGCGAGCTCCGCGGCGTGCACCTCCGCGCCCGGGCTGGCGACCAGCGCCGCGAGGTGGGTCATCCCGACGCTGTGGCCGATCACGGCGGCTCGCTCGCCCCACTCGATCCGCCAGCTCTCCCCCTCCCGCGTGCAGACCGCGGCGCGGCTCGGGCGTGGGCCGGGGCCGGCGTCGGCGTCGGCGACAGTCAGGCCGAGTGCGCCGGCCTCCTCCCGGGCCGCGGCCCACGCCTCCTGGGCGGCAGCCGCGTCGCCCGGCCGGCCGCGCATCGCGAGCGCCCGCGCGTACTGGACGCGCGACGCGGTCACGGCGGGCCAGTGCATGATCGCGAGGTTGGCGCGGATCGCCTCGGCCAGGTGCTCGACGGCCGTGTCGGCCTCGCCCGCGGTCATCGCCGCGATGCCGAGCGTGTGGTGGGTCGAGCCGAAGCAGGCGATGCCCAGGCTCACCATCGTCGGCAGGTGCGCGTACGGCCGGACCATCGCGTACACCCGGGCCGCGGTGTCCGCGTCGCCCAGCAGGTGCGCGGCCTCCGCGATGCCGCTCATCGTCACGAGCCAGGTGCTGGACCGCGGCAGGTCCGCGAGTCCGTTGCGGCACAACGTGGCCAGCGTCGCCGTGGCGGTCAGCCGGTCCCCCGCCGCGGCCGCGGCGACCGCGAGCGCGGCGAAGTACGAGCTGTCCACCACGCTGAGCGTCGGCGAGTGCACGAGCTCGCCCAGCATCGGCAGCAGCTCGGCGACCCGGCCCTGGTACCAGCGGATCGCGAACAGCTGACCGCCGAACCAGCCGGCCCAGTCGGCGTCCCCCGCGGTGGCGCCGCGCTCGGCGCACACGGTCGCGAGCTTCTCCGCCTCGGCGAACCGGCCGGCCCGGATCTCGAGCATCACCTCGATCGCGCTGACCACGAACCGGACCGCGAGGTGGTCGCGATCGGCGAGCATCGCCCGCAGCTCGCTCAGCCGGCGGCGCGCCTGCGGGTCGGCGTCCAGGAACATGTCGACGGTCTGCCACAGCAATCCCATGAGCAGGTCGCTGCGGCGGGCGGTGCGGAAGCTCTCCTCGATGAGCTCCGCGGCCAGGCCGCGACGCAGCGGGCCGTGGTCGGGGCCGAGCAGGCAGTGGTGCGCGAGGCTCAGCGCCTCCGCGCGGGCCATCGGGTCCTCGGCCCGCCGCGCCTCCTCGAGCACGCCGAGGATCCCAGCGTGCTCGCCCGCGCGGTAGTCGATCTCGCCGGCGAGCCGGACGCGCAGCTGCAGGGCGACCGAGCTGTTCGGTTCGACGAGCGAGAGCGCGTGGCGCAGCCGGGCCTGCAGCTGCATCGTGCCGGCGAGCGTGCGCTGCTCGTGCACCCAGAGGCCGGCGAGTCCCAGGGCCGCGGCGGCGATCGCGCTCGCGTCACCCGCGCGCTCGGCCTCGCGGTAAGCGTGCTCGAACCGCTCGCGGCTCGTCACCAGGTCCCCGTCGGTCGCCAGCGCGTGCCTCCCGCCGGCGAGCAGCACCTCGACCGCGGGAACCGGCGCAGGCGCCGGCGCCGCTTCGTCCACACACTCCCGCACAACCACCCCGCCCCTCGTCGCGAGGGTCCGCTCCCGGACACGATCCTGACCGGATTGACGCTCCTCGCGGCGACTCAGTTCACCGGATGTCCGGTAGTCGCGGCGCGGGCACGCGGTGTTAGCGCGCCTCGTCGTACGGACCGGGGCCCGCGCGCCAGCGGGGCTCCACCTGTGCCCACTCGCGCTCCCACTCGCGGTAGCGGCGGCGGTCGAGGAGGCGTTTGACGCCGCCGTGGACGAGACCCAGTACGCCGGCCGCGGTGAGCCACCCGGTGATCACGACCAGCGCCGCGGCGAGTGCCGCCTCCCCCGCGCCGGCCGGGGCGGTGACCGGCCGGCCCTTCTCGTCGAGCCAGATCCGGATGCGGTCGCCGGTTTGGAGTCCCTTGTCGGCCAGGACCCTGCCGGTCCGCGGCCCCTCCGCGCTGAGCCATCGCGCGCGCACGCGGTACGGCCCGCTCCCGTCCGCGCTCGTCTTCATCGTGTCCTCGAGCAGCGTGGCCACCACCTGGTGGCGGGTGCGGGCCTGCTGCTCGGCGGTCGTGATGATCGAGCCGTAGGTCAGCGAGCCGGCCATCAGCATGATCGGCACGAGCAGCACGGCGAACACGACGAAGACGACGAGCGAGAAGCCCTCCAGGCGGTCGACGCCGCGGCTGATCGGGTTGCCACCGGGCAACATCAGCCGGAGAAGACGCGCGGCATTGGCACGCACACCGCCACGGTGCGATGGCCACGCCCCGGTTCGCCTCGTCCGATCCGGGTGAGAACCGGCTCAGCTCTGCGGTGCCGGCGTCGGGCTCGGTTCCTGGGTCAGGGGCTCGGGGTCCGGCACGGCACCGTCCGTGCCGTCGCCGTCACGGCGTCCACGGCGTCCACGGCGTCCACGGCGGCCTCCGCGTCCACCGCGGGAGCGGAGCAGGTGCCGCGCGGTGCCCCAGATGCCGCGGCGGAACAGCAGCACGGTCACCACGAAGATCGCGCCGGTCACCGTGCCGACCGCGTCGATGCCGGCGGTCGCCAGGTAGTCCTCGAGCACCACGATGATCCCCGCGCCGAGCACCGGGCCCCACAGCGTGCCCATGCCGCCGAGGATGTTCATGACCACGACCTTGCCCGACGTCGTCCAGTAGACCTCCTGCAGCGAGGCGAACCCGTGCCCGACCGCGTACACACCCCCGGCGACGCCGGCGAGGAACGCGGAGATCACGAACACCTGCACCTTGTACCGGTCGACCGGGTAGCCGAGCGCCCGCGCGCGGGCCGGGTTCTCCCGGATGGCCACCATGACCCGGCCGAACGGCGAGTGGACGACCCGCCACGCGCAGAGGAAGCCGAGCAGTGTCAACGGAAGCGCCGCGTAGTAGAAGTAGAACGTGTCGGTCAGGTCGAGCCCGAACGCCTCGCGCGGAATGCCCTGCAGGCCGTTCTCGCCGCCGGTGAGCGAGCGCCACTGGTTGGCCACGAAGTAGATCAGCTGCGCGAACGCGAGCGTCACCATCGCGAAGTAGATGCCCGTCCGGCGCACGGACAGCAGCGCGATCGGCAGGGCGATCACCGCGGCCACGACCGCGCCGGCCAGCACCGCGACGTAGAACGGCACGCCGGTCTCGATCGCGATGATGCCGGTCGCGTACGCCGACGAGCCCCAGAACGCCGCGTGCCCGAACGAGAGCAGGCCCGTGTAGCCGAGCAGCAGGTCGAGGGCGACCGCGAACAGCGCCCACGCCGTGATGTCGAGCGCCACCGGCGGGTAGATCAGCCACGGCAGCCCGAAGGCGAGCGCCAGCCCGATCACCAGCAGCCCGAGCCGCACCAGCGGCGAGCGGCCGCGGGTGCCCTCGACGAGCCTGGAGACGATCATGCGTGCACGCCTTCCTCGCGGCCGAACAGCCCCGCCGGGCGCCATAGCAGCACCAGGGCCATGAGGATGAACACCAGGCTCTGGGACAGGGCCGGCACGTACAGGCTGCCCACCGCCGACAGCATGCCGACGAGGTAGCCCGCCGCCACCGAGCCGAACACCGAGCCCAGCCCGCCGATCACCACGACCGCGAAGATCACGATGATCAGGTCCGCGCCCATGCTCGAGTTCACCGCGCGCATCGGGGCGGCCAGGACCCCGGCAAGACCGGCCAGCGCGATGCCGAAGCCGAACACCGGGGTGATGAAGCGCCGCACGTCGATGCCGAGCGCCCGGGTCAGCTCGGGCCGCTCGGTCGCCGCGCGCACGATCATGCCGACCCTGGTGCGGGCGAGCACGAGCCACACCAGGACCGACACGACGATCGAGAACACGAGCACGAACACCTGGTACTTCGGGTACTCGAACAGGCCGAGGTCGATCGACCCGTCCAGCAGCGCCGGCCGCGGGTAGGGCTGCGAGGCGACGCCGTACCGCAGGCGCACCAGGTCCTGCAGGATCAGCGCGACGCCGAAGGTGAGCAGGAAGTTGTACAGCGGGTCGAGGCGCACCAGCCGCGCCACCAGCAGCCGTTCGAGGACCATCCCGGCGATCCCCAGCACGACCGGCACGATCAACAACGCGAGCCACCAGCTCAGCCCGGCGGTGTCCAGCAGCACGAACGCGCCGAACGCGCCGAGCATGTAGAACGCGCCGTGGGCGAAGTTGACCACACCGAGCATGCCGAAGATCACCGACAGGCCGAGCGCCAGCAGGGCGTAGAAGCTGCCGCTCACCAGCCCGTTGAACAGCTGCTGCACGAGTTCCACGGTGCCACCTCCCCGGAATTCAAGGTGCTGGTCGCGTTCCAGCGAACGCTGCGGCTACACGATGCTGGCCGGACGGGCATTCGGTCAGGGCATCTTGCAGCCGCTGTCGGAGGCCTTGCGGAACGCCTCGTCGGCGGGGATCTTCTCGACCAGCTCGGTGAAGTCGAAGTCCTCCTTCACCTGGTCCTGCGACTTGACCTTCACCAGGTACGAGTCGTGCGTGACGCTGTGGTCCGCGGCGCGGAACTGCGCGTTGCGGGCGAAGAAGTCCTCGAACTTGTAGCCGTCGAGCTCCTTGCGCACCGCGTCCGCGTCGTCGGAGCCGGCCCGCTGGACGGCTTCGAGGTACTGCGTCGTCGCCGAGTAGTTCGCGGCGTGGTCGAACGTCGGGCGGGTGCCGGTGCGGTCCATGAAGCGGTCCGCCCACTTGCGGCTCTGGTCGTCCATGTTCCAGAACCAGGCGGTGGTGAACAGGGTGCCGGCGAGCGGGCCGACGCCGATCGACTTGATGTCGGTGTCGAACATCAGGCCCACCGCGAGGTCGACGCCCTTGGCGCGCAGCCCGAACTCGTTGTACTGCTTGACGACGTTCACGAGGTCGCCGCCGGCCTGCATGGTGCCGAGCACGTCCGGCTTCGGCTTCAGGTTGGGCGCCTTGGTCATGAACGTGGAGAAGTTGTCGTTGGGGAACGGCGTCGGGTCCGCGGTGCCCACCGTGCCGCCGGCCGCCTTGATCGCGTCGGTGAAGCTGCGGTTCATGTCCTGCCCGAACGCGTAGTCGGGATAGATGATGTACCACTGCTTGGCGCCCTGCTCGGTCACCGTCGTGCCGGTGCCGTGCGCGAGCATGTACGTGTCGTAGGCGTAGTGGTACGTGTAGGGGTTGCACTGGTCGCCGGTCAGCTCGGTGGTGGCCGCGCCGTTGTTGAAGTACAGCTTCTTGTTCTGCCCGGCGACGGTCGCGACGGCGAGCGCCGCCGAGGAGGTCGGCACGTCGAAGATCGCGTCCACGCCGTCGCGGTCGTACATCTCCCGGGCCGTTGTGTTGGCGATCTCCGGCTTGTTCTGGTGGTCGGCGGAGCTCACCTCGATGTTCTTGGTGACCGCGTCGTCGCCGTGCTTCTTCTTGAAGTCGTCGACGGCCATCTGCACGGCCTCGACGGCGTTCTTGCCGGCCAGCTCGGAGTACACACCGGACAGGTCGGTGATCACGCCGAGCTTGATCGCGTCGCCGCTGACCTTGCCGCCGCCGCTCTGCGGGCCGCCGCCGCACCCGGCGACGAGCGCACCCGTCGCGACGACCGCGGCCACTGCCATGAGCCTCGCTGCCATGCCTACTCCCTTGTTAGATGCCGAGGTACTCGAGCAGCTCGTGCTCGCGCTCCTTGACCTCGGCGTTGTCGAGCGACTCGACCACCCGGCCCTGGCTGATCAGGTAGTGGCGGTCGGCGACGGTCGCGGCGAAGTGGACGTTCTGCTCGATCAGCAGGACGGTGACGCCGTGGTCTTTGACCGTGCGGATGATGTCGCCGATCTGTCCGACGAGCAGCGGCGAGAGGCCCTCGGTCGGCTCGTCGGCGAGCAGCAGGCGCGCGCCCATCCGCAGCACCCGCGCGACCGCCAGCATCTGCTGCTCGCCGCCGGAGAGGTGGCTGCCCGACTGGCGGCGCCGCTCGCGCAACACAGGGAAGGCCTCGTACACCCGCCCGAGCGGCCACGCGTCCGATCCGGTCGCCGGC
The DNA here is from genome assembly GCF_036555685.1 of Actinophytocola sp. Taxonomy (GTDB): domain Bacteria; phylum Actinomycetota; class Actinomycetes; order Mycobacteriales; family Pseudonocardiaceae; genus Actinophytocola. The sequence goes on along the minus strand of NZ_DATBKY010000264.1, from coordinate 89,940 downwards.
GGCAGCGTGAGGTTCTCCTCGACGGTGAGGGTGGCGTAGATGCCGCGGTCGTCGGGAACGTAGCCGAGGCCGAGCCGGCACCGCTTGTGCGGCGGGGTGCGGGAGATGTCCGTCCCGTCCAGCTCGATGCGGCCGGTCATCGAGCGGTGCAGGCCCATGAGGCAGCGCAGCAGCGTGGTCTTTCCGGCGCCGTTGCGGCCGACCAGGGTCACGACCTCCCCCGCGGCCACGTCGAGCGAGACGCCGCGCAGCACCTGCGCCTCGCCGTAGCTCGCCTCGACGTCGCGGACGCCGAGCAGTGTTCGACCGTTCGCTTCGCTCATCGGCTACCCGCCGTCTTCCCTCGTCGCGTGCTCGGCGCCCGTACCTCGCGCCCGCGCGCGCTCCTCGGTCCGGACGGCGAACGCTGCGTCGTTCTCGCTCACGGACTCGCCGAGGTAGGCGGTGATCACCCGCGGGTCGTTGCGGACGTCGTCGTACGAGCCCTCCGCGAGGATCGAGCCGAACTGCAGCACGGTGACCCGGTCAGTGAGGTCGCCGACGACCTTCATGTTGTGCTCCACCAGCACGACCGTGCGGTCCGCGCGCAGCCGGTCGATCAGCTCGACGGTCCGCGAGACGTCCTCGACGCCCATGCCCGCGGTCGGCTCGTCGAGCAGCAGCAGGCGCGGCGACAGCGCGAGCGCGAGGGCCAGTTCCAGCGCCCGCTTCTGCCCGTACCCGAGGCTCCCGGCCGCCACGTCCGCCTTGCCGGCGAGCCCGACCTGCTCGAGCAGGTCGTCGGCCTCCGCCCGGTAGCGGCGCAGCCGCCGGTCCGAGCGCCAGAAGCGGAAGCCCTGCCGGTCACGGCCCAGCAGCGCGAGCTCGACGTGCTCGGCGAGGCTCAGCTCCTTGAAGAGGCTGGTGATCTGGAAGGAACGGGCGACCCCGGCCCGCGCGATTCGTTCCGGGCGCATGCCGGTCACGTCGTGGCCGTCGATGGTGATGCTGCCGCTGGTCGGCTTCAGAAAGCCGGTGAGCAGGTTGAACAGCGTCGTCTTGCCGGCACCGTTGGGCCCGACGAGCGCGTGCACCGTGCCGGGCTCGACCGCCAGGTCGACGTCGCTGACCGCGCGGAAGCCACGGAACTCCTTGGTGAGCCCCCGAGTTCGCAGCAGCGGGGTCTCCCCCGTGGCTGGCGGTGTGGCGGTCGTCACGCGGCCGACCCTAGGGACTACCGCCGCGTCGGGACATGTCCGAAACGTCCACAAGTACGACCGCGGATGTGGCCGAATCACACATGGACCGGCCGGTGAGTAAGCAACCGGCGAGGCTACGGGGCGGGCAGCTCCAAGGCGGCCAGGCGCTTGGGGTCGAGCAACACGTTGATCGCCACGATGCGCCCGTTCGTGACCGTGAACGCCATGACCGCCATAGGCTGCCCACGCAGGACGACGAGCACCGCGGCGGCGCCGTTGACCAGGACCGGCTGGAGCGACCCGGCGAAGTGCCGGAAGCCGCGAGCCTGCCCGGCGACGGCCTGCGGCCCGCGCAGGAACTGGTTGAGGCGCGGGCGGCCGGGACCGCCGTCGGAGCGCAGCTCGATGTCCGGGTCCAGCACGGAGATCAGCGTCTCGAAGTCGCCTTCGCGGGCGGCGGCGAAGAACGCGGTAACGACCTCTCGCTGCCGCGACAGGTCGGGGTCGGGCACCGGCGCCTCGCCACGCACGCGGCGGCGGGCGCGGCTGGCGAGCTGGCGGGTCGCGGCCGGCGAGCGGTCGAGCATCGCGGCGATGTCCTCGAACGGCACGGCGAACATGTCGTGCAGCACGAACGCGAGCCGCTCGGCCGGCCCGAGGGAGTCGAGCACCACGAGCAGCGCCAGCCCGACCGAGTCGGCGAGCAGCGCCTCCTGCTCGGGATCCGGACCGTCCGGGCTGCTGACGACCGGGTCGGGCAGGCGCACCTCGAGCGACTCCTCGCGGCGGGACTCCCGCGCGCGCAGCATGTTCAGGCACACCCGGGCCACCACGGTGGTCAGCCACCCGGCGAGGTTGTCGATGCCGTCCGCGCCGGTCCGGTTGAGGCGCAGCCACGCCTCCTGCACGGCGTCGTCCGCCTCGCTGAACGAGCCGAGCATCCGGTAGGCCACCGCGCGCAGCCGCGGCCGCTGCTCGGTGAACCGCTCGGCCAGCCGGGTCCCCTCGTCGATCGTCACGGTTCCTCCCTCACCGTCCGCCATCATCGCCCTCCACCGGAGTCGACCCGTCAGCGGCTCCCGATGTGACCGGGAGCTCGGCGGCCACGTCGTGCAGGGCGGTGAGCATGGCCGCGATCTGCGGGCCGCGGCGGCTACCGGCGCGCACCGCCGCCGACACCGTGCGGGTCAGCTCCAGCTCGGCGACGGGCCGCAGCGCCACGTCCGCGGACATCGACTCCAGCGCCAGCCGCGGCACGATCGACACGCCGAGCCCGGCACGCACGAGCGCGAAGATGACCGTGTAGTCGGAGCTGGTGAAGTCCAGCCGCGGCGCGAACCCGGCCGCCGCGCAGGCCCGCGCGAGCATCTGGTGCAGCGCGTCGTCCTGCGACGCGGCGATCCACGGCTGGTCGGCGAGCGAGGCGAGTTCGAGCGGCCCGGCGCCGGCGGCGAGCCCGGGGGGCAGGGCGAGCAGCAGCGGCTCGGTCAGCAGCGGCTCGGTCTCGACCGCGGGCTCGCGGACCGCGGGCAGCAGGCTGTACTCGTAGACCAGCGCCACGTCGATCCGCCCGCCCCGCAACGACTCCACGGCGTCCGCCGTCTCCTGCTCGGACAGCCGCACGCGCAGGTCCGGGTGCGCGGCGCGGCAGCGGGCGATAGCGTCCGCGGCGAGCACGCGCGCCGCGGTCGGGAAGGCGGCCAGCCGGAGCACACCGCGGACGGTCGACGTCAGCGCCGCGACGCTCGCCCGCGCGCGTTCCAGCTCGGCCAGCACGTGCTCGGTGTGCTCGACGAGCACCCGGGCCGCCTCGGTGAGCACAAGCCGCCGGCCGTCGCGAAAGTACAGCGGGGTACCCGCCTCCCGCTCCAGCACGGCCAGCTGCTGCGACACCGCCGACGGCGTCAGCGAGCAGACCCGGGCGGCCGCCGCGATCGTGCCCTGGCGGGACAGCTCGCGGAGCAACCGGAGCCGGTGGACGTCCAGCATGTAGCCGAACTTACGACGACCGCCAGAAATCGTCACTGGATCTGTGGCGCGGCCGGGCGCACGCTGACCGGCATGAGCCTTCCCGTCGCCGCACCGGCCCGCGAGCACGACCGCCGGATCGCCGTGCTGCGTACCTGGATGGCCGACGCCGGCGTGCAGGCCTTCGCCGCGGTGAGTCCGGAGAACGTCTACTACCTGACCGGGCTCGACCATCTCGGCTACTTCGCGTTCACCGCGGTGCTGGTCCCGGCCGCGCCGGGCGCGCCGGTCGTGGTGACCCGCGAGATGGAGCGCCCGACCGTGCGCGCGCAGCTGCCCGGCTGCCGGCACGTGACGTTCGCCGACGGCGCGGACCCGGCTGCGGCGGTCGCCGCGGTGCTCGCCGAGCTGGCCGGGCCGGGCGGGCTCGTCGCCGTCGAGGAGGAGGCGATGTTCTTCCCGCCGGCCGTCCGCGCCGGCCTGGCCGGCGCGCTCGCCGGGCGGCGCTGGCTGGACGGCACCGGCGTGCTCGCCGGGATCCGCGCGGTGAAGACCCCGGACGAGGTCGGGGAGGTGCGGCGTGCGGCGGCGGTGTCCGACGCGGCGATGGCCGCGGGCATCGCCGCCGCACGGCCGGGCGTGCCGGAGCGGACCGTGGCCGCGGCCGTGCACCAGGCGATGTTCGCGGCCGGTGGCCAGCAGCCCGGGTTCGCACCGCTGATCCGTCCACTGTGGATGTTGGACCAGGAGCACGTGTCGTGGGGCGACCGCGTGGTATCCGACGGGCTCTTCCTGGAGCTGTCCGGCTGCGTGCGCCGCTACCACGCCCCGCTCAGCCGAACCGTCCACATCGGACCCGCCACGGCCGCGGCGGTCGCCGCGCACGCGGCGGCCAACGCCGGGCTCGGGGCGGCGCTGGCGGCACTGCGGCCGGGCGCGACCACGGGCGAGGTGTACGCCGCGTGGCGGCGTGGGGTGGCGGGCGACGCGGCCGGGTCGTGGCCCTCGCGCCATCACTGCGGCTACCTCGTGGGCATCGGCTTCCCGCCGAGCTGGGTCGGTGGCGGGCAGGTGCTCGGCATCCGCGCGGACGGCGAGGTCGAGGTCGCCGCCGGGATGACGTTCCACCTGATGTCCTGGGTGACCGAGCCGGCGGGGCACGTCGTGTCCGACACCGCGCTCGTCACACCCACCGGCGCGGAGCTGCTCACCACGACCACGCGCGAGCTCATCGAGCTGTCCTGAGAGGAGCGACATGCGCATCACCGGGCTGCGGGCCACGCCCGTCGCGGTGCCGTACCTGGCCGACGAGATCTGGGCGTTCGGCCGGCGGCGCGGGCAGGTCAGCGTGCTGCTGGAGCTGGAGACCGACGAGGGTCTCACCGGGATCGGCGAGGCCGCTGCCTACCCGTCGGCCGGCATCGTGCTCGCGGTCGTCGAGAGCCTGCGGCCACTTGTCGTCGGGGCGGACCCGTTCGAGATCGAGCGGCTGGTCCGGCGGATCGAGCTCGTCGGCACGTGGCACCACGTGCGCGCCACCAGCCCCGCGATCGCGGCCGTGGAGATGGCGTGCTGGGACCTCGTCGGCAAGGCGTGCGGCCAGCCGCTGGTGAACCTGCTCGGCGGCCGGTTCCACGACCGGGTCGAGTTCTTCTACTACGTGGCACGCCGGGAACCGGCGGAGGTCGCGGCGGAGGCGAAGCGTGCCGCGGCGGCCGGGTTCGCCACGTGCTACCTGAAGGTCGGCGCCGACGATCCGTGGGAGGACGTCGAGCGGGTGGCCGCGTTGCGCGACGGCGCCGGGCCGGACATGGCGTTGCGGGTGGACGCGAACGAGGCGTGGTCGCCGGGCGCGGCCGTGCGGCTGATCGCCGAGCTGGAACGGTTCGGGCTCGAGCTGGTCGAGCAGCCGGTGTCCGGGCGGGACCTCGCCGGGATGGCGTACGTCCGCGGCCGGATCGGTACTCCCCTGCTCGCCAACGAGGCGAGCTGGACCCGGTACGACCAGCTCGCGGTGATCCGGGCGGGCGCCGCGGACGTGCTGTCGGTGGACAACCAGATGGACGGCGGCCTGCTGAACCTCAAGCGCTCCGCCGGCCTGTGCGAGGCGGCCGGGCTGCCGGTGGTCAAGCACAGCCTCGGTGAGCTCGGCGTCGCGCTCGCCGCAGCGCTGCACGCCCTCACCGCGACCCCGAACTTCCGCTACGCCAACCAGGCCTACGGCGCGCTGCTCGCGGACGACGTCACCGCCGGCTTCACCGGAACGCTCGCATCCTATGTGGACGGCACGCTGTCCGCTCCCGACGGGCCGGGGCTCGGCGTCCGGCTGGATCCGGACAAGGTCGCGAGGTACGCGGAGCTGTACCGCACCGACGGGGCGAGCTTCGCCTTCCACGACGAGGACGTGCTCACCCGGGCACCCGCGCTGCCGAAACGCTAGCCACGCTCGTGGCCGGACCGGCGCACCGAACCCACGACCCGCCAGGCCGCGTCCTCGATCGCCTCCTCGTCGACGAGGACGAGGCCGGCCGCGTCGCCGAGCGGGACGAAGCTGTCCGCGCTCGTCACGCGGGCGACCGCGCCGGTGAACCCGTGGTCGGCGAGCGCGGCGAGGACACCCTCGGAGACGCCGCCGGTGCGCCGGGTCTCGTCGACGACGAGCACCCGCCCGGTGGCCTCGGCCTCGCGGACGATGTCCGCCACCGGCAGCGGCGCGAGCCAGCGCAGGTCGACCACGCGGGCGTGCACGCCCGCCGCGGCGAGCCGCGCGACCGTGCGCAACGACAGGTGCAGCCCGTTGCCGAACGTCAGGATCGTCAGGTCCGTGCCGTCGCCGTGCGTCCGCGCGCGCCCGATCGGGACGTGTTCCGCGGCCCACCGGTCCGGCGGCGCGTACCGGGCGAGCCACCGCTCGTCGCCGGGCTCGTGCAGGTCCCGGGTGTGGTAGAGCGCGATCGGCTCGAGGAACACGCACACCCGCCCGTCGGCCGCCGCGGCGGCGAGGCACGTGCGCAGCATGGCGGGCGCGTCGTCCGGCCGCGCCGGGGTCGCGACGACCAGCCCGGGGATGTCGCGCAACGCGCCGACCGCGTTGTCGTTGTGGAAGTGCCCGCCGAAGCCCTTCTGGTACGCGTAGCCGGCGATGCGCACGACCATCGGGTTGTGGAACCGGCCCTGCGAGAAGAACGACAGCGTCGCCGCCTCCCCGCGGATTTGGTCCGCGGCGTTGTGCAGGTAGGCCAGGTACTGGATCTCCGGGACCGGCAGGAGCCCGGACAGGCCCGTGCCGAGTGCGAGCCCGAGGATGGCCTGCTCGTCCAGCAGCGTGTCGAACACCCGTCGTGCGCCGAGCCGCTTGCGCAGCCCGCGGGTCACGCCGTACACGCCGCCCTTGCGCGCCACGTCCTCGCCGAACACGAGCAGGCCGGGGTGGCGGGCCCCGGCGTCGAGCAGCGTGCGGTTGATCGACTGCGCGAGCGTCAACGGCGGCTCGTCCTCCGGCAGATTCCCGCCGAACATCCCCGCACGCGCCTCGCCGGCGCGGGCCGCCGCCTCGGCCACCGCATCCGGCCGGTGCGGCGCGAGCGGCCGCATCACCTGGGTAGCCGTGGCGAGCCGCGGGCGCGTGCGGGCCTTCTCCGCTTCCTGCCGCACCTGCTCGCGGATCGCCTCGTACCGGTCGAGCACCTCGCCGGGGGTCCACACGCCCGCCCCGACGAGCAGCCGCGCCGTGCCGAGCAGCGGATCGCGCCGGTAGCCGGCCGCGATCTGGGCCGGCGAGCGGTACGCGGTCTCCACGTCCGAGCCGGCGTGGCCCATCAAGCGGACCGTGGTCAGGTGCAGGAACGCGGGCCGGCGGTGCCGGCGCACCCAGGCCGCGGCGTCCCCGGCGGCGGCGAACACCTCGGCCGGGTCGCTGCCGTCGGCCCGGACGTACCGCAGGTCCGGCCGGTCGCCGTAGGTGCGGGCGATCCAGCCGGGCGGGGTGGGCACGCTGATGCCGAGCCCGTTGTCCTCGCACACGAGCAGCAGCGGCAGCGGCACGCCCTGGTAGGCCGACCAGGAGGCGGAGTTGACCGCGCCGACGACCGTGGAGTGGTTGGCCGAGGCGTCGCCGAAGCTGCACACGACGACCGCGTCCTGCGGCCACGGCGCGAGCACGCCCAAGGTGCGCGCCCGGTCCGACGCGAACGCCACGCCCACCGCGCGCGGCACGTGACTGCCGACCGTCGAGGTCTGCGGGATGATCGCGAGCTCGGGGTGGCCGAACACCTTGTGCCGCCCGCCGGCGATCGGCTCCTCTACCGAGCCGACGAGGCCGAGCAGGACGTCGCGGATCGGGTCGTGGCCGGCGACCTGCCGGGCCCGCGCCACGTAGAACCCGCCGGAGCGGTAGTGCAGCAGTGCCGGGTCGGTGGGCCGCAGCGCCATCGCGACGGCGGCGTTGCTCTCGTGCCCGGCCGAGCCGATCGTGTAGAAGCCTTCGCCCTGGGCCCGCAGCCACCGCGCGGCGAGGTCGAGGTGCCGGCTCGCGGCCTGCGCGTCGAACAGCTCCGTGCTCTGCGCGGCGGTGATGCGGGCGTCCACCCGCGAGGGCGCGAGCGAGCGGACGGCGGCGATGAACGCCTCGTCGACCGGGTCCCGTTGTGCCATCGCGGATGACGGTACGCCCAGGTGAACGCGGTCCCCCGCGGGTCTCGTATAGGAGGACGTGAGATCCACCCACCGAGTGGCGACGCTCGTGGCCGCGGCCGCGCTCGTGCTCGCCGGCTGCGGCTCGGGCGGCGACGCCGAGCCGGCATCCGCACCGAGGAGCGACACGCCGGCCGCGTCGAGCAGGACGTACACGGTCGAGGAGCTCGCGGCCGCGGTCGGCTGCAAGCCGGAGCTCGCGGGCAAGGCGAAGGACTTGCGCCAGGCCTCGTGCACCTCGGGCGGCGACAACTTCGTGTTCCTGCAGTTCGACAAGCTAGCCGGCGAGGAGGACTGGCTGGAGTACGCGACGGCGTACGGCGGCACCTACCTGGCGGGCGACCGCTGGGTGCTGTCCGGGCGGTCCGAGGAGTACCTGCGCGAGCTGCAGAAGGAGCTGGGCGGGGAGATCCGGAAGTCCGGCTCCTAGCTCGCGCCCGGGGTCGCCTTCTTCTTCGCCGCGTCGGCCGCGCCGCCGGCGACCATGATCACGAAGGCGACCGGGATGAACACCCACCACGCGCCGGCGAAGATCGTCAGCAGGATCGCGCCCGGGATGCCGAAGACGAACGCGAGCCCGGCGACCGCCTCGAGCCCCTTGCTGGCCGGGGTCTCCACCAGCTCCTTCGACTTCCGCTTGCCGGCCGGGTCGGTGACGAGCTGGCCGGCCTTCTGGATGAGCGGCGCGGGCGGGGTCGCCGAGCTGAGGTCCGGGTGCGGCGCGGGGAGGTCGGTGAACAACGCCTCGAGCTCGCCACGGGTGCGCGCGGCCGCGGCCCGGCCGCTGCGCTCCTCGAACTCCGCCAGCTCGAGCCGGCCGGTGGACAGGTGCACGCCGAGGGTCTCGACCGCCTCGTCCCGCTCGGCGTTGCTGATCCGGACGTCGGCGTCACTCGCCTTCGCCATGAGCGAATTGTATGGCGGGAAGGGGCTGGTTCCGCCCGGTCCGCGTGTCGTTCGCAGCCGCCCACCCTTGCCGATGCCGGAGCGACCGGGTCACCGCTTCGCCGCCTGGACCGCCAGGTTCAGCGTGAGCACGTCGACCCCGGGATCGCCGAGCACGCCGAGGTCGCGGCCGACGGTGTTCTCCTCGACCAGCTCGCGGACCGCCGCCTCGGACAGCCCGTTGACCCGCGCCACCCGCGGCGCCTGCAGTTCGGCGTAGGCCACGCTGATGTCGGGGTCCAGGCCGGACCCGGACGCGGTGACCGCGTCGGGTGGCACCCGCGACTCGGGTACGCCCTCGCGCTTGGCGATGATCTCCTTGCGTTCCTTGATCGTCGCGATGAGGTCGGAGTTGAACGCACCCTTGTTGGACGCGCCCGAGATCGACGGGTCGGCCGGGCCGAGCACGTCGGGCGAGCCGTCGCCGTCGGCGTCCGCGGACGGGCGGGTGTGGAACCACGGGTCGTGGTTCGGGTCCCCGTTGGGGTGGCCGGCGACCGGGTCGATGCCGATCAGGTCCGAGCCGACCGCCTTGCCGTCGACGGTGACGATCGAGCCCTCGGCGTTGGCCTCGAGTCCCGGTATGCGGCTCACGACCCACACCCCGAGCGGGTAGAGGACCCCGAGCAGGATCGTGAGCGCGATCAGCACCCGCAGTCCGGCAAGGGTCTGCTTCACGAGCGAGTTCATGGCGTCACATTCCCGGGACGAGTCGGACCAGCAGGTCGACGAGCCAGATGCCGACGAACGGCGTGACGATGCCGCCGGCGCCGTAGATCAGCAGGTTGCGCCGCAGCAGCGACGACGCGCTCGACGGCCGGTACCGCACGCCGCGCAGCGCGAGCGGGATCAGCGCGATGATGATCAGCGCGTTGAAGATCACCGCGGACAGGATCGCCGAGCTCGGCGAGTGCAGGCGCATGATGTTCAGCCTGTCCAGCTGCGGATAGATCCCCGCGAACATGGCCGGCAGGATCGCGAAGTACTTCGCCAGGTCGTTGGCCACGCTGAACGTCGTGAGCGCGCCGCGGGTGATCAGCAGCTGCTTGCCGATCTCGACGATCTCGATGAGCTTAGTCGGGTCGGAGTCGAGGTCGACCATGTTGCCGGCCTCCTTGGCCGCCATGGTCCCGCTGTTCATCGCGACGCCGACGTCGGACAGGGCCAGCGCCGGTGCGTCGTTGGTGCCGTCGCCGGTCATCGCGACGAGCCGGCCGCCCTCCTGTTCGGCGCGGATGAGGGCCATCTTGTCCTCGGGCCTGGCCTCCGCGAGGTAGTCGTCCACACCGGACTCCGTCGCGATCGCCCGGGCGGTCAGCGGGTTGTCGCCGGTGATCATGACCGTGCGGATGCCCATCCCGCGCAGCTGTGCGAACCGTTCCCGCATGGCTGGTTTGACCACATCGGACAGCCGGATCACGCCGAGTACCGTGTCGTTCTCGGCCACGACGAGCGGGGTGCCGCCCGCCGCGCTGATCTCGTCGACGATCCGTTCGGTCTCCGCGGTCGCGGGAAAGACGCTCGCGGCACCCTTGCGAATCCTCCGGCCACCGATGTCGATCCCGCTCATCCGGGTCTGTGCGGTGAAGGGGACGTACTCGGCCGGCTCGGTCAGCGCCACCGGCCCGCCGGCCAGCTCGAGCACGCTGCGACCCTCGGGGGTGCCGTCGGCGAGGCTCGCCAGCCGCGCCACCTCCCTGAGCTCGTGCATCGGCGTGCCGCCCACCGGGATCAGCTCGGTCGCCCGGCGGTTGCCGAAGGTGATCGTGCCGGTCTTGTCCAGCAGCAGCGTCGACACGTCACCCGCGGCCTCGACCGCGCGGCCGGACGTGGCGAGCACGTTGCGCTGCACGAGCCGGTCCATGCCGGCGATCCCGATGGCCGACAGCAGCGCGCCGATGGTCGTCGGGATGAGGCAGACCAGCAGCGCGGTCAGCACGATCACCGACTGCGGGCTGCCCGAGTAGCCGGCGACCGGCTGCAGGGACACGACCGCGAGCAGGAAGATGATCGTCAGCGTGGACAGCAGGATCGTCAGCGCGATCTCGTTCGGCGTCTTCTGCCGTTGCGCGCCCTCCACGAGGGCGATCATGCGGTCCACGAAGGACTCGCCGGGCTTCGTCGAGATGCGCACGACGATCCGGTCGGACAGCACGGTGGTGCCGCCGGTGACCGCCGAGAAGTCCCCGCCCGACTCGCGGATCACCGGCGCCGACTCGCCGGTGATCGCCGACTCGTCGACCGTCGCGATGCCCTCGACGACGTCGCCGTCGCCGGGGATGATCTCGCCGGCCTCGACGACCACGCGGTCGCCGACCCGCAGCTCGACGCCGGGCACGGCCTCCTCCGTGCCGTCCTCGGCGAGCCGCCGGGCGGTCGTCTCCTTCTTGGTGCGCCGCAGGGTCTCCGCCTGCGCCTTGCCCCGGCCCTCGGCGACCGCCTCGGCGAGGTTGGCGAACAGGACGGTGAACCACAGCCACAGCGCCACGCCGATGGTGAAGACCCCGGGGTCGCCGATCGCGAACGCCGTCGACAGCAGCGACCCTGCCCACACCACGAACATGACGGGGTTGCGCATCTGGTGGCGCGGGTCGAGCTTGCGCAAGGCGTCCGGCAGCGACTCGACGAGCTGTCGCGGGCGGAAGACGCCGGCGCCGATGCGGCCGGTCTTCTCCGCGTGGTGCTGGCGCGCGTCCAGCGGGGAGCGCCGCGGACTTTCGGTGGTGGTGCTCACGCGAGTGCCTCCGCGATCGGACCGAGAGCGAGAGCCGGGATGAAGGTGAGCGCCGCGACGAGGACGATCGTTCCCGTCAGCAGCGAGGCGAACAGCGGTCCCTGGGTCGGCAGCGTGCCGGAGGTCGCCGGGACCTTCTTCTGCGCGGCCAGCGAACCGGCGAGGCAGAGGACCGCGGTGATCGGGACGAGCCTGCCCAGCAGCATGGCGATGCCCAGCGAGGACTCGAACCACGGGCTCGTGGCCGTGAGGCCGCCGAACGCGCTGCCGTTGTTGTTGGCCGCCGACGTGTAGGCGTAGAGGATCTCGGACCAGCCGTGGATGCCGGAGTTGCCCAGGTAGCCCGGCGTACCGGGAAGCATGATCGCGACCCCGGCGCCGACCAGGACGAGCGTCGGCATCGCGAGGATCGCGATGGCCGAGGTCGTCACCTCACGCCGGCCGAGTCTCTTGCCGAGGTACTCCGGCGTGCGGCCGACCATGAGCCCGGCGAGGAACACCGCGATGATCGCCATGACGAGAATCGAGTACAGGCCGGTGCCCACGCCGCCCGGGGTCATCTCGCTGAAGAGCATGTTCAGCAACGTGCCGCCGCCGCCGAGGCCGGTGAGGCTGTCGTGGGCGGCGTTGACCGCGCCGGTCGACGTGCCGGTCGTGGTGTCGGCGAACAGGGCCGAGCCGGCGATCCCGAAGCGGACCTCCTTGCCCTCGGTCGCGGCGCCCGCGAGCAGTGCGGCCGGGCCGTTCGGGTGTGCCTCGGCCCACCAGATCACCGCGAGCATCGCGCCCCAGAGCACGCCCATGACCGACAGCAGCGTGTAGCCCTGCCGGCGGTTGCCCACGAGCGTGCCGAACGTCCGGGTGAGACAGACCGGGACGAGGAGGATGAGGAAGATCTCGATGAGGTTCGTCGAGCCGTTCGGGTTCTCGAACGGGTGGGCGGAGTTCGCGTTGAAGATGCCGCCGCCGTTGGTGCCGAGCTCCTTGATGGCCTCCTGGCCGGCGGCGGGCGCGAGCGCGATCCGGCTCGTCGAACCGTCCGGGTTGGTCACGTCGACGCCGGATTTCAGGCTCTGCACGACGCCGAGCGCGATCAGCACGATCGCGAACACGAACGCGACCGGTAACAGGATGCGGACGGTGCCGCGGACGAGGTCGACCCAGAAGTTGCCGAGCCGGTCGGTGGCCGACCGGGTGAACCCCCGGACCAACGCGATCGCCACGGCGATGCCGGCCGCGCCGGAGACGAAGTTCTGCACGGTCAGGCCGAGCATCTGGACGGTGTGCCCCATGACGAGCTCGGGCACGTAGGACTGCCAGTTCGTGTTGGCCACGAAGCTGATCGCGGTGTTGAACGCGATGCCCGGAGCCACCGCGCCGCGGCCGAAGTCGAACGGCAGCAACGGCTGCAGGCGCTGGATCAGGTACAGCAGCACGATCGACACGAAGGAGAAGCCGAGCACGCCGACGGCGTAGACGGGCCAGCGCTGCTCGGACTCCGGGTCGACCCGGACGGTCCGGTAGATGACGCGCTCGATCGCCAGGTGCTTCTTGTCCGTGAAGACCCGTGCCATGTGGTCGCCGAACGGCTTGTACACCGCGGCGAGGACGGCGAGGAGGATGCCGACCTGCAGCAGGCCGGCCACGGTGGACGACATCAGAACTTCTCCGGGCGGACGAGCGCCACGAACAGGTAGACGATCAGCAGCAGCGCGAGCACGCCGCCGACGACGTTCGCCAGCACGCCGACACCACTCACAGCCGCTCCAATCCGCGCAGGGTCAGCACGAGCACACCGAAGCCGAGGATGAGCAGCACGGCGTAGGCCAGATCGGCCATCGGCCACGTTCCCTTCAAGGCGGGCCACCCCGACGGCGACCGACGACGCGAGTGTCGCCCCGCCACGAGGCCGCGAACCCGGGCCTGACGCGAACTTGACGCCCGCCGCGGCCGCGTTGACGAAATCCCTACGCCGCCGGTGAACCGCGTCCCCAGCTGATCGTCACCGGTTAGTCGTCACCGGTTAGTCGTCACCGAGGCCGGCGTTCTCCAGGTCCAGGGTGCGCTGGATGCGCCGCCGGGTGGTGTCGGTGATCGCACCCGCCTCGTACAGGCGGTTCAGCTCCGCGCCCTCGACGGCCAGCAGCTCGCGGCGCAGGTCCCGGTAGGCGCCGGCCCGGTTCTCGCCCGCCTGCTCGGCCTCGTCGGTCAGGAGGCGGTCGAGCCGGGCCTGCCAGCTGCGGCGGAGCTGCTCGCGGACGAGCTCGGGGATGGTCTCGCTCTCCGCGAGAGCGTCCAGGTGCGCGATCCCGGCCTCGGCGAGGCGGGCACGCGCGGTGGCGTGCTCGCGGTCGACGTGGGCCGGATCCATCGCGACGCCGGCCCGGCGGACCAGCGGCGCGAGCGTGAAACCCTGCACCACCAAGGTGATCACGATGACCGCGATGGCGAGCGCCAGCACGAGGTCGCGGTAGGGCAGCGGCGAGCCGTCGTCCATCGTGAACGGGATCGACAGGGTGGCGGCGAGCGGGACCACGCCGCGCGTGCCTGCCCACGTGACCACGACCGGCACCTGCCACGACAATCGCCGCCCGCCCCGGCGGCGCTGCGCGATCGCGGCGAGCGGGTACATCCAGAGGACGCGGACGACGAGCAGCGTCGCGGTGATCGCCAGCGCGGGCAGCAGCCAGCTCGCCGCGGCGCCCTCGTCGCGCATGCGGCCGACGAGCGCGGGCAGCTGCAGGCCGATGAGCCCGAACACGACGCTCTCCAGCAGGAACACGACGGTCCCGGACACGGCGGCGAGCTGGAGGCGGATCGGCGCGGTGGTGAGCCGGGTCGCCTGGGTGCCGAGGATGACGCTCGCGACCACGACCGCGGTGACGCCCGACCCGCCGACCGCCTCGGCCGCGACGTAGGCCGCATAGGGCGTGACGAGCGAGACGACCGCTTCCAGCACGGGGTCCTCGGTGCGCCGCCGGATGAGGTAGGCCCCCGCGGCCGCGAGCACGCCGGCCAGCACGCCGCCGCCCGCGAGAACGGCGAACTCGCCTAGCTCGCGGCCCCAGGAGACCGCTCCGGTGACCACGGCGAGCGAGAGCGCCACGCGGAACAGCAGGAGGCTGGTGGCGTCGTTGAAGAGGCTCTCGGCCTGCACCAGCGCCTGCAGCCGGGGCGGGAGCGACAGCCGCCGGCCGAGCGCGGTGACCGCGACCGGGTCGGTGCTGGCGAGCACGGCCCCGAGCACGAACGCCATGCCGAGCGGCAACGGCGTCAACGCGACCGCGACCATGCCGACCACGAGCGCGGACACGGCCACGAGCCCGACCGCGAGCACGGTGACCGGCCGCCACACCGCGCGCAGGTCGCGCCACGGCAGCTCCTCCCCCGCGGCGAACAGGAGCGGTGGCAGCACGACGAGGCTGACGAGCTCGGGCGTGACCTCGACGGCCGGCACTCCCGGCACCAGCCCGACCGCCACCCCGGCCACGACGAGCAGGGATGGCGCGGGCACCCGCAACCGCCGCGCGAACGTCGCGACGATCGTCGCCACGACGACAAGGAAGAGAACCGTCTCGACGGTACGCATCGCCGGTGTCCTCCCCACGCGTCAGCCCGAGTGCCGACCAGACTTCCCGGCGCGCCGTCCGGAACACCGTACCGCGCCCGGCGGGCTGAGTGCCGGCTGCACGTGCTCTTCGGCGGCCGTCCGACCGCGGACCAGGCGGCGGCCTACCGGATGATCAACGACCTCGGCCCCGTCACCTCACCGGCCTGTCCGACGACGAGCTGCGCGGCGTCCGGCGACGGCTCTGCGTGCGGATCGTGCCGACTGAGCTGTCACGCCGTCGGCACGAGGCGAGGCGCGTGCCGGACCGGGTTCGCGGCCTCGTACGCGGCGGCGAACGCGAGCACCCGGGCGTCCTGCCAGCGGCCGGCGAAGAACGAGACGCCGATCGGCAGCTCGCCCGCGTACCCGGCGGGCACCGCGACGTTCGGGTAGCCGGCCACCGCCGCCGGGCCGGACGACTCGAGCAGGAACCCGTCGTCGCCCTCGCCGTACGTCGTCTTCCAGGCGGGGCCGTTCGTGGGCGACATGATCGCGTCGAGGTCGTGCGCGGCCATGGTCTCGTCGATCGAACGTTTCGCGAGCGACGTGGCGGTGGCCCGCTGCATGAGGTACGCCGGGTCGTCCGGCGCCGGGGCGACCAGCGCCTGCTCGAACAGCTCCTGGCCGAAGCGGCTCAGCTCCACCGGGTCCTGCTTGTCGAACTCCACCAGCTCCGCGAGCGTCCGCGGCACGTCGCGCCGGTGCGCCAGGTACTTCGGCAGGTCCCGGGCGAACTCGGTGAGCAACGCCGGCAGCTCGGCCGCGGCGAACTGCTCCCGGTAGGGCACGTCGACGTCGATCACGGTCGCGCCCTTCGCGCGCAGCGTCGCCACCGACTCCTCGACGATCCGGTCCACGTCCGGGTCGATGCCGGCCTGCCGGTAGACGCCGATCCGCGCGCCGCGCAACGCATCCGGGCGCAGCAGCCGCGCGTAGTCGTCCGGCTGGCCGGCCGGGATCTGCGCAGTGGCCGGGTCGCCTCGGTCCCGGCCCTGCAGCACCGACAGCGTGATCGCCGCGTCGACCACGTGCCGCGCCATCGGGCCCGCGGTGTCCTGCTCGGCGGAGATCGGCGCGATCCCGGCGCGGCTCACCAGCCCCAGCGACGGCTTGTGCCCGACGACGCCGTTCGCGCCGGCCGGGCACACGATCGACCCGTCGGTCTCGGTGCCGACCGCGACCTGCGCCAGGGACGCGGCGACGCCGGCGCCCGAGCCGGACGACGAGCCGCACGGGTTGCGGTCGAGCACGTAGGGGTTGTTGGTCTGCAAGCCCACGCCGGACCAGCCGGACGTCGCGCTGGTGGAGCGGAAGTTCGCCCACTCCGACAGGTTCGCCTTGCCGATGATCACCGCACCCGCGTCGCGCAGCCGGCGCACCAGCGTCGCGTCCCGGTCCGGCGGCGTCCGCATCGCGCGCGAGCCGACGGTTGTCGCCAGGTGCTTCGTGTCGATGTTGTCCTTCAGCAGCACGGGAATCCCGTCGAGCGGGCCGCGCGTGTGGCCGCGCTCGCGGCGCCGGTCGCTGGCCTCCGCCTGCGCCACGGCCGTCGGGTCGGTGGTGAGCACCGCGTGGATCCTGCCGTCGAGCCGGCGGATCCGGTCGAGGTAGGCGTTGGTGAGCCGGACCGAGGTGAGCTTTCCGCGGTCCATGAGCGACTGCAGCCGAGGGATCGTCGCCGCGTCGAGGTCGGGTTCCGGCTCCGCGCCCGCCGCGCCGGCCGGCGGGCCGACCGCGAACGCGAGCAACATGAGCAGGGAGGCCACGCGCAAGATCCGCACACCGCAGCTAATCGCGTGCGCGCACGGGCCGTCAACCGCCTCGCTTCGGCGGCAGTGCCGACCGGGTCTCGCCGAGCACGCCGAACAGGTCGCCGCGTTCGGCGACCCGGTCCAGCACGTCGTCCGCCGTGAACGTCAGGTCCGCGGGCTTCGCGCACGCGCGTACCTCGTCCCAGCCGACCGGCGTGGAGACGGCCGGCAGCTCACGGCCGCGCAGCGAGTACGGCGCGATCGTCGTCTTGGCCGGGTTGTTCTGGCTCCAGTCGATGAACACCTTGCCCCGGCGGAGGTTCCTCGCCATCTTCGCGACGGCCAGCTCCGGCGTCTGTGCGGCGATCCGCTCGGCGAGCGCCTTCGCGTACTCCGACGGGCGCTCGCGGCTGCGGGTGGTGATGCCGGCGTAGAGCTGCATTCCCTTGCTGCCGCTGGTCTTCGCCACCGGGGTGAGGCCGTCCGCGGTGAGGATGTCGTACAGCCGCTCGGCGATCCGGCAGCACTCCACGATCGTCGTGTCCGGACCGGGGTCGAGATCGAACACGAGCCGGTCGGGCGGCCGCGGCCGGCCCGTCGCGTCTGCCGTCCACTGTGGAACATGCAGCTCGAGCGCGGCCAGGTTGGCCGCCCACACCAGGGTCGGCAGGTCGTCGATCACGACGTGGTCGATGTGGTCGCCGTGCCCACCGCGCGAGCCGCTGCTCGGCATCCGTACGGTGCGGACCCAGTCCGGTGCGTGCGACGGGATGTTCTTCTCGAAGAACTTCTCCCCGCCGACGCCGTCCGGGAACCGCACGAACGTCATCGCCCGCCCGGCCAGGTGCGGCAGCAGCACGGGCGCGACACGGCTGTAGTAGTTGATCACCTCGCCCTTGGTGAAGCCGTCCGGGTACAGCTCCTTGTCCAAGTTGGACAGCTGCAGCCGCCGCTCCCCCACCCGGACGGTGACCCGCTGTTCGGCGCGTTGTTCCGGCACGGCCTGCGCTCCTCCCGGTCGCCGGCCCAGCGTGGGCTCGGGCACGGTGATCTCGTCGGGTTCCCGGTCCGGGCGCAGGCCGCGCCAGGCCGCGTGCCGCAGCCGCCGGTCGCTGCGGGTGAACTGGCGGTAGACGACCTCACCGACCAGGACCGGCTCGAGCCACCGCGCGTGGCGCGCGTCGTCGCGGGCCAGCTCGGCGGCGAACGGGCTGGTCGCGCGCTCGAGGCGGGCGAACCGGTCGCGCAGGTCGAACAGCGCCCGCTCGGTGAACCCGGTCCCGACGTCGCCGAGGTAGACCAGGTCGCCGGTGTGCGGGTCGTGCGCGCCGAGCAGCAGCCCGCCGACCATGCCGTCGCGGCGGCCCTTGCCCGGCCGCCACCCGCAGACGACGACCTCCTGCGTCTGGATCAGCGGGTGCTTCTGCCACTCGAGCGTGCGGCGGCCCGGGTAGTACCGGGAGTCGAGCCGTTTGGCGATGACGCCCTCGTAGCCCGCCTCGGCGGCCTCGGCGAGCAGGTCCTCCGGTGTGCGGCCGCGGCTCGCCAGGCCGGCGTGGGTGAACGCGGGTACCACCTCGATCGGTCCGGCGGGGATCTCGAGCTCTTCCAGCCGGCGGCGGCGCTCGCGGTACGGCAGCCCGGTCAGGTCCTCCTCGCCGAGGCGCAGCAGGTCGAACACGAGGTAGCGCAGCGCCAGCCCGGCGACCGAGTACCGCTGCTGGTAGCGGCCGCGACGCTCCTGCATGAGCGCGAACTCGGGCTGGCCGAACTCGTTGAGCACGACGAGCTCGCCATCCAGCACCGCCGCCCGTCCGCCGAGCGCGTCGCCGAGCGCACCCTGGAGCACGGCGAACTCGTCGGTGAGGTCCTTGTCGTTGCGGCTGGTCAGCACCAGCTCGCCGGACGGCGCGACCCGCATGATCGCCCGGTAGCCGTCGTACTTGTACTCGTAGCCGAACCGTGGGTTGTCGGGCAGCCGCCCCTTTCCCGGCGAGGCGAGCATCGGCGCCACCGCCGCGGGCACCCCTGACGACCGCGCTGGCATGGCCGCCATTCAACCCCGGGCCGCCGGGTGCGCGCCCCTCAGGAGGGCACGTGCGCCCAGGCGCGCGCGTTCAGCTCCTTCACGGCGACGTGCACCGGCGCGTACGTGGCCGGGTCGATCCGCCGGTACGCGTGCCGCACGACCCCGTCGTACACGGACTCGGAGACGACCAGCAGCAGGTCGGCCTCCGGACGCTGCAGCAGGTAGCGGGACACGGCCGGGTTGCTCACCAGCCGGCAGGCGACGTTGAGGTCGGTGCCGGCCCAGCCGGTCGCGTCCCGGTGCACCTCCCCCGCGTGGATCGACACCCGCACCCGGATGCGCAGCCCGGGCTCGGCGGCGGCGTTGTACCCACGCAGCCGGGCGGCGAGGATGGGGACGACCGGGTCCAGCAGGTCTACTTTGGACACCGTGGGCGGGGCGAGGATGATCGCGCCGTCGCCGCGGTCCTCGACGGCCAGTGCGGACCACCGCACGCCGCCGGTACGGAAGGCGGCGCGCACGGCCGTGTTGAGCGCGGTGCGCACCTGGAGCTGGGCGAGGTTGGACAGCCTGCCGAAGCCGGCCACGTCCAGCACCATCATCGACCGGTACAGCGGGCCGCGGTCCGCCGGCGGGCGGAAGCGGGGCCCGTACCGGCGCACCCAGCCGAGCACCGAGCCCGGCCGGGACAGTTCCTGATCCTCGAGCACGACGATCACCTCCTGCCGTCAGCCGTGGAGTTGGCGGTACGCGGTCGATGCGCCCGGGTGCATGGGGACGCCGAAGAGGCCGATCAACGTGCGGCGGTCCAGGAACTGGGCGCCGAGTGCGTGCTCGGGCACCAGGCGCACCGCTCGGTCGACCAGCACGCGGGTGATCGCGGCGGCCACGTCGTCGGGCAGGTCCCGCCCGCACACCAGCAGGTTCGCGACCCCGATCGTCGGCGTGCCGGCCTGGTCGTAACCGCCCGCGGGGATGTTCACCTGCTGGTAGGCGTTGCTGTACTTCTCCCGCAGCGCGGGCAGTTCGGACGCGATCGGCAGCAGCCGGATCCGCGCGTGCAGCTCGGCGAGTGCGGGCGTCGGCACGCCACCCGACCACAGCAGTGCGTCGACCTGCCCGCGCCCCAGCGCGTCGGCCGCGTCCTCGAGGGACTGCTTCTGGGGGACGAACGGCACGCCGGCCGCCTCGAACAGCCGCTCGCCGAAGATCGCCGTGCCAGAGCCTTCCGCGCCGATCGAGACCGTCCGGCCGGCGAGCCCCTGCACGGTGCGCACCGGACTGTCCTTGCGCACGACGAGCTGCAGGTAGTCCTCGTACATGCGGCCGATCCCGCGCACGGGCACCTCTTCGGTGAACGGGTCGCGGCCGTCCAGCGCGGACAGCACCATGTCCATCTGGGACACGCCGATGTCCGCGCGGCCGTCGCGGATCAGCTCGATGTTGCTGACGCTGCCGCCGGTGTGCATCGCCTTGCAGGCCAGCCTGGGCTCGGCCGCGTTGATCTCGCGCGCGAGCAACTGCGCGAACTCCAGGTAGAACCCGCCGGGCTGGCCGCCCGCGATCGTGACCGTGCGGTCCGGACCGCGGTAGCCGTCGGAACCGCAGCCGGCCAGCGACGCGGCCAGTGCCGCGATGCCGGCCTTGCACACCGTGCGCCGGGTGACGGTCATGGGCCGGCCTCCTCGGCCAGCGGCACGGTCAGCTCCACGACCAGCCCCTTCGGCACGTTGGCCAGCACGTGCAGGGTGCCGCCGCGCGCGGTGACCAGCCGCTCGGCGATCGCGAGGCCCAGGCCCGACCCCGTGCTCGCGTGGTCACGCCGGGACCGCCAGAAGCGGGTCGTGGCCACAGCCCGGTCTCTCGCCGGCAGGCCGGGCCCGTCGTCGGCGATCGCGACCCGCCCGCGCCCGGCCGCGACCTCGCAGTCCAGCCGCACGTGCGCGCCTTCGCCCGCGTACTTGATCGCGTTGTCGATGGCGACGTCGAGCACCTGCTTCAGCTCGGTCTCCGGCAGGGCCAGCTGTACCGGGCAGTCCGACTCCGGCGCGGACAGCCGCACGCCCGCCTGGTCGGCCGCGGACAGCCACGTCTCCCGGCGCTCCACGAGCAGCTCGGTGGCGTCGCAACTGTCCTCGACGCCGGCGCCGGCCGCGAGCTCGGTCGCGGTGCGGTCCGCGGCGGCGAGGTTGAGCAGGCTGCCGAACAGCGACTCCAGCTCCTCGACCTCCGCGAGGATGCGCCGGTAGCCCGCCTCGCCGTCGGGCGTGACGTGCCGGTGCAGCGAGTCGACGGTCAGCCGCAGCCGGGCGATCGGGCTGCGCAGCTCGTGCGAGGCGTCCGCGACGAGGCGGCTCTGCTGCTCCGCGGCCGCGGTCACCGCGGCGGACATGCGGTTGAACGACCCGGCGAGCGCACGCAGCTCGCGGGGGCCGAGACGCTCGCCGATGTGCGCGTCGCGCTCCCCCGCCGCGACCGCGAGCACGCCGCGTTCCAGCTCGCGCAGCGGCCGCAGCACCCATCGCGCGAGCAGCAGGGCCAGCAGCACGCAGACGACGGCCGCGGCGAGCGCGGTGGCGAGGATCAGCGCCCACGCCTTGCCGATGTCGGCGGCGGCCGCCGCGACCGACGAGCGCAGCACCGCCGCGCCGCTCACCCGGGTGTCCGTGCCGATGGGCACGGCCAGCAGCACGTCGTCGGCCGACCAGGGGCGCAGGTCGTGCGGCAGCACGGCCGGCTGGTTGCGCAGCGCGGCGGTGACCGCCTCGGGCACGTCCGGGTCGTCCATCGACAGGCCCGCGGCGGCGAGCGGCTTGCCGGTCGTGTCGACCACGATCATGCCGTCGGCGTACAGGTCGTGGTACGCGCGGACCTCGGCGCGCAGATCGGCGTTGTCGTGCTCCAGCACGGCCTGCTGCGCGACGTCGGCGATCCGGTCGAGGTCGGCCGTTCTGGTGATCACGAACCGCTGTGTGCGCTCCGAGGCCGTGCTCACCAGCAGCGGCCAGGCGAAGGCCGTCACCGCGAGCACCGAGAACGCCAGCAGCACGAGCAGCAGCCGGCGGCGCACGTCAGCCCTCCAGCCGGTAGCCGAACCCGTGCAGGGTGGCGATCAGGCCGGGGCGGTCGAGCTTGCGGCGCAGGCTGGTCAGGTGGACGCCGAGCGACTGGCTGCGCGCGCGGGAGGCGTCGCCGTACACCTCGTCCATCAGCCGCTCCCGCTCCACGGCCGTGCCGCGGCGGCGGGCCAGCGTGGCGAGCACGTCGAACTCGGTGCCGGTGAGCGAGACCTCGGCGCCGCCGGCCACGACCCGCCGGGCGCCGAGGTCGATCTCCACGTCGCGGACGGTGACCACCTGGGGCGGCGGCTGGTCGCTGAGCTTGCTGCGGCGCATCACGGCATCGATCCGCGCGAGCAGCTCGTCGGCCCGGAACGGCTTGACGAGGTAGTCGTCGGCGCCGAGGTGCAGGGCGCGGACGAGCGTGCGGGTGTCGCCCACCGCCGTGAGCACGAGAACCGGCACATCGGTGACCTTGCGCAGGCCGCGCAGCACGTCGAGGCCGTTGCCGTCGGGCAGCATGAGGTCGAGCAGCACCACGTCCGCGTCGCGGTGGCGGACCGCGGCGTCGCCACCGTGCGAGACGCGGGTCGGCTCGTGCCCCAGCCTGGCGAGGACCTTCGCGACGGACTCGGCGAAGTTGTCGTCGTCCTCGACCAGCAGCACACGCAATGCGTTCCGCCGCCCGCCCTCGACCGCTACCGGACCCCGTGGCTGCGCGGTCATCGCGACCTCCTCGACGTGATTCACATCACCGTGCAGAACGCCGATCGTCCCCGCAAGGGAAGGCTGGCAGTCCTAATGGTTACTTAGGAAGTGTCCGAAAGGCGGGAGATTGGCCAACCAAACCGACGCCCCGGCGGTGGATGCCGAGTTGCTCGACTTCGCCGTCGACCTCGCGATCCGGGCGGGCGACGTGGCCCGCGAGCGCTTCTTCGCCGGTCCGGCGAACGTGGCGCGCAAGACCGACGGCACCGAGGTCACGGAGGCGGACGTGGCCGTCGAGGAGCTGATCCGCGCCGAGCTGGGTGCGCGTTTACCCGAAGACGAGGTCTACGGCGAGGAGGCGGGCACCACGGTCGGCACCTCGGGACGGCGGTGGGTCATCGACCCGATCGACGGGACGTACTGCTTCACCCGCCGCATCCCGGTGTTCGCCACGTGTCTCGCGTACGAGGACGAGCACGGGCCGGCGATCGGCGTGGTCAACCACCCGGTCGGCGCCGAGGTCCTCTACGCCGGCCGCGGCCTCGGCTGCTGGCGGCGCGCGGGCGACGACGTGAAGCGGACCCGGGTCAGCTCACGCGAGCGACTCCGCGGCGCGCGCACGGGCATGGGCAACCCGGGGACCTGGTCCGACGAGTTCATGGCGGCGCTGCACCGGACCGTCTTCCTCTCCCCCGCGGGCGACACGCCCGGCCTGCTCAAGGGCGAGATGGACGCGATGGTCATCGCGGGCGCGCCAATGGGCTACGAGGACGTAGCCCCGCTGCCGGTGTTGCTGACCGAGGCGGGCGGCCGCGTCACGGACCTGGCCGGCAACCCGGTGCTGGCCGGCGACGGTTCGGTGCTCGCCACGAATGGCCTGCTGCACGACGAGTTGCTCGCGCTCGTCGCGGGTATCCGGCACGGTCGCGACTGGCGCGCCCTCGCCGCGCTCGACGGCTGAGCGCGATCGGCAAGATCGACGACGGACCGGTCAGCCCGGCCCGTCGGCGGGGTCGGCGTCCGCGGCGGCGGCCTGGGTCAGCGCGGCGACCGCCTCCTCCAGGCCGCGCTGGACCTCGTCGCCCCCCGCCTCGCGGACGCTGTGCAGCGAGACCGTGATCCGGCTGCGGCCGGGCTCGAGGTCATCGACCTGCAGCTCCCCGTGGTAGTCGTCCGGTCCCTCGGCACCCCACTCGAGCCGGCGCTCCATGCCGCGCGTGTGCAGCCACGCCTCGCCCTCGACGTGTTCCCCGTGCACCTCCGCCGCCACGTGGACGACGTCGCCGCCCTCCGGCTCAGCCGCGGTCATCTGCGGGAAGTAGCGGGGCAGGTTGCGCGGCTCGGCGAGGAAGCGGAACAGGACGTCCGCGGGAACGTCGGCCTCGGCGGTGTGCGTGTACGTCGTCATGGGTTCGGCGTACCCCGGTCGCGGGTGGACAATCTGGCGCATGCGCGCCGCGTCGCGGGAACTGGTCGGACGGGTGGCCGAGCTGGCCGAGCTCGACCGCGCGGTGGCGGGCGCGCGCGAGGGGCGCGGCGGGGTCGTCCTCGTCGCCGGGCCGGCGGGGATCGGCAAGACCTTTCTCGTGGACGCGCTCACCGAGCGGGCGGGCGAGGCGGGCGTGCCGGTGCTGCGTGGCCGCGCCATGCCCGAGGAGGGCACGCCCGCGCTGTGGCCCTGGTGGCAGGCGTTGCGCCCGTACCCGGAGCTCGCCGCCCGCCTCGACGTGCATGCCGGGGAGCCGACCGCGCTCTCCCCCGACGTACCACGCGGTGAGCGGCTGCGCGGGTTCGAGCTGCTGCTCGGCTCGCTCGCCGACCGGGCGGGCGACGGGCTCGCCGTCGTGCTCGAGGACCTGCACTGGGCCGACGAGTCGTCACTGCGGATGCTCGGGCTCAGCACGGGCCGCGCGGGCCTGCTCGTGCTCGCCACCTACCGCGACGACGAGCGGAACGAGGCGCTGCGCGCGGCCGTCACGCAGCTGCGGCGCGACGGTGCGACGACGGCGATCACGTTGCGGCCGTGGGACCCCGCCGAGGTGGCGTCCGTTGTGGACGGTGCGGCTCACGCGTCGTGGGCGCCGCTGATCGCCCGTGCTTCGGGCGGCAACCCGTTGTACGTCAGCGAGATGCTCGCCGCCCTGACCGAGGCCGGCCTCGCGGCGGGCGCCGCGCCGGCGTCGGCGCGGTGGCCGCTCGGCGCGCCCGAGCAGCTGCGCGGGATCGTGGCCGAGCGGCTCGCCCGGCTGCCCGAGCCCGTACGCGAGGTCGTCGGGGCGTGCTCGGTGATCGGCGCGGACTGGTCCACAGCGGCCGTCGCGCTGCTGTGCGGGATCTCGCCGGAAGCAGTGCTCGAGCACGTCGACGCCGCGGCCGGCCTGCTCGTCCCCGGCCACGAGCTGGTCCGCGAGGCCGTCTACGCCACCGTTCCGGCTGCCCGCAGGCTCGCCTGGCACCGCAGGCTCGCGGAGGCCATCGAGGCAGGCGAGCTACCCGGCGAGGCGGTGACCCATCGGCTGCGGTCGATCACCGACGACGCGAGCCGGGACGCCGCCGTCGACGCGTGCCGCGCGGGCGCCGCGCTCGCCCTCGGCCGGCTCGCGTTCGACCGGGCCGTCGAGCTGTTCGACGCCGCGCTCACCGTCCTCGCCGGGCAGGACCGGCCGGACCGCGTCGTGCGGCGCTGCGAGCTGCTGCTCGACGCCGCGGACGCGGAGTTCGCCGCGGGGCTGATCGACGCCGCGACCCGCCGCTGCCAGGCGGCGAGCGAGCTGGCCGGCCGGGTGGACCGGCCCGACCTGATGGCCCGCGCGGCGGTCGTCGTGCGCGGTGTGCAGGGCCCGGTGTCCGTGCCGATCATGGCGCTGTGCGACCGCGCGCTGGCCGCGCTGCCGGCACAGCGGGACGACCTGCGGGCATGGCGCGCCCGCGTGCTCGCGCAGCGCGCGCTCGCGACCGTCGACACCGTCCGCCGCGAGGACGCCGACGAGCCCAGCCGCCAGGCCCTCGAGCTCGCCGAGCAGACCCGTGATCCGCTGGCGACGGCCGACGCGCTGCGCGCCCGCCAGCAGGTGCTGAGCCACCCCGCGGGCGTCTCGGACCGGCTCGAGCTGGCCCGGCGAATGCTCGCGCTCGGCCCTACCGGCCCGCCGGACGGCGAGCTGTGGGCCCGCCTGTGGCGCGTGGACGCGGCCTGGCAGCTCGGCTCCTTGTCCACTGTGGACGAAGAGCTGGCGCGGCTCGCGTTGCTCACCGACCGGCTCGGCTGGCCGATCGCGCAGTGGCACCTGCACAAGCTGCGCGCGGCACGCGCGTTGCTGCTCGGCCAGTTCGCCACCACCGAGGCGGAGATGGCGCAGATGCTGGCGGCCGCGCTGCGCACCGAGGACCCGTCCACACCGGGCCTCGTGCTCGCGATGCGCTTCGAGCTCGCCGAGCTCGAAGGCCGGCACGCCGAGCTGCTCGACGCGGCCCGGGGCTTCGCCGAGCAGACGTCGTCCCTGCTCATCGGCCAGGCCTTCGTCGGCGGGTTCCTGCTGCACGCCGGCGACGCCGACGCGGCCTGGCAGTGCTTCGGCCGGGTCCGCCCGGCCCTGCCCGCGCTCCCCCGCGACGGCCGGTGGCTGCCGATCGTCGCCAGCACCGGCGTGCTCGCGGCCGGCCTCGGCGACCTCGACACCGTCCGCCGCTGCCATGCCGAGCTGCTGACGTGTGCCGGCTACTACCTGGCGGCCGGCTCGGGCACGCTGCTGTGTGCCGGCTCCGCCTCCCGGCCGCTCGGCGTGCTGGCCAGAGCGCTCGGCCGCGCGGACGACGCCGAGCGGCACCTCACCGAGTCGATCGCGATGGACGACCGGATCGGCGCGCTGCCGTACCGGACGCTGGCCGAGGTGGAGCTCGCGGACCTGCTGGCGGAGCGCGCGCCCGCGCGGGCCGGGAAGCTGGCGCGGGACGCGGCCACCACCGCACGCCGGCTCGGCATGGCACCCGCGCTCGCGCGCGCGGACGAGGTGCTGCGTCGGGTCGAGCGGGCCCGGCAGGACGCCGTGCCGCTCACCGCGCGGGAACGCGACGTCCTCGTGCGGCTCGCCCGCGGCGCGTCCAACCGGGAGATCGCGGGCGAGCTGGTGCTCTCCGAGCGGACGGTCGAGACGCACGTGCGCAACGTGCTCGCCAAGATCGGCGTCGCCAACCGCGCGCAGGCCGCCGTGTGGGCGGTCGAGCAGGGCCTCGCCGCGCCCTGAGAAGCACTCAGTGGCGGACCTGAGTACCGCGGTTCGGTACTTCCCCGGATCCGCGGAACCTCCGTGGCGGCGAGTGTTGTCGCAACCGACCAACACGGAGGTGAGCGCGATGTACGCGCGAATCGGAAGAACCGAGGACGGCACCGCCGGTGCCGCCGAGGTGTGCACGCTGCGCCGGCTGGCGGGGCACGACAAGCAGGTGCTCAGCCTGTGGCCGACGGCCGAGCGGGCGGCCGCGGACCCGACCGCGGAGTGGTACGTGGTCCAGGACGACCGGGCCGGCGGCGCGCGCGGCGAGCGCCCGGTCGTCGCCGCGCTGGTCTGCTTCGACGGGCCGATGAGCGAGCCGAGGGAGGCCGCCTCGCGGCGTGCCGGGTCCGAGCGGATCGGGCCGCTGATGGACGAGCACGCGGGGACGGTGCGGTCGATCGTGCTGTGGCAGCCCGAGCGGCGCAGCAAGATCGTCGTGATGCAGACCGTCTCGGTGGAGGCGCTCGAGGACGCGCAGCGCGAGGTGCTGTCGTCCGAGCTGCTGCCCGGTGAGGACCCGGCACTGCTGCCGGGACCGGACCGGGTCGACCTCTACCGGGTCATGTCCACGGCGGGTGTGCGATGAGCGCGCCGGCGATCACCGAGCTGCCGGTGCGGGGCACGTACCGCATCGTGGCGACGCGCAGCGAGTGCACGTTCCGGGCGCACGGCCTGTTCGGCCTGCCGGTGCGCGGCACCATGCCGGTCCGCTCGGGCATGGTCACGATCCGGGACGGCCGGGCGCACGTGACGGCCGACGTGGACCCGGAAGGGCTGGCCACCGGGATCCGCCGCCGGGACGAGGACCTGCGCTCGCCGCGGCTGCTCGACGTGGCGACCTTCCGGACGATCCACTTCGACGGCGTGCTCGGCGACGGGCTGGACCGCGTCCACGGGGAGCTGACCGTGCACGGCGAGACCGTCCCGACGGCGCTGGCGGTGCGGGAGATCCGCCGCCACCCGGCCCGCATCGACGTCGTCGCGACGGCCCGGGTGGACCGGCACGACTTCGGCGTGACCGCGTTCCGCGCGATCATCCAGCGCCACGTCGACGTGGAGCTGACGATCAGCCTGGTCGCCGAGGACTGACCGGCGAGCGTGAGCCGGTGTGCGGGCGGGGCCGCGCACCGGCGCATCTCGTGCCGTGACCGGCGAGGCGTCCCGGTGAGAGGATCGGGCAATGCAGAGCATGTTCACGGCCGGGACGTCCGCCGCCATCGAGCGGGCCCGCCAGCACTCGGTGGGCGACCTGCTGCACCGCACGGCCCGGCGCACGCCGGACAAGCTCGCCGTCGTGGCGGGCGACCTGCGGGTGACGTACGCGGAGTTCGACATCGCGGTCAACCGGGCCGCGCACGCGCTCGCCGACCGCGGCCTCGCCAAGGGCGACCGGCTCGCGCTGCTGTCCCACAACTGCTGGCAGTACGCCGTGCTCGCGTTCGCCACGGCCAAGCTCGGCGTGGTGCTCGTGCCGGTGAACTTCATGCTCACCGCGGGCGAGATCGCCTACATCCTCGACCACTCCGGCGCGTCGGGCATCGTCGCCGAGGACGCGCTCGTGCCCGCCGCGAACGAGGCGCTCGGCGGCCGCACCGGCGGCATCCGCGGCCGGCTCCCGCTCGCGGGCGGCTCGGCGGACGGCGGGGACGACGGCTGGGACGACGGCTGGGAGAACGCGGACGACTGGTGGCGCGCCGGCCCCGTCGAGGGGCCCGACGTCGTGGTCGCCGACGACGACCCGCTGCGCCTGATGTACACCTCCGGCACCGAGTCGCGACCCAAGGGCGTCATGCTCTCCAGCCGCTCGCTGATCAGCCAGTACGTCAGCTGCGCGATCGACGGCGAGATGAGCGAGGACGACATCGAGGTCCACTCGCTGCCCATGTACCACTGCGCGCAGCTGGACTGCTTCTTCTCGGTCGACGTCTATCTCGGCGCCACCAGCGTCGTCCTGCCCGGCCCGGACCCGGCCACGCTGCTCGCCACGATCGAGCGCGAGCGCGCGACGAAGCTGTTCTGCCCACCCACGGTGTGGATCTCGCTGCTGCGCCACCCGGACTTCGACACCACCGATTTGTCGAGCCTGCGCAAGGGCTACTACGGCGCCTCGCCGATGCCGGTGGAGGTGCTGCGCGAGCTCCAGCAGCGGCTGCCGGACGTGCGGCTGTGGAACTTCTACGGCCAGACCGAGATGGCGCCGCTCGCCACGATCCTGCGCCCGCACGAGCAGCTCGAGCGGGCCGGCAGCGCGGGACGCGCGTCGGTGAACGTGGAGACGATGCTCGTCGACGACGCGGGCAAGCCGGTGCCGGCCGGCGAGATCGGCGAGATCGTGCACCGCAGCCCGCATGCGACGCTCGGCTACTACAACGACGAGGAGAAGACCGCGGAGGCGTTCCGCGGCGGCTGGTTCCACTCCGGCGACCTCGGCGTGCTGAGCGAGGACGGTTACCTGTCCGTCGTCGACCGCAAGAAGGACATGATCAAGACCGGTGGCGAGAACGTGGCCAGCCGCGAGGTCGAGGAGGCGATCTACGAGCTCGCCGGCGTCGCGGAGGTGGCGGTTTTCGGCATCAGCCACCCGCACTGGATCGAGGCGGTCACCGCGGTCGTCGTGCCGAAGCCCGACGCGTCGATCACGCCGGCGGACGTCCAGGCCCACGCGAAGGCGCGGCTGGCGGGCTACAAGCAGCCGAAGTACGTCGTCATCGCCGACGCGCTGCCGAAGAACCCGAGCGGCAAGATCCTCAAGCGCGAGCTGCGCGCCGAGCACGCGGGCCTCGCCACCGGCTGACCCGGTCACCCCAGCGCGGCGAGCACCCGGTCGGCCAGCTGCCCGGGATCGTGCCGGTCCGCGCGCAGCACGAGCGTGCCCGGCGGCAGCGCCGAGCCGGCCGCGACGCAGCGGTCGACGTTGCGAAGCCGGAAGGCCCGCGCGGCCGCGTCGGCCCGCGCGTCGTGCGCGTCGAGCACCTGCGCCTCGATGCGCCGGCGCAGCACCTCGGCCGGCACCTCGAGGAACACGTGCAGCAGCGGGACTCCCGCGGCGGCGAGGCGGCCGAAGATCTCCTTCTGGTACCCGGTGTCCACGAGCGCCATCGGCGTGAGCACGTGCCGGCCGTACTCGCGGTGCATGCCGATCGCGAACTCGGCCGTGAGCGACCGCCACAGCGCCAGGTCCTGGAAGTCGCCGCTGTCCGGCACGGGCACCCACCGGCGGAGGAGGAAGCCGACGTGCTCGGGGTCGAGAGCCAGGGCGTCCGGCAGCCGGCGGTGCAGTTCCTCGGCCAGCGTCGTCTTGCCGGCCCCGAACGCGCCGTTCAGCCAGACGATCACCCGGCCTGCCGGCGCCGCGGCAGGAGCAGCATGAGCAGGCCCACGACGATGAGCACGCCGCCGGCGATCCACAGCACGGTCGGCCACACCGTCAGCAGCGAGAGCCGGCCGGTGTTGTCCTTCGCCTCCCGGACGTTGGCGTCGACGGTCTTGTCGTTGAGCCGCATGGTGCCGTCGTAGACCGTGGTGCCCTCGCCGGGATTCCGGCCGGGCGCCACCAGCTCCTGCTCGCCCTTGTCCTCCACCGCGATCAGCGCGCCGGTGGCCGGCTCGACCCACATGGTCCGGGTGTTCGAGTAGTACCGGTCGACGGTGACCGACGGCTGGTCGTCCTCGCCGATCAGCGAGCCGGGCACCTCCTGCGAGTCGACCTTCGTGGGCCCGTTCTCCGCGACGAAGCGGTACACGTCGAGGCCCTTCACGGTGTCCTCGCCGTCGAACCGCGCCTCGCGGGTGGTCCGCAGCGACAGGTCGTAGTACTGGTAGCTGCGCTTCTCCGTGTCGAACGGGAACTTGAAGTTGAGGCCGGGCTGCTGGACCGTGTTCGGGTCCGTGGTGATCCGCTGCCCCTCCTGCACCGAGATGTACTGCGACTCGCAGGCGACCGCTTCCGCGGAGTGCCGGTCGAGGCAGAGCTCGCGCAGCGACGCGTCGACGAGGATCCCGCTGGTGTCGTCGACGGTCTTCGTCGCCTCGACCCAGGCCGCGACGTCCCCGTTCTCGACGACCTGCGGCTCGGTGAGGTCGCCGGTCACGTGCGTGGTCGACGTGAGGCTCAGGTCGTGGCGGATCTCCGGCGTCGGCACGTCGTCGACCTCCTCGATCACCAGCGCCGTGATGCCGCTGCCCTGCGCCACCGAGGTGTTGTCGATGTCCAGCGGGATCTTCGCCAGCTTCGGGTAGGCGTAGAACCGCAGGAGCAGCCCGAGCGCGAGGGCGAAGACACCGAGCCCGATGAGGATATAGCTGACGATACGACGCATGGCACACCCGCTCCCCGGACGACGCTATCCGGTGGTCCGCTGACGACTGAGGAATGATCGTCTGGTCAGCGAACCCCCGGATACCGCCAAACGCCGTAGTGCCCACCCCTCGAAGGGCCTACGACCAGCGGGCGATGGCACCGGGTGGCACCGGGTGGCACCGGGTGGCGACGGGTGGCGGCCCGTGGCGGCCGGCAGACCGAGAGAATAGGCCGCCAGGGATTCGTCCACCATGGACCGCGGTCGACATTGTCGAACACATCGGCCATCTCGTTACGGCCCAACGGGGGCGGGAGAACTAGCGGATC
Source organism: Actinophytocola sp. (assembly GCF_036555685.1). Classification (GTDB taxonomy): domain Bacteria; phylum Actinomycetota; class Actinomycetes; order Mycobacteriales; family Pseudonocardiaceae; genus Actinophytocola. The sequence goes on along the minus strand of NZ_DATBKY010000264.1, from coordinate 58,365 downwards.
CGGTCCGCCGCCCGCCGCGGCCGGGCCCAGCCGAACGTGAGCTCCACGGCCCGCTTCCAGTTCTCGTACTCCTCCTCGCGGTGCCCGGGATCCATCTGCGGGATCCACCGCGCCGCGAGATGCCAGTTGCGCCGCAACCCTTCGAGGTCGGGCCAGTACCCGGCGGCGAGGCCGGCCGCGTAGGCCGCGCCGAGCGACACGGTCTCGGCCACCATCGGGCGCATCACCGGCACGTCGAGCACGTCCGCGATGCACTGCATCAGCAGGTGGTCCGCCGTCATCCCACCGTCCACTTTCAACACCGAGGACGGGACGCCGAGGTCGGCCTCCATCGCGTCGACCACCTCGCGGGTCTGCCACGCGGTCGCCTCGAGCACCGCGCGCGCGAGGTGGCCCTTGGTGATGTAGGACGTGAGGCCGACGATGATGCCGCGCGCCTCGCTGTGCCAGTGTGGGGCGAAGAGCCCGGAGAACGCCGGCACGATGTAGCAGCCGCCGTTGTCGGTGACCGTGCGCGCGAGCGTCTCGATCTCCGGTGCGCTGTGGATCAGGCCGAGGTTGTCCCGGAACCACTGGACGAGCGAGCCGGTGACCGCGATCGAGCCCTCCAGCGCGTAGGTGACGGGCTCGCCGCCGATCTGGTAGCCGATCGTCGTCAGCAGGCCGTGGTTCGACCGCACGAGCGTGGTTCCGGTGTTCATCAGCAGGAAGCTGCCGGTGCCGTAGGTGCACTTGGTCTCGCCGCGGGCGAAGCACGTCTGGCCGAACAGCGCCGCGTGCTGGTCGCCGAGCGCCGCGGCGATCCGGATCCCCGGCACGACGCGGGTGGTGCGGCCGTGGATCTCCGTCGACGGCCGGATCTCCGGCAGCATCCGTGCGGGAATGTCGAAGAAGGACAGCAGCTCGGCATCCCACTGCTGCGTCGTCAGGTTCATCAGCATCGTGCGGCTGGCGTTGGTCACGTCGGTGACGTGCAGGCCGCCGTTGACGCCGCCGGTGAGGTTCCAGATCAGCCAGCTGTCCATCGTGCCGAACAGGACCTCGCCGCGCTCGGCGCGGTCGCGCAGGCCCGGCGTGTGGTCCAGCAGCCAGCGCAGCTTCGGCGCGGAGAAGTACGTCGCGAGCGGCAGCCCGCAACGCTCGCGCACGGTCTCCACGTCCGGCCGCTCGCGGAGCTCGGCGATCAGCTCCTCGGTCCGGATGTCCTCCCACACGATCGTCCGCGCGGCCGGCACGCCCGTGTGCCGGTCCCACACGACCGCGGTCTCCCGCTGGTTGGTGATTCCCAATGCGACGATCTGATCCGGCGAGATCTCCCCGTCCCGCAACGCCTGCGGCATGATCCGGTCGACGTTGCGCCAGATCTCGACGGCGTCCTGCTCGACCCAGCCGGGTCGCGGGTAGTACTGGCGGTGCTCGCGTTGGGCGACCGACACGAGCCGCGCGTTGTGGTCGAACAGGATGCACCGGGTCGAGGTGGTCCCCTGGTCGATCGCCATCACGAAGCGCTGGCTCATCGGCACCACGACCTAGGCGGCGAGCTCGCGGGACACCGCCTCGGCCGCGAACGACACGTGGCGCACGAGCGTGGGCTTCGGCCGGCCGGCGGGATCGCAGATCCGGTCCACCGCACCGGACACGCCGATCGCGCCGACGACAAGGCCGCCCGGCGCGCGGATCGGCGCGGCGATGCTCGCCTCACCGGGCATGCACTCCTCCGACTCGCTGGCCCAGCCGGACGCGCGGACCTCGGCGAGCACGCGCTCGAGCGCGGCGGGTGTGACGATCGTGCGGCGGGTGAGCGAGGTGAGCTCGCGGCGGCGGGCGAAGTCCGACAGCTCCGCGTCGTAGGCGAGCAGGACCTTGCCGAGCGCGGTGGCGTGCAAGGGAAGCATGGCGCCGATGCCGAGAGTCTGCATGGAGTCATCGGGCCGGAACACGTGGTGCACGACGAGCACCGCACCGTCCAGGTGCATCCCGATGCGGACCTCCTGGCCGCTGCGCGCGGCCAGCGTGTCCGACCAGTTGATCGAGCGGGACCGCAGCTCGTTCGCGTCCAGGTAGCTCGTCCCGAGGTGCAGCAGCGCCGCGCCGAGGCGGTACCGGCCGGTGGCGTGGTCCTGCTCGACGAACTCGACCCGTTGCAGCGTACGGAGAATCCCGTGCGCGGTCCCCTTCGGCAGGCCGAGCGACGCGGAGATCTCCGCGAGCCCGTGGTGGCCCGAACCGCGTGCCAGCAGTCGCAACACCGCCGCGGCGCGCTCGATCGACTGGATGGAACCCGGCACGACACGAAAGCTAGCTGGCAGAACCGGTGTCGGCAATGTCGAACACCGCGGCGAGCCGCGTTTTCCCACATGTCCGCTGTGCCCGTTTCCATAGCGGACCCAGGCTAACCACCGAAACGGGCAGCAACCAGGGAGCGGGTTCGACATCGTCGACCGCGTTCCGTTGCCGCACCGGATGCCCCAGCTTACGTTCGCCGCGGCCGTTCGACGACGAATGGAGGAACCGTGTCCCTCGGCGAGGTGTTCTTCAGCGAAGTCCTGGGCACCGGCATGCTGCTCCTGCTGGGCGGCGGCGTGGTGGCGAACGTGTTGCTGGCCAAGTCCAAGGGCAAGGACGGTGGCTGGCTGCTCATCAACTTCGGGTGGGGCTTGGCCGTGTTCGCCGGCGTGTTCCTCGCGTACAAGTCCGGCGCGCACCTCAACCCCGCGGTGACGCTGGGCATCCTCGCCAGCGGTTCCGGTGAGTACGCGCCCGGCGTGGACATCACCTTCTCCTCGACGCTCGTGTACTTCGCGGGCGAGATGGTCGGCGCGTTCCTCGGCGCCTGCCTGGTCTTCCTGACCTACCGCAAGCATTTCGAGGCCGAGGAGGACGAGCGGAAGAAGCTCTGGGTGTTCTCCACCGCGCCGGAGATCCGCAGCCCGGCCTGGAACTTCCTGACCGAGGTCGTCGGCACGTTCGTGCTCGTGATCGTGGTGCTGTCGTTCGGCAACACCCCCCAGCAGCTCGGCCCGCTCGCCGTGGCGCTGCTCGTGGTCGGCATCGGCGCCTCGCTGGGCGGCCCGACCGGGTACGCCATCAACCCGGCCCGCGACCTCGGCCCGCGGATCGCGCACGCACTGTTGCCGGTGCAGCACCGCCCGGTGGTCACCGCGCGGCCACCGGCCGTGGGGGTGGGCGCCGCGGCCGCCGCCGAGCTGGGTTCCCGGCCGCGCAAGGACTCCGACTGGGGCTACGCGTGGATCCCGGTCTTCGGCCCCATCGTCGGCGGCGTGATCGCCGGTCTCCTCTCCCAGGTCGTGTTCTGACGGTGTTCTGACGGGGTTCCGAGAAAGGACGCATGATGTCTCAGTACGTGCTCGCCATCGACCAAGGCACGACCAGCACCCGGGCGATCGTCTTCGACCACTCCGGCTCGATCGTCTCCGCCGGCCAGAAGGAACACCAGCAGATCTTCCCCCGCGCCGGGTGGGTCGAGCACGACCCGAAGGAGATCGCCGAGAACACCCGTGACGTCACCGGCCAGGCGCTCGCCAAGGCCAACCTGAACATCGGTGACCTCGCGGCGGTCGGCATCACGAACCAGCGCGAGACGACCGTGGTGTGGGACCGGCACACCGGTGAACCGGTCTGCAACGCGATCGTCTGGCAGGACACCCGGACCCAGGCCATCGTCGAGGAGCTCGGCGCGCTGGGCGACAACGGCCCCGAGCGGTACAAGGCGAAGGTCGGCCTGCCGCTCGCCACCTACTTCTCCGGCCCGAAGGTGCGCTGGATCCTCGACAACGTCGCGGGCGCGCGGCAGCGCGCGGAGAACGGCGACCTCCTGTTCGGCAACACCGACACGTGGACGCTGTGGAACCTCACCGGCGGCCCGAACGGCGGCGTGCACGCCACCGACGTCACCAACGCGTCGCGGACGATGCTGATGGACCTCGACACGCTGTCCTGGGACGCCGACATCGCCGCCGAGATGGGCATCCCGCTGTCGATGCTGCCGGAGATCCGCTCGTCGTCGGAGACCTACGGGCACGGCGGTCCCGGCGGCGTGCTGAAGGGCGTGCCGATCGCCGGCATCCTCGGCGACCAGCAGGCGGCCACGTTCGGCCAGGTCTGCTACGACATCGGCACCGCGAAGAACACCTACGGCACGGGCAACTTCATGCTGCTCAACACCGGCGAGGAGAAGGTGCCGAGCAAGAACGGCCTGCTGACCACGGTCTGCTACAAGATCGGCAAGGCCCGCCCGGTCTACGCGCTCGAGGGCTCTATCGCGATCACCGGCGCGCTCGTGCAGTGGCTGCGGGACAACCTCGGCATCATCTCCTCCGCGGCCGAGATCGAGACGCTGGCCCGCGGCGTCGAGGACAGCGGCGGCGCGTACTTCGTGCCGGCGTTCTCCGGGCTCTTCGCGCCGTACTGGCGGGCCGACGCGCGCGGCGCGCTCGTCGGCCTCACCCGCTACGTCGACAAGCGACACCTCGCCCGCGCGGTGCTGGAGGCGACCGCGTTCCAGACCCGCGAGGTGCTCGACGCGATGAACGCCGACTCCGGCGTCGCGCTCACCGAGCTCAAGGTCGACGGCGGCATGGTGCAGAACGAGCTGCTGATGCAGTTCCAGGCGGACATCCTCGACGTGCCGGTGGTGCGGCCGAAGGTCGCCGAGACGACCGCCCTGGGCGCCGCGTACGCCGCGGGCCTCGCGGTCGGCTACTGGACCGGCCTGGACGACCTGCGCGGCAACTGGGCCGAGGACAAGCGGTGGATCCCGCAGGTCGACGCCGCCGAGCGGGAACGGGTCTACCGGAACTGGAAGAAGGCGGTCACCCGGACGTTCGACTGGGTCGACGCCGACGTCCGCTAGCAGTTCGTTCGCCGGATCGGGGTTTGCGATGTCCGTGCGGCTGGACGCCGCGTACCGGTCGGCGGCGGTGCGTGCCATCGCCGGTACCGGGGCCGGCACCGAGTTCGACGTGCTCGTCGTGGGTGGCGGCGTGGTCGGTGCCGGCGCCGCCCTCGACGCCGCGTCGCGCGGCCTGTCGGTCGCGCTCGTCGAGGCGCGGGACTGGGCGGCGGGCACGTCGAGCCGGTCCAGCAAGCTCGTCCACGGCGGGCTGCGCTACCTGGAGCAGCGGGACTTCGCGCTCGTGCGGGAGGCGTTGCGGGAGCGCCGCCTGCTGCTGCAGCGGCTGGCCCCGCACCTGGTCCGGCCGGTGCAGTTCCTGTTCCCGCTCACGCACCCGGGGTGGGAGCGCGCCTACGTGGGCGCCGGCGTTGCGCTCTACGACAGCATCGGCGGCGCCCGCGCGCTGCCGGTGCACCGGCACCTGTCCCGCGGGCGGGCGCTCGAGCTCGCGCCGTCCCTGCGTCCGGACGCGCTCACCGGTGCGATCCGCTACCACGACGCGCAGGTCGACGACGCCCGGCTCACGATGACGCTCGCCCGGACGGCCGCGCAGCACGGCGCCACGGTGCTCACCCGAGCCGAGGCGAGGGGGCTGCTGCGCGACAGCGGCCGCGTGGTTGGCGCCCGCGTGCACGACGTGCGCTCGGGCGTCACCCACGCGGTCCGCGCCCGCCGGGTGATCGGCGCGACCGGCGTGTGGACCGGCGGCCTCGGCTCGGCGCCGTTCACCATCCGCATGTCCAAGGGCGTGCACGTACTGGTGCCCCGCTCGCTCATCCGGCTCGGCACCGGCCTGGTCACGCGCACCGAGAAGAGCGTGCTGTTCGTCATTCCGTGGGGCCGGTTCTGGCTTGTCGGCACCACGGACACGCCGTGGCAGGGCGACCCCGACCGCCCCGCCGCGACCCGCGGAGACGTCGACTACCTCCTCGCCCACGCGAACGCGCTGCTGCGCGAACCGCTGCGGATCGAGGACGTGGTCGGCGTCTACGCGGGGCTGCGCCCGCTGCTCGCCGCCGCCGGCACGAGCGAGACCACGAAGCTGTCCCGCGAGCACGCGGTGGCGCAGCCGGAGCCGGGCCACGTGATCGTCGCGGGCGGCAAGCTGACCACGTACCGGGTGATGGCCGCGGACGTCGTGGACGTGGCCGCCCGCGGGCTGGGCCGGGCGGTCGCGCCGTCGCTGACCAGGCACCTGCCGCTCATCGGCGCAGTCGGCCACCACGAGCTGTGGGCGGACCGGGCGGACCTGGCCCACCGGGCAGGCCTACCGGTGTCCACTGTGGAGCGTCTGCTCGGCCGGTACGGCTCCGAGATCACCGACCTGCTGGCGCTCATGGCGGACGACCCGGAGCTCGCGTCGCCGCTCGGCGGGGGCTACCTCGCCGCGGAGGCCGTGTACGCGGTGACCCACGAGGGTGCGCTGGACCTGGACGACGTGCTGGCCCGCCGCACCCGGATCGCGATCGAGTACGCCGACGGCGGCGCCGGCGTGGCAGCGCGGGCGGCCGAGCTGGTCGGCGAGCACCTCGGCTGGGACGCGTCGAGCCGGCGCGCGGCCGTGGCGGCCTACCGCGAGCAGGCCCGCGCGGAGTCGGCCGCGCTCGCCCGGGTGACGCTCGCGCCGGCCTAGCCTTCGACCGGCGGCGCCCACCCGGGGCGCGGGATGAGGCAGAACGGGTGGCCGGCCGGGTCGGCGTAGACGTCGTCGCGCAGCCGGGTGGCACCGAGCGCGAGCACGCGCGGGCCGGCCGCCTCGATGTCGTCGACCATGACGTCGAAGTGGACCTGCTGCGGCGCGGCCGGATCCGGCCAGCGCGGCGGCACGTGGTCCGGCGCGAGCTGGAACGCGAGGCCCGAGGTGGTGTCGTCCGCCGACACCACCACCCAGTCCTCGCTCGTGTACGTCACCGGCAGGCCGAGCAGCCCGGAGTAGAACGCGGCCAGCGCGCCCGGGTCGCGGCAGTCGAGCACGACGTGGTGCAGCCGGCCGATCGGGGTTGGCATGGTCGCATTGTGCATCGGTTCACCCGCGATGGGTGAGCACAGGCTCGGGCGGCCAAACCTAGCGTCCGGCGCATGACCACAGATGTGTGGCTGGACGCGTTCACCACCGAGGACTACCGGGCCCGGATGAGCCGGGCCGTCGACGCGGCGGTCCGCGCGGGCCTGGACGGCGTGATCGTCGCGCCTGGGCCGGATCTGGTGTGGCTGACCGGCTACCAGCCGACCGCGATCACCGAGCGGCTGACCGCGCTGATCCTGCTGGCCGGTCAGCCGGCCACCCTCGTCGTGCCGGCGCTGGAACGACCGGACGCGGAGGCGGCCGCCGGAGCGCCCGCGCTGCGGATCGTGGACTGGGCGGACGGGTCGGACCCGTACCGCGCGGCCGCCGCGCACCTGCCGCCGGACGGGCGGCTCGGCATCTCCGACTCGACGTGGTCGCTGCACCTGCTCGGCTTGCTGAACACGGTGCCGGACACCCGGTACGACGCGCTGAGCCCGGCCCTGCCGATGCTGCGTGCGGTGAAGGACGCCAACGAGCTCGCCCGCCTCGCGGCGGCCGGCGCGGCGGCGGACGCGGCGTACCGCGAGATCGGCGACCTGCGCTTCACCGGCCGGCGGGAGAGCGACGTGGCCGCGGACCTGGCCCACCTGCTTCGCCAGTTCGGGCACGAGCAGGTCGACTTCACGGTCGTCGGCTCGGGGCCGAACGGGGCGAACCCGCACCACGAGGCCGGCGGGCGGACGATCCAGGCGGGCGACGCGGTGGTGCTGGACTTCGGCGGCCTGATGAACGGCTACGGCTCGGACACCACGCGCACGGTCTGCGTCGGCGAGCCGTCGGCGGAGATCCAGCGGGTGCACGACGTCGTGCGGGCCGCGCAGCAGGCGGCGTTCGACGCGGTGCGGCCGGGCGTGCCGTGCGCGGAGATCGACCGGGTCGCCCGCGCGGTGATCACCGAGGCCGGCTACGGCGACCGCTTCATCCACCGCACCGGCCACGGCATCGGCGTGACCACGCACGAGCCGCCGTACCTGGTCGAAGGCGAGAAGCAGCCGCTGGAACCCGGCATGTGCTTCTCCATCGAGCCGGGGGTCTACCTGCCGGGCCGCTTCGGCGTCCGCATCGAGGACATCGTCACGGTCACCGAGGACGGCGGCTACCGGCTGAACAACACCGACCACGGCCTGCGCGTCGTCCGGTAGCGGGTCGGCAAGCGGTCGTCACGGCCGGGGCGGCTCCGGGGCGTGCAGCGGGAGCCGGACCTGGAAGTGGGTGTCGCCCGGCTGCGACTCGACCCGCAGGTCGCCGCCGTGCCGGTTGGTGATCACCCGGTACGACACGTCCAGGCCGAGGCCCGTGCCCCGGCCGACGCCCTTCGTGGTGAAGAACGGCTCGAAGACGCGACGGCGCAGCTCCGCCGGCACCCCGGGCCCGGTGTCGATCACCTCGACGAGCGCGTAGTCGCCGTCGCGGGCCGTGCGCAGCGTCAGCGTGCCGGACCCGTCCATCGCGTCCAGCGCGTTGTCGATCAGGTTCGTCCACACCTGGTTGAGCTCCGCGGCGTAGCCCGGCACCCGCGGCAGGCTCCGGTCGAAGTCCTTCACGACCCGCACGCCGGACGGGATCTTGCCCGACATCATCACGAGCGTGGCCTTGAGCCCGTCGTGCAGGTCGGTCTCCTGGTGCGGCGTGCGGTCGAGCTGCGAGTACTGCTTCGCGGCCCCGACGAGGGCGGATATCCGGGTCGTGCTGTCCTTGATCTCCAGCAGCAGGTTCTCGGTCTCCACGGTGTAGGCGAGCCAGCGCAGCGCGGGCTCGAAGAAGCCGGTGTCCACGGCGGCCTCGATGTCGTCGAGGTCGTCGGTGGTGAGCCCGGCCGCGACGAACACCGGCGCGAGGTCCCAGCCGCCGGCCACGTCGCGCTCCTCGAGCCACTCGCCGAGCTCGTCCTCGCGGTCGGACTCCTGCATCGGCGTCAGCTGCTCCGCGGTGTTGACGCGGCCGACGAACTTCTCCTGCAGGATCGTCAGCTTGTGCAGCTGCTCGCCGTCGAAGCGGCCGTCCGCGAGCAGCTGCAGCTTGTGCCGCATGCCGGCGAACCGCTCCCGTAACGTCTCCGACGCCCGCACCGCGGCCGCGGCCGGGTTGTTCAGCTCGTGGGTCAGCCCGGCGGTCAGCTTGCCGAGCGCGAGCAGCCGCTCCCGCTGGGCGATCAGCTCCTCGGCGTTGCGGAAGCCGACGAACATCCCGTCCAGCAGGTGCACGGCCATGGGGAACCACTGCCGGAACTTCGCGCCGAACTCGGCGACCGGCAGCGCGAGGAACTCCGCGTCGGTCACCGCCCGCACGCTTGTGGGGTACAGCTGCTCGACCTGGTCGCCGAGGTAGAACTGGATGGCGCCGCAGTAGACCCCGCGCCGGTCGGTCCGCACGGTCTCGACCTCCGCGCCGCGGACCATCCGCACCATGCTGAGCGTCCCGGACAGCAGCACGTAGAAGCACTCCGCCGGGTCGCCTTCGGCGGAGACCACGTCGCCGGCAAGGTAGGCGACCACGTCGCCGTGGGCGGAGATCCAGTCCAGCTGGTGCTCGCCGAGGTCGGCGAAGAGGAACAGCTCGCGCAGTTCCGCATTGGACAGACGACGTGTGGTGCTCACCGCTCCTCCAGGTACCGGTGCACGAGCGTCACGGCCATGGCGCCCTCCCCGACGGCCGAGGCCACGCGCTTGACCGACTGCGCGCGGACGTCCCCGGCGACGAACACTCCCGGCACGCTCGACTCCAGGTAGTACGGATCGCGACCGAGCACCCAGCCGGTCGGGCGGCGGCCGTCGAGGAGCAGATCCGGCCCGGTCCACACGAACCCGTGCTCGTCGCGCTCCACCACGCCGTCGAGCCAGTCGGTCTTGGGCTGCGCGCCGATGAAGATGAACAGGTGGCTCGTCTCCACCTTCTCCGACGTGCCGTCCGCGTGGTCGAGCCGCAACCCCTCGAGGTGCTCGCCGCCGTGTGCCTCGCCGACCGTCGTGCGGGTGCGGACGTGCACGTTGTCGATGGCCTCGAGCTGCTGGATCAGGTAGTGCGACATGGACGAGTGCAGCGACTCGCCGCGCACGACCAGCGTCACCGAACGGGCGTGCCGGGAGAAGAACACCGCCGCCTGGCCCGCCGAGTTCGCCCCGCCGACGATGTAGACGTCCCGGTTCGCGCACTCGGGAGCCTCGGTCATCGCCGACCCGTAGTACACGCCGCGCCCGGTCAGCTCGGCGCACCCGGTCGCGGCCAGGTTCCGGTACGACACGCCGGTGGCGAGGATGACCGCGTGCGCGGCGATGGTGCTGCCGTCGCCGAAGCGCACCGCGCGCGCCGAGCCCTGTACCTCCAGCGCGGTCACGTCCCGCGCGGTGAGCATCTCGGCGCCGAACTTGATCGCCTGCCGCCGCGCGCGGTCGGTGAGCTGCGCGCCGGACACGCCGTCCGGGAAGCCGAGGTAGTTCTCGATCCGCGAGCTCTGGCCGGCCTGTCCGCCCGCGGCCTGCCGCTCGACGAGCAGCGTGCGCAGGCCTTCGGACGCGCCGTAGACCGCCGAGCCGAGCCCCGCCGGCCCGCCGCCGACGACGATCAGGTCGTAGAAGTCGGTCACCGGGTCGACCGTCAGGCCGACGGCCGCGGCGATCTCCGCGGGGGTCGGCGCGAGCAGGGCCCGTCCCTCGGTGGTGATCACGACGGGGATCTCGGTCGGGTCCGCGGCGGCCGCGTCGAGCAGCCGGCGGCCCTCCGGCTCGTCGATGCTGTAGTACCGGTAGGGCACGGCGTTGCGGGCGAGGAAGTCCCGCGCGTCGTAGGTCGGCGCCGACCACCGGTGGCCGACGATCTTGATCTCCTCGACGGCGGAGTCCGCCGAGGCGCGCCAGGTCTCGACGAGCGCGTCGACGACCGGGTAGAGCTTCTCCTCCGGCGGGTCCCACGGCTTGAGCAGGTAGTGGTCGACGTCGACGAGGTTGATCGCCTGGATGGCGGCGTCGGTGTCGGCGTACGCGGTGAGCAGGGCGCGGCGCGCGCGGGGGAAGAGGTCCATCGCCTGCTCGAGGAACTCGATGCCGTTCATCTCGGGCATGCGGTAGTCGGCGAGTATCGCGGCCACGGCCTCGCCGCGCAGCTTGAGCTCCTTGAGGGCCTCGAGCGCCTCCTGCCCGGAGGAGGCCCGCACGATGCGGTGGGCCTCGCCGTAGCGGCGGCGCAGGTCCCGGGCGACGGCGCGGGAGACCCCGGGATCGTCGTCGACGGTCAGCAGGACGGGCTTGCTGGTCACACCGCGACCTCGTCGACGTAGCACCAGCGCCAGTCCTCGCCGGGCTCGAACGACCGGACGACCGGGTGGCTGGTCTGGTTGTAGTGGGCGGTGGCGTGCCGGTTTGGGGAGGAGTCACAGCAGCCGACATGCCCGCAGCTCAGGCATTCCCGTAGGTGGACCCACGTGCCGCCGATCGCCAGGCAGTCCGTGCAGCCCTCGGTGGAGCTCGCCGTCACGTCGCGGATCTGGTCGACGTGCGTACATTCAGCCATGCCACATCTTTACACCCGAACGGCAGGCGACAGCCCGGTCGAAGGCCCCCGTCACGCTCACGGCGAACGCCGGGAAGCTCCTGCGTGTTCGGTGCGTGTTCGGTGCGTGCTCGGTGTGTGCTCAGTGCCGTGGGCGCCCTACGTCCGGTTTGCGGTAGTCGCAGACGCCCGTCGGGAAGATCTGCTCGAGCCGTGCCAGCTGCGCACCCGTCGGATGCCAGTCGCCGTACAGGCCACGGGCCAGTGCCGCCCGCACCGGTTGCAGCGCGCACTTGTAGTGCTGCTCGTCGAACGGGCCGCCCGCGATCGTGCGGGACGTCTCGTGGATCGGGAACCGCTGCGTGCACGCGCCTGCCGGGCCGTGGTCGAGGATGCCGCGCCACGCGTCGGGGCCGCGGTAGATCAGCGAGCCGTCCGTCGCGAAGCAGCTGTCCACCGCCTCCGGCGGCTTGTTGCCGACCACGCCGCGCGACGGGTGCGCGTGCAGGTTCTCGATCCACCGGTCCATGACCGCGAGCGCCATCGGCGTCTGGTCGAACGCCCGCGCCGGGCGCGCGTCGGTGAACCACACGACCTGGTTCGCCGCGCTCCCCCGCCGCTCGATGATCCGCTCGCGCGCGGCGAACGACTGCCGCGCGTTGTGCATGTTCAGCTCGGCGTCGAGGTAGTGGCGCCAGTCGATGACCGGGATGTCGATCCGGCCGTCGAACACGAGCCCGGACCGGTACGCCGCGCGCATGGCCTCGACGCTGCCCTCGGTCCGCGGCGCGACGCCGTCCGGGCCCGGCGGGCTGATGTTCCGCGCGCTCCACACGTCGATGTCGGCCGGGCACGCGGTCGCGATGAACGGGCAACCCTCCTGCACGGCCCGGCTCGGGTCCTGCCAGCCGCCGACCGTCGCGTTCAGGTCCAGGAACTCCGCGGGCGTGAGGTTGCCGTCCACGAGCGCCTTCAGCCCGTACTGGACACCGACGTTGTCCCAGGTGGACCGGGCGAACCCGGTGACCGGGTCGCGGCCATACACGTTCACCGCGTCGTTCCAGTGCGTCCACTCCACCGCCGCCTGCTGCTCGGGCGTGATGCCCGGCGCGGTGCCGAACTTCGGGTTCAGCACGAGCGGTGAGAGCCCGCGCCATCCGTTGACGCACTCCGTCGAGCCGGGGGCCGGCAGCCACGGCGTCAGCTGCTGGTACGGGTTCGCCACGGTGTCCGACGCGGCCAGCCCCTCCAGCTGCGAGCGGTTCGACCAGACCCGCCACTTCGACGCCGGGTCCGCCCGCACCTTCAGGTCCATCCACCGCTCGAGCAGCTCGCAGTCGCCGACGTGGATGGTCTGCGTGACCATGTCCGGGTAGGAGTACTGCGGGATCGCGCCGTCGAGCAGGCCCTCGTGGTTCTGCCCGTAGACGTACTGCTGGATGCCGCCGCCGGACCCACCGAGGCCGACCGTGTACTCGGGGTCGTCGTACTCGGTCACGAAGCGGGACTTCACCATCAGCGCGGTCTCGCCACCGAGCACGAGGTTGTAGTGCGTGTTGGTCTTCGTGCCGGTCGACCACGCGATCGCGTAGCCCTGCCCGAGGCCGTACGGGTAGCGGGACTCGTCGGCGTTGTTGGAACCCTGGTAGTGGCCGACCGCCACGCCGCCACCGAAGTAGTAGATCAGCTTGCGGTTCCAGTACGGCAGCTCACCCGGCCCGCTCGCGGTCGGGTCCAGCACGGCGATCGTGTAGACGAAGCGGTTGATCGTGCCGCGCTCCCAGCGGATCACGAAGTCGACCGTGGCGCCCTCGCTCGTCGTCGTGGTCGTCATGTCGGCGGGGCGGGGCGCGGCCGGGTCGTACGGCTTCCATGTGTTGTCGGCGGCCCGGTAGAAGTAGCCGGTCGTCGTGGGGAGCGAGCAGTCGTCGTCGAGGAACGGCCCGGTGAGGCCGAAGCCGGCGAGGTGCTGCGGGGTCGAGCAGAAGAAGTCGGGCTGCTGCGGACCGGAGAACATGGGCCCGGTGCTCGGGTGGTTGACCAGCCGCAGGGTGGCCCGACCGTGCCGGACGGCCGCGCGGACGGTGCTCTCGCCCAGCGGCAGGTCGCGCAGCACGCCCTCGAGCGCGTGCGGCGCCTGGTCGTCCGGGGCGAACGAGGACGTCATGTCCACGCCGTTCACCGCGACCGTCGCGCCGTCCAGCGGCACCGACCGCGGCACGACCACCCGCACGCGGGCCGCCCCGCCGCTCACGTACCGCGCGGGGCCGGACAGGATCTCCAGGCGCAGCCGGTCGTGCGCGTGGCCGCCGCCCTGGGCCTCCAGCGGGGCCGCGGCCGCGGTCACGCCGCTTGCGGTGAGCACGGCCAGCACGGCCGCGACGACGGTGACTCGACGCTTCATCGCGCCCTCCCGGGATCCGTTCCACCCCAGCCGCGAGCGCCCGCCGGCGAGGCCGGGCCACCGCAAGGAGGAACGCTAGGCCGGGCGCGCGGGAGGCGTCAACGCCGCCATTCGGGCGCCGGCGGCGGATCCGCTCGGGACTCGGGCCCCGCCACCGCCGGGGCAGGAGTCGAGACCGGCGAGCGCCACCAGCTCCCCCGCCGCGCAGATCCGTCCGAAGTGGACAAATTGTCGGCTCGTCGACGGTAACCGTCACCGGGAGCCGGTATTTGTTGACGCGTCATCAACCAGTGGTACTTTGGTGACATGTCACCAAAGTACCGGCGGCTGCCGCACCGCCTCGACCAGCTGGACACCGTCCTGTTCGCGGTCGCGATCGGCCCGCTCGCCCGGGTTTCCTCGCCCGCCCAACGATTCCCACACTCGAACGGAACGCACCGCAATGGCTGACCTGCGCTTCGGCCTGGACCTGCCGGCCGACCACGCCCCCGGCCGTGACCTCGTCGCCGAAGCCCGGCGTGCGGAGGAGCTGGGCTTCGACTTCGTGTCCACCTCGGACCATCCGGAGGGCGACCGCCCGTCCTACGAGGTCTGGACCATGCTCACCTGGGTGGCCGCGCGGACGAGTCGCATCGGGATCGCCACCCGGGTGCTCGGCGTGCCGTACCGGCCGCCGGCCATGGTCGCCAAGATGGCCGAGACGCTCGACCGGCTCTCCGGCGGGCGGCTGATCCTCGGGCTCGGCGGCGGGTACTCCGACGACGAGTTCCGCGCGTTCGGGCTGCCGGTGCCCACCGCCCGCGAGAAGGTCGACGGCATGGCCGATGCCATCCGCATCGCGCGCGGGCTGTGGTCGGAGCCGTCGTTCACCTACCGCGGCGCGGTCCACCACACCGACGCGGCGGACCTCGAGCCGAAGCCGCGGCGCCACATCCCGATCTGGGTCGGCACCTACGGCCCGCGCGCGCTGGCCGCCACCGGCGAGCTCGCGGACGGCTGGATTCCCTCGCTCGGCTTCGCGCCACCGGAGCGGATCCCCGCGATGCGCGACCGCATCCGGGCCGCCGCGGCGGCTGCGGGCCGCGACCCCGACGCCATCACCTGCGTCTACAACGTGGGCGTCGACCCGCGGGCCACCGAGCGTCCCGCGCGGCTCGCCGAGCGGCTCGCCGGGTTCGCGGAGCTGGGTTTCTCGGCCGTCAACCTCCAGGTCAGCGGGCCGGACCGGGCGGAGCAGGTCGAGCTGATCGCGCGCGAGGTCGTCCCGGCCGTGCGGGCCGGATAATGACACGTCATCGAGCCCCCTAGGCTGGCCGACGTGACCGAGGCGAGGTGGCTGACCAGCGACGAGGACCGCGCGTGGCGCGGTTACCGGCGGATGCGGTCGCTGCTGGACCTGCAGCTCGCGCGCGATCTGATGAGCGACAGCGGGCTCTCCGAGGCCGACTACGACGTGCTGTCGACCCTGTCGGAAACCGACGGCCACCGGCTGCGGCTCCGCGAGCTCGCCGCCCACCTGCTGTGGTCGACGAGCCGCGTGTCCCACCACACCGCGCGCATGCAGCAGCGCGGCCTCGTCGTGCGCGAGGAGACCCCAGGCGACGCCCGCGGCTCGATGGTCGTGCTGACCGGCGAAGGGTTGCACACGATCCGCGAGGCCGCGCCCGCGCACGTCGCCTCGGTGCGGCGCCACCTCATCGACCTGCTGACCAAGAAGGAGCTGGCCGCGTTGGACACCCTCAGCCACCGGGTCATCGAGCGGCTCGGCGGGGCGGCCCGATGAGCACGACGCTGACCCCACCGGAGTCCGAGTCGCAGGCCGAGCCGGGCGAGGCGCGGGACAAGCAGCCCCTCGCGCGGCGGTTCGCCGCGAGCGCATGGCTGCCGCGGCTCGTCACCGCGCTCGCCGTGATCCCGGTGCTGACCACGCTGCGCGACGTCGCCAACGCGGGCAAGTTCCAGCACCTCGACTACCTGTTCACGCTGACCAGGGTCACCAACCCGGACGGCACGCTCAAGGCGTTCGACCTGCGCAACTACCTGTCGAACGAGCACATCCTGGGCCTGCCGTCGGTCTTCTACTGGATCAACATCAAGCTGTTCGAGGGCGACAACCGCACGCTCGGCGTGTTCGTCGTGGCGATAGCCGTGGCGACCGTTGCGGTGCTCGGCTACGCGCTGCCGCGCACCCTGCCCCCGCTGGTGCGCGCCGGCCTCGTGGTCGCCTCCGCCGCCCTCATGTTCAGCCCGCACGGCCTCTGGAACTACACGCGCGCCATGAGCGGCACGGCCTGGCTCAGCGCGAACCTCATCGTGATCGTGGCGTTCCTCCTGGCCGTCCGCGGCCGGTGGTGGCCCGCGTGGGCGCTCGCGTTCCTCGGCAGTATCAGCTACGCGACCGCGTTCGCCGCGTGGCCGGTGCTGTCGCTGCTCGCCTTCGCGCGGCGGGAACCGTGGTGGAAGCGGCTGCTGCCGCTCGTGGTGGGCGGCGCGATCGTGCTGGTCTGGTACTCCTACCGGCCGCAGGCGCCGCTCGCCGGCAACCCGACCCGCGACCTGGCGAGCATGCTGTACTACTTCCTCGCCATCGTCGGGAAGCTGTGGACGACCGACGCCGGCGCGGTGGCCGCCGTGTGCGGCCTGCTCCTGCTGGGGGTCTACCTCGCGCTCGCGTCGAGCAAGATCGCCCGTGAGCGGCAGATGTGGTTCTGGTGGGCGCTCGCGCTGCACGCCCTCCTCGGTGCCGTGATGATCACCGCCGCGCGGGTGGACTACGGCGGCGAGGTCGGCATGAACACCGCGCGCTACACGTCGGTGTCGGTGCTGCTGACGATTCCCGCGCTGGTGATGCTCGCGACCGTCGTGTACCGGCGGCTGCCGCTGCGCACGTTCCAGATCGCCGGCGCGGTGATCATGGTCGGCGTGCTCGGGTTCGCGCTCGGCGGGCCCAACGGCGCCGAGGAGCGGGTGGCCGACAAGGAGCACCAGGTCGAGGCGATCGCCGTGCACGGCGGGTTCAGCGACGCGTACCGCCGCTACCCACCGGCGAAGGATCTGGTGCCGCGGCTGCGGGCGCTGGGCCACTACCCGTTCACCGACGACTTCTCGCTCGGCTGCGGCGGTCCGGAGTTCGGCTCGAGGCTCGACCTCGACGACATGACGGCCCTGCGCGACGCCGCCGGCAACAAGGTGCCGAACCACCCGGCGGGCGCCGTGGAGAGCGTCGAGCCGGTCAAGCCGGACCCGTTCTTCCACGGCAAGGCGGTGCCGCTCTTCCGCGGCTGGGCCGTGGACGGCAGGAACCTGGTGCGCTGCGTGGTGATCACCGACGGCTCGGGCACGATCGTCGGGGGCGGCGTGAGCGGCGAGACCCGCCCGGACATCGCGTTCAAGTACGCGGGCATCGTGCCGAACACTGGCTTCGTGGCGATCGGCCCGGCCGACCAGGACAGCCGCATCGTCGTCGTCTTCGACGACGGCTCGATGCGCTGGCTGGCGCCGCAGGTCACGCGGTAGCGGGGAGCCGGTCGGGGCCGACGCGGACGATCCGCTTGCCGACGTTCTCGCCGGCGAGCATGCCGATGAGCGCGCGCGGTGCGTTCGCCAGGCCCTCGACGATGTCGTGCAGCTCCACCAGCTCGCCCGCGCGCAACCACCCGGCCAGCGCCGCGACGGCCTCGCCGAACCGCTGCGTGTAGTCGAACACGAGCAGGCCCTCCATGCGCAGCCGCTTGGTGACCACCAGGCCGGGCACCCCGGCCGGGCCCGGGGCCGGGGTGCCGGTGTCGTACTGGGACACCGCGCCGCAGCACACGATGCGGCCGTGCGTGTTCATCCGGCGCAGCGCCGAGTCGAGCACGTGCCCGCCGACGTTGTCGAAGTACACGTCGACCCCGTTCGGGCACGCGTGCCTGAGGTCGTCGGCGAACGTGGGGCTGCGGTGGTCGATCGCCGCGTCGAAGCCGAGGCGCGTCGTGAGCACCTGGTTCTTCGCCGCCGAGCCGGTCACGCCGACGACCCGGCAGCCGTGGATCCGGGCCAGCTGGCCGACCACGCTGCCGGTGGCCCCGGCGGCCGCGGACACGAGGACGGTCTCTCCCGCCGCGGGCCGGCCGACGTCGAACAGTCCGAAGTAGGCGGTCAGCCCGGTCGGCCCGAACACGCCGAGGTGATACGCGAGGTCCCCGGCCGGCTCGATCTGCCGCACCCGCCCGGCCGGCAGCACCGAGTACTCCGCCCAGCCGCCGTCGCCCACGACGTAGGTGCCGATCGGGACGCCGGTCCCGTTCTCGGCGGCCACCTCGCCCACGACGAGCCCGGCCATCACCTCGCCGGGCAGCACCTGGTCACGGTAGGTCCGGCCCTGCAGCCACGCGCGGTTGGCCGGGTCGATCGACAGCAGGACGGTGCGGACGAGCACCTCGCCCTCGCCCGGCTCCGGCACGGCGCCGTCCTCGATGCGGAAGTGCTTCTCCGCCAGCGGACCCTCGGGTGTCGCGGCCACCAGGATCCGGCGGTTCGTCGTCTCAGCCACGGTTCGGCGACATTACCCCAGGTCAGTGCGGACGGCCAGATCCTCGGCCGGATGCCGCCGAGCCGGTCTCCGTCGGGGTCCACAGTAGACGCACCACCATTCGCGCCGGGAAATTCGATCGCCATCGCCGCAGGGGTCCGGCACCATGACAGCCACCGCGTGCTCGGAGGGGGTGTTTCGCGGTGTCCAGACGCAAGTCGGCGGTAGTGCTGGCGCTGCGCTACTACTGGCAGGAAATCACCCGACGCAAGCTGGTCGCGATCCCCGGGCTGCTGGGTCCCGCGGTCGGCAACATCTGCATGCTCTACCTCGCTCCCCTCGTGGTCGCGAAGCTGGCCGGTGATCTCGCGAACGGGGCGAAGCCCGACCTCGCCATCCTGCTGCCGGCCGTGCTCTGCTTCGCCGGGCTGATGCTGGCGTCCGAGGTGATGTGGCGCATCGGCATCCACTGTCTGAACCGGACGGACGGGCGCGGGATGGAGAGCCTCTACGTGCTCGGCATGAACGAGCTGCTCGCCAAGGACGCGGTGTTCTTCCACGAGAACTTCGCGGGCTCGCTCACCAAGCGGGTGCTGAGCTTCGCCGCCCGGTTCGAGGAGTTCGTCGACACGATGGCGTTCAACGTCATCGCCGGCATCGTCCCGCTCGGATTCGCCTCGGTGATCCTCTGGCGCTACGATCCGATGCTCGTCGTCGCGCTGGTCACGCTGATCACGGTCACCGGGTTCGTTATCGCGCCGCTCATCCGCCGCAGGCAGAAGCTCGTGGACGAGCGGGAGGCCGCGATCGCGCGGGTCTCCGGCCACGTCGCCGACAGCCTGATGAACATGGCGACCGTGCGCGCGTTCGCCGCGGAGCCGCGCGAGGCGGCCGAGCATCGCTCGCGGGTGGCCGAGCAGCGCCGGCTCGCGATCCGCTCCTGGGACTACGCGAACCTGCGCATCGACATGCTGGTCGCCCCGATCTCGGTGCTGACCAACACGCTCGGGCTGCTGCTCGCGGTCGGCCTCGGCGGCGGGCGGCTCGGCGTCGAGGCGATCGTGGTGACGTTCGCGTACTTCAGCAGCGCGACGCGGATCATGTTCGAGTTCAACCAGATCTACCGCAGGCTGGAGAGCTCGCTCACCGAGGCGGCCCAGTTCACCGAGCTGCTGCTCGAGGGCCCGACCGTGCTCGACCCGGAGTCGCCCGAGCCGCTGCGCGCGACCGGCTCGGACGTCCGCTTCGAGCAGGTGCACTTCGCGCACGCGGGCGCGCCGACGCTCTTCCGCGGGCTCGACCTGGTCGTGCCCGGTGGCACGAAGGTCGGCCTCGTCGGCCGGTCCGGCGGCGGGAAGACCACGCTCACCCAGCTGCTGCTGCGGATGATGGACATCCAGTCCGGCGTGATCCGCATCGGTGGCCAGGACATCTCCCGGCTGCGCCAGGCGGACCTGCGCGGGCTGATCGCGTACGTGCCGCAGGATCCCGCCATGTTCCACCGGACGCTGCGCGAGAACATCGCGTTCGCCCGGCCCGACGCCACCGACGCGCAGATCCTCGAGGCGGCCCGGGCGGCGCACGTCACCGAGTTCGCGGAGGTCCTGCCCGACGGGTTCGACACGCTCGTCGGCGAGCGCGGCGTGAAGCTCTCCGGCGGGCAGCGCCAGCGGGTGGCGCTCGCCCGCGCGATCCTGCGCGACGCGCCGATCCTGCTGCTGGACGAGGCGACCAGCGCGCTGGACTCGGAGAGCGAGATCCTCGTCCAGCAGGCCCTGTGGCGGATCATGGACGGCCGGACCGCGCTCGTGGTGGCGCACCGGCTGAGCACGGTCGCGCGCATGGACCAGCTCGTCGTCCTCGACCACGGCGAGATCGTCGAGCAGGGCACGCACGAGGAGCTGCTGCGGCGCGAGGGCACGTACGCCCGGCTCTGGCAGCACCAGTCGGGCGGTTTCCTCGACGACGCGGTCGAGGCCGGGGTCAGCTGAGCCGGTCCACGCGGGGCGTGAGCAGCGCCTGGATCGGCAGGTGGTCGGAGGGGAACTGGCCGTCGCGGGAGTAGGTGTTGACGCCCGCGGCCGCGACGGCCAGGTCGCCGCGGACGAACATCCAGTCGATCCGCGGGCCGTCCGGGGTCAGCGGGTGATAGCCGTGCCAGGTCGCGAACAACGGGCCGCGGTGCTCGGCGGCCGCGATCCACGTGTCGGTCAGGCGCGCGCCCTCGACGAGGGTCGAGTAGGCGGCGGACCGCCCGGCCACGGCGTTGAAGTCGCCGGTGACGATCACCGGGAGGCCGGCCGGGATCGCGTTGAGCCGGTCGCGGATCAGCTCGGCGCTGCGCACCCGCGAGGTCTCCGAGACGTTGTCGAGGTGGGTGTTCAGAACGGCGAGCTCGGTGCCGGTTCGCCTGTCCCGCAGGCGAACCCACGTGGCCATGCGGACGGTCGTGTTGCCCCACGACCGCGAGCCGGGCACGTCCGGGGTGTCCGACAGCCAGAAGTTCCCGGAGTCCACTGCGGACAGCCGGCGGGTGTCGAAGAAGATCGCGCAGTGCTCGTCCGCGGTGCCGCCCGCGCGGCCCTCGCCGACCCAGTCGTAGTGGTCGGGCAGGTCGTGTTCGATGTCGAGCAGCTGGCGGTGCAGCCCCTCCTGCGTGCCGAGCACGGCCGGCAGCTCGGCACGCAGCAGCTCGGCCATGACCGGCCGGCGCTTGCGCCACGAGTTCGGTCCGACGGGCGAGGCGAACTTGAGGTTGAACGACATCACCGAGAGCGTGTCGCCCTCGACCGGTCCGAACACCCGCCGCTCACCTCCTCGGTCCGACTGCGCCGCCGAAGCCGGCAGGGCCAGTGGCGCGACGAGCCCGAGCGCGAGCGCCGAGACCAGCCCCACCGGACGCAGGATTCTACTGTGGACCCGACGCGACATGGCTCCCCCTCGTCCCGGTTGTGCCCGGGATTCGGAGGAGCCAGGTCAGCGGATTGGTCCCGTCAGGGGAAGATCACCAGATCGCGTCCGCGTACTCCGGATGGTCGATGAACGGGTTCCGGTTGTGCTGGTACTGGTCGAAGATCACGTCGTTGCGGGCCTGCTCGGCCGCGTCCGGCGGGTCCTGCGTATTCCACGCCAGCAGCACCGAGAGCTTGCCCATGAACGGCTGCGTGTCGTTGCCGACCTGGTCGTTCGGCTCGAGATCGGCGAACCCGTCGTCGCCGTCGTAGCGGACGGCCATGTACATGATGCCGCGGGCGATGTCGCCCTTCACCGCGTCGCGCGGCTCGAACGAGTCACCGTCGACGAAGCTGCCCGGCGCGTCCGGGACCTCCTGGCCGCCTTCGTCGAAGTCAAGGTTGCCGCGGGTCTCGTTGACCGGGACCGCGGACGGCCGCAGGTGGAACAGGTCGGTGCCCGGGCCCGGGTCGGTACCGAAGTCGCCGTGGCTCTTCGCCCACGTGTGCTCGCGGTTCCACTGGTCCTGCCCGCCGCCGTTGGCGTCCGCGGGCATCGCCTTGCCGCTGTAGATCATCACGACGTTCGCGGCGTTCGCCGGGTCCGCGTCGGTGACCTTCAGCGCGTCCCACACCTGGTCATAGGTGAGGTGCTCGCCGTTGCCGATGATGCCGTGCAGTGCCGCGTGCAGCTCGGCACCGGTCTTGCCCTCGGCCGCGTCGTAGTAGCCGTCGGGAATTCCGGCGGGCAGCACGACGTCCGGGTCGCTCGCGGACATGGCCAGCGGCGGGATCGCGATGCCGAGGGCGGCGAGCGCCACGCCGGCTGCCGTCAGCACGGTTGCCTTCCTTTTCGCGCGCATTTGTTTGGCTCCAGTGGGGACCGGCGACGATCTTCGGTGCAAAAACACTGACATGCGAGCGTGTACGGCAAACACCCACGAAAGTCGGGTTTGACCGAGGTAGCGGTGCCGCGTTCAATGCACGTGGTCCATTTCCGAAAGGCGAGACGGAGGCGGCTCCATGGAGCTGAACCGGCGGAACGCATTGCGAATCGGGGCATTCGGCGCGATCGCGGCAGCCGGCGCTGCCGGAGTCGGCAACGCCTGGGCGGCCGATCCGAGACGCGGCGGCCATCCGGGCGAACACACCACTCTCGACCGGACGCTGCTGCTCGGCCAGCCGGGCGCCGGCGGCTACCGGCCGATCGTCCCCGGCCCCGGTGAGCCGCACCTGGTCCGCGACGAGCTGCTGCCCGCCGCGCTGCGGTCCGCGGCCGGCAGGCACCGGCACGGCCGGGCGGTGCTCGCGTTCGGACAGCTCACCGACATCCACGCCATGGACGCGCAGTCACCGGCGCGCGTGGAGTTCCTCGACCGGTACAACGACCCCGACTCGCCACTCGCCGGCCTGCTGCCGTTCGACTCCGCCTACCGGGCCCACGAGTTCCTGTCCGCGCAGATCAGCGACTCGATGGTGCGCG
The DNA here is from genome assembly GCF_036555685.1 of Actinophytocola sp. Classification (GTDB taxonomy): domain Bacteria; phylum Actinomycetota; class Actinomycetes; order Mycobacteriales; family Pseudonocardiaceae; genus Actinophytocola. Next base: position 35,546 of record NZ_DATBKY010000264.1, on the reverse strand, counting down.
CGATGAACCTGGTCCGGCGCGGGCCCGTGACCGGGCGGCCGCTGTCGTTCACGATCGCCACCGGCGACAACGTCGACAACGTCCAGTTCAACGAGCTGCGCTGGTACATCGACCTGCTCGACGGCCGCCGGGTGCGGCCGGACTCCGGGGACCTGTCGCGCTACGAGGGCGTGTCCGATCAGGACAGCTACGACGTGCGCTACTGGCATCCGGACGGCACCCCGCCGGGCAAGCAGGACGACCTGCCGCGCGCGAACTTCGGCTACCCGGTCGTGCCGGGGTTGCTCGACGCCGCCCGCCGCCCGTTCCACGCCACCGGCCTGGACACGCCGTGGCTCACCGCGTACGGCAACCACGACGGCCTGATCCAGGGCAACTTCCCGCCGATCCCGGAGCTGGGCCTGCTGGCCACCGGGAACAAGAAGATCGTCGACCTGCCGCCGGGCACCGACGTCGTGCAGCTCGCGCTGAAGCTCGCCGCGATGGACCCGCAGGCCATCGCCACGCTGCTCAGCGGCCCGTCGCGGACGATCACACCCGATCCGGACCGGCGCTTCGTCAACCGGCTGGAGACCATCCGGGAGCACTTCCACACCAGCGGCTCGCCGCGCGGGCACGGCTTCTCCCGGTGGAACCTCGCGACCGGGAACGCCTACTACGCCTTCGATCGCGGCGTGGTGCGCGGTCTCGTGCTGGACACCGTGAACCAGAACGGCGGCGCCGACGGTTCGCTCGACGCAGAGCAGTTCGCGTGGCTCGAGCGCGAGCTGGTCGCGGGCAGCAGCCGCTATGTCGACGCGCAGGGCAACCAGGTGACCCACCATTGCCGCGACCGGCTGTTCGTGCTGTTCAGCCACCACACGCTCGACACGATGACGAACGTGACCGGCGAGGGACGGGTCGAGCGCTTCCAGATGCTCGCCATGCTGAACCGCTTCCGGAACGTGGTGCTGTGGGTCAACGGGCACACCCACCGCAACACGGTCCTCCCGCACCCGGCCCCGGGCGGCGGCGGCTTCTGGGAGGTCAACACGGCCGCGCACATCGACTGGCCGCAGCAGTCGCGGGTGGTCGAGCTGGTGGACAACCGGGACGGCACGCTGTCGATCTTCGGCACGATCGTGGACATGGCCGCGCCCGCGTCGGCCCACGGCCGGCTGGACAGCCCGGCCGCGCTCGCCTCGCTGGCCCGGGAGCTCGCCGGGAACGACTGGCAGTCCCGCGCGCGTCCGGTTCCGGGCGAGGACGGCCGCCGCGGCAAGGTCGAGGACCGGAACGTGGAGCTGCTGGTCCCGGCCCCGTTCCGCCTCGGTTCGAGCCAGGAACCGGTCGCGGTGGGCGCGACCGGCTAGCGGTGCCGATCGGTGAGGTCGGCGCGCCGGCCGCCGGATGCGGCGGGTCCGCGATGACGGCGGTGTCGCCGGTTCGTCACCGCGCCAGGTCGTAGGTACGGCCCACCGACAGGAGGTCGACGTCGTCGCGCGGGGCGGCCGTCAGGCCCGGCGGGCGCGGGCGGAACCCCGGCACGTCGGCGAGCCCGCGGGTCTCGTCCAGGGCCGTCACCTGCGTCGCTCTCGTGTGGACGGTCAGCTCGACGCCCTCGGCCGGCAGGTCGCGGAAGCGGATCTCACCGGGCCAGGTGCCCGTGCGGGTGCCCTCGACCGCGACGGTTGCCGCGGCGCTGCCGGGCGCGGTCGCCGTGACCCGCGTGATCGGCGCGTCCAGGCGGAGCGTCAGCCGCGACGCCGCCCGGCGGGACGCGACCCGGAAGGTGACCGTGCCCGCGGTGCGCGACCGGACCTCGACCTGTGGACCGGCCAGGTCGAGCGCGGGCGCCTCGCCCGTCCACAGGTCTCCACGCGCGTAGCCGGCCGGCAGGCCGCGGGTGTCCCGCCCGTGCACGTACCGCGCGGTCCACCGGGCCGGCTCGCGGTCCGCGCTCACCCAGTACGCCTTGCCCTCGTCGGCGTCGAGCACGTACGCGAGGTGGCTCGCCGCCGGGTGCTCCGCGTCCGGCCGGTCGATCACCACGCCGGCGGCCACCGCCACCACGACGAGGACCGCCACCACCGACGGCACGAGCACGGCCCCGCGGCGCGAGGACGGCGCCAGCAGCTCGACCACCGGCAGCGCCAGCAGTCCGAAGAGGACGACGAACACCGGTCCGGCACCGCCGAGCGTCAGCCCGACCGCGACGAACACCATGTACCCGAAGTACAGGAGCAGCGCGGCACCGACGACGAGCCCGAGCGCCACCGCGGCCACGGACCACAGTGGACGGTCCAGCAGCAGCGCCACGAGGTACCCCGCCGAGGCGAACAACACCGGGACGACGAACAGGAACGACGCACCCGGGGCGAGCCCGGCGCACGCCACCGCGAGCAGCGCCGGCCACGCCAGCCCGCCGACCGCCAGCGCCGCGGGCCCGAGCCGCCTGCGCAGCAGCTGGTACCAGGCGAGCAGCGCCACGACACCGGCCAGCAGCATCGCCACGTGGTATGCCTCCGGCCGGTGCAGCAGCCCCTCCGCGCTCTCGTAGGCCGGCCGCACCCACACCAGCACCGTCCACACCAGCTGCCCCAAACCGAACGCGACCGCCAGCGGCACCAGCGCCGACGCCGCGCCGGCGAGCACGCGCGGCACCGTCACCAGGCCCCGCCGCCGGGCGAGCCACGTCAGCAGCCCCACCAGGAGCACGGCCAGCACCGCGAGCGGCCAGACCAGGCCGTTCGGGTAGCCGACCGGCACGCCCAGGACCCGGAAGTACGTGTCGTCGTGGTCGGTCCGCAGCGTCCGCAGGTCCGTGCCGCCCAGCGCGCGGGCGAGCGCCAGCATGTTCTCGCCGTGGTGCTGCAGGCTCCCGCGGTCCAGGTTCGCGATCGAGTCGCCGGCGGTGTGGTAGCGGGCGGCGCCTTCGATGAAGGCGAAGTTCAGCCCGTCGAAGCCGCCCGCCGACAGGGGCGTGAAGTCGGTGTTGTTCGGCAGCAGCCGGTAGACCTCGACCATCGACGAGTCGCCACGGGGGTGCGGCGCCGCGTCGGTGAACACGTCGACGAGGCCGGCGTTGTCCCGGGACGTCTCGAACATCAGCGACGGCCCACGCACGCCGCGCGCCTCGAAGTTGAGCACCACCCCGCCCCGGCTGCCGAGCGGGTGCTCGCGCACGAACGCGTCCGCGCCGAGCAGCCCGTCCTCCTCGCCGTCGGTGATCAGCAGCACGAGGTCGTTGCGCGGTGCGTCGCCGGTGCGCAGCGCGCGGACGGTCTCCAGCAGCGCGGCCACCGCGGCGCCGTCGTCGGCCGCGCCCGGGCCCATCCCGACCGAGTCGTGGTGGGCGGCGAGGAGCACCGTCCCGGTTGGATCCGTGCCACGCAGCGTGGCGACGATGTTGTCGACCCTGCCGAACGCGGCGAGCCCGTCCCCCGCCTCGGCGCCGACCGAGTGCTGGACCTCGACGTCCAGCCCGGCGGACCGGAGCTCGCCGGTGAGGTAGTCCAGCGTGCGGTCGTTCGCCGGGCTGCCGAGCGGGCGCGGCTCCCCGGCGAACCGTGTCAAGTGGACCATCGCGCGCTCGGCGCTGAACTCGCCGGCGGGGGCCGAGCCCGGTGCGGGCCCGACGCCCCGCTCGGTGAGCGAGTGCACCACGACCGCCACCGCCAGCACCGCCAGCACGGCGAGGCCGGCGAGCACGCGCCGCGGCGCGTCGATCAACTTCGTCACGGCGCGACAATAGGGTGCGCCGCGGCGCGGCTACAGGCGGATCGCCTTCTTGTTCATGAACTCCTCGATGCCGGCCGGGCCGAGCTCGCGGCCGATGCCGGAGCGCTTGATGCCGCCGAACGGCAGGTCGGCCTGCGAGCCGCCCGCGCTGTTGAGGTACACCATGCCCGCCTCGATCCGCTCGGCCACGCGGCGGTTGCGCTCGGGGTCGGTGCCCCACACGCTCGCGCCGAGCCCGAACGGGCTGTCGTTGGCGATCGCCACGGCCTCGTCGTCGTCCGCCGCGCGGTACACGACGATCACGGGGCCGAAGATCTCCTCGCGATAGGCGTCCATCTCCGGCGTCACGTCGGTCAGCACGGTCGGCTCGAGGAACGCGCCCGGGCCGTCGACCCGCTTGCCGCCGGTGCGCAGCGTCGCGCCCTGCTCGACCGCCTTCGCGACCTGTCCCGCCACCTCGTCCGCGGCGGAGACCGACGACAGCGGCCCGAACTTCACCTTGGGGTCGCCCGGGTCGCCGGGCACGAACTGGTCCGGCACGTGCTTCACGAGCCGGTCCACGTAGTCGTCGTAGATGTCGGCCAGCACGATCATCCGCTTCGGGGCGTTGCAGGACTGGCCGCAGTTGCGCATCCGGGAGGTCGCCGTGGCCTTCACGGTCTCGTCGATGTCGTCGGTGTCGAGCACGAGCAGCGGGTCGGACCCGCCGAGCTCCAGGACCGTCCGCTTGAGATGCTTGCCCGCCTCGGCCGCGACCGCGATGCCCGCGTTCTCGCTGCCGGTGAGCGACACCCCGGCGATCCGGTCGTCGGCGATGATCGACGGGATCTGCCTGCTCGAGGCGAAGAGGTTGACGTACACGTCGTCGGGTACGCCGGCGTCGTGCAGCACCTTCTCGATGGCCGCGGCCGAGCGCGGGCAGATCGAGGCGTGCTTGAGCACGATCGTGTTGCCGAGCACCAGGTTCGGCGCCACGAAGCGGGCCACCTGGTAGCACGGGAAGTTCCACGGCATGACGCCGAGCAGCGCGCCGATCGGCTGCTTCACGATGACGGCCTCGCCGCCCTTGACCGACATGGGCTCGTCGGCGAGCAGGTCGGCGGCGTTGTCGGCGTAGTAGTCGAAGATGTCGACCACGACGCCGATCTCGCCGCGGCCCTCGTTGACGCGCTTGCCCATCTCCAGGGTCATGGTCTCGGCCAGCTCGTCGGCCCGCTCGGCGAACAGCTCCGCCGCCCGGGAGACGATCTTGGCGCGCTCCGCGACCGATCGCTGCCGCCACGACGCGTACCCGGTGTGCACGCGCTCGATGGCCGCCTGGATCTCCTCGTCGGTCGCGTTCGGCACTTCCTCGACGAGGTCGCCCGTCGCCGGGTTGGTCAGTGTGTACATGTTGGCCATCGTAGTGCATACCGTATACACGTTGCACCGTTTGGTGGTGCGCAGGTCAGGGTACGAATCAGGGGAATCACCGAGGTCAGCAGGCCCTCACGACTGGATGATCGAGTCATGACCGCGATGTGCGAGCCGCGTGGCTGCCGAACACACCGCACCAACCGCGGTGACCACAAGTAGAGATTCCGGAGAGGCGGAACAGCATGACCACGACCTTGTCCAGGCCCCGAACCGGGCGGATGATCGCCGGCGTGTGCGCGGGGATCGCGGACCGTTACGGCTGGAAGGCCAGCACGGTCCGGCTGCTCTTCGTGCTCTCCTGCCTGCTGCCCGGGCCGCAGTTCGTCATCTACCTGATCCTGTGGCTGACGATGCCAGAGCGTCCCTGACCTCCCCGGTGTCCCGGTGACCGCCGCGTAGCGCGGACGCGATCGCGGCGACGACGGCCATCGCGGCGGCCACACCGAACACGATCACGAGCCCGTGGTGGAACGGCTCGGAGACCAGGTGCGGGAAGAACGTGTAGCCGGTGAGCGTCTCCCGCTGGGCGGCCGGCAGGTCACCCAATACCGCCGGCCCCAGCAGGTGCTCGACCGGGTTGTTGCCGAGGAACGTCGCGAACAGCGTGCTGACCGGCGGTAACGACGCCACGTGGTGCGCGGTCTCGGCCGGCACGCCGTGCGCCTGCAGGCCGCTGCTCAGCGTCGCCGGCAGGGACGACGCGAGCCCCGAGATCATCAGCGCGAAGAACACGCCGATGGACAGCGCCGTGCCGGAGTTCTGGAACGTGGAGCGCATGCCCGACGCCACCCCGCGGTGTTCCGGCGGCACCGAGCCCATGATCGACGACGTGTTCGGCGCGGAGAACATCCCCTGCCCCAGCCCGCTGAGCAGCAACAACGCGGCGAACGTGAGGTAGTCGAAGTCCGTCGGCAGCAGGAGCAGCCCGACGAACGAGCAGGCCACGAGGCACAGACCGAGGGTGGAGAACAGGCGGGCGCCGAACCGGTCGGAGAGGTAGCCCGAGATCGGGCCGGCGAGCAGGAACCCGAACGTCAGCGGCAGCATGAAGATGCCGGCCCACAGCGGTGTGTCCGCGTAGTCGTAGCCGCGCAGCGGCAGCCAGATGCCCTGCAGCCAGATGATCAGCATGAACTGCAGCCCGCCACGGGCGATCGCGGTCAGCAGCGCGGCGATGTTGCCGGCCGCGAACGCGCGCACCCGGAACAGCGCGAGGTTGAACATCGGCTCCGCGACCCGCGTCTCGACGAAACAGAACAGCGCGAGCAGGGCGAGGCCGCCGAACACGCCGGCGAGCACCATCGGGTTGCCCCAGCCGGTCGGGCTGCCGCCGTAGGGCTGGATGCCGTACGTGATGCCCGCCAGCAGGACGCCCGCGCCGGCGGCGAACGTGACGTTGCCCAGCCAGTCGATGCGGCTGCGCCGCCCGGACGCGGTCTCGCGCAGGCTCAGGTACGACCAGATCGTGCCGGCCACGCTGATCGGCACGCTGACCCAGAAGACCGCACGCCAGTGGACCACCGCGAGCAGGCCGCCGGCGAGCAGGCCGAGGAACTGGCCGGCGAGGGCGGTGATCTGGTTGATGCCGAGCGCCATGCCGCGCTGCCGGGCGGGGAAGGCGTCGGTGAGGATCGCCGCCGAGTTCGCGGTCAGCATCGATCCGCCGAACGCCTGGACGATCCGCCACAGGATCAGCCACATCGCACCCGCGCCGCCGTAGAAGGGATCGAGCGAGAGCGCCACCGAGGCGATCGCGAAGATGAGGAACCCGAGGTTGTAGATCCGGACCCGGCCGAACATGTCGCCGAGCCGGCCGAGGACCACCACGAGCACGGCCGACACCAGCAGGTAGCCCAGGATCATCCAGAGCAGGTAGCCGATGTTGCCGGGCGCGAGCGGGTCGAGGCCGATGCCGCGGAAGATCGCCGGGAGCGAGATGATCACGATGGAGGCGTCCATCGTCGCGATCAGCACGCCCAGCGTGGTGTTGGACAGGGCGATCCACTTGTAGTTCGGGCCGATGGGCAGGTCGCGTAACCGCTCCGCGCGGCTCACGGCTCCCCCTCGCCGGCTCGGTCGAGCCGCTCGCGGTCGCCCTGTATCAATCGTTCGCTCGCAGGCTCGCTCAGGATCAACGGTTCGCTCGCAAGCTCGCTCACAGCCTCTCCGCCAGCCTGTCGAGCAGGGGCAGGACGGCCGCGAGCGCGCGCCGCTCGGCCGGGCTGAACTCGGCGCCGAGCACCTTCGCCAGCCGTTGCTCGGACTCCGATCGACGTTCCCGCAGCACCTCGCGCCCCCGTTCGGTGATCGTCATGACCGCTCGCCTGCCGTCCGAGGCGTCCTGGCCGCGCGCCACGAGCCCGCGCTCCTCCAGCGCGGCGAGCGTGGCCGCCATCGCCTGCGGCCGCACGTGTTCCAGCTCTGCGAGCGAGCCCGGTGAGTCGGCGCCCTCGGTGAGCCGGTGCAGCACCGACACGCCGGACAGGGAGATGTCGCCGACCGCGTGCGCCTGGCGCAGCCGCCGCGTGATGCGGCCGACCGACAGGCGCAGCGCCGCACCCAGCTCGGCCGCTTCGCCGTTCCGGAGTCCCACAACTACTAACAATAGACTTATCAATTGGCCTTAACTACGTGCTGTACGCGATGTCCGGTTCCGCGGGCTCGGGGTGGCCGAGGTGGGTGAGCCAGCCGCGCACGACACGGTGCAGCTCCTCCGCGCCGACGATCTTGCCGGGGCCGGGCAGCTCCGCGGGGTAGAGCAGGAAGCCGCGGGACTGGCCGCCGCCGAGCCCGCCGTGCGAGCCGACGTGCGGCTCGAACGGGGACGCGTCGTCGCTGGCGGGCGTGTAGCGGCTGTTGATCAGCAGGTCCGGGCAGTGCGGGAAGCCGTCGGTGCGGCGGATGAGGTCGGCCGCCAGCTCGCCGTAGCCCTCGAGCGGGTCGGCGCCGGTGACCGAGTCGTCGGCGAGGCGGCGCGCCCCGTCGCGGCCGAGCACCATCGGGCCCGACTTCGCGCTGCGCACCAGGACGAAGCCGACGCCGGGATGGTCGGCGAGCGCGGGCAGCAGCTCCGGAAACTCCTGCTCGATGGTCTCCAGCTCGACCCGGCCGGCGTGCTCGGTGAACGACACCATGGCCACGTGCCCGGACACGACCACCACGACGCCCGGCGCCGCCCTGGCCACCGCGCCCGGCTCGCCGCCGGGCGCGCGGTGGCGCTCCGGCCTGGCGTGGGCGCGGTCGGCCCGGGCCCGCAACGTGCGCGCGATCGGTCCGGCACCCGCGGCGGCGGCCATGGCCGCGTTGAGCTGCCAGCCGCCGATCGGCTTCGGGTTGTGGCGCGTGCGCCGCCGCGGCCCCGGCTCCGCGCCGCACAACCGGCCGACGAGCGCCTCGACCGACTCGCCGAACCGGTCGGTGAACGCCTGGCCCTGGGTCACGCCGTGGTCGGAGAGCACGACGAGCCGGTAGGGCCGCGGCGCGAGCCGGGCGGCCCGGTGCAGCCGGCCGATCTGCTGGTCGATGGCCCGGATGACGGCCAGCGCGTCGAACCGCTCGATCCCGGTGTGGTGGGCCACCTCGTCGTAGCCGAGGAAGTCCGCGTACACGACCGGGCGGCCGGCCAGCATGTCGCCGATGATCGCGGAGACGACGAGATCGCGGGCGATGACCGTGGTCCCCGCCCTGGCGAACGGGTAGAAGCCGCCACGCTTGACCCGCGGCTGCACCCCGGCACGGCGCTGGCGCGTGGACGCGGAGATCTCCCGGAGCACGTCGACGAGCGCGGAGCCGGCCGTGCGCAGCAGGTTGGCCGGGTTGGCGAAGTACGCGTAGTAGCCGCTGCCCACGCCGTCGGTTCGCTTGTGGTGGGCGAGGAACGGGACCCGGCTCATCGTCAGGCTCGTGTGGTCGGCGTCGCCGCTGAAGAGGCCACCGCGCGCGGCCCCGCCACCGGCGAGCAGGCCGCGCCCGTTCGAGTGCCGGCGCTCGATCTCCGCGGCGTCGGCCGGGTGCGCGCACGCCATCACGTGGTCCCGGTCCTTCTCGTACCACCGGAAGCCGAGAATGTCCTCATTGGACCCGTGCAGCAGCGCGCACACGCTCGCCCCGGTCTGCGAGCTCCAGTCGCAGTGCCAGTCGGTGAGCGCGTGGCTGCCCTCGGCGAGCCAGCGCGCGAGCGTCGGCAGGTCCCCGTCGCGGATCCCGCGGCGCACGGTGTCGAAACCCAGCCCGTCGATCTGCAGCAGCAGGACGCCGGGCGGGACCTCCTCGCCGACGCCCTCGCCCCGGCGCATGCGGCGGGCCGCGCGGCGGAAGAACAGCTCGTCCTCGTCCAGCGCCAGCACGCTGCTCACGACCGCGCCGACCGCCGACACGACCAGCACCACGACGACCGCCGTGCGCAGGTTCGCGACGAGCACGCCCGGCACCACGAACGAGAGGGCCAGCAGCGCGCCGCCGAGCAGCACGAACGAGCCGAGCCCGAGGGTGAACACCGCGAGCGGCAGCGCCACCCGCAGCGCCAGCGGCCAGACCACGGCGGTCAGCAGGCCGTACAGCGCGGCGAAGACCACCGGCTGCCACCAGTGCGGCATCGCGAAGTCCTCGAGCGCCAGGTCGAGGAGGTGCAACGCGAGCACGACGAGAACCCAGACGAGCAGCAGCCGTGCCACGAGCCGCCCGCGACGCAGCAGCCGGCGCTGCTCCGTCTCCCCGGAATCGACTCTCCTGGTCACCTTGGGTTGCTACCGTCCCGTTCCGCACGTACTCGTGGCTGGGCCGCGTCCCGTTCCCTTTGGGCGTGGCTGGGCGACGAGCGGCCCGAGCGGGCTCGCTCGCGCCGGCGGGCGATGAGCGCGCTGACCGCCGTCACCAGCAGGATCAGTGCGGCCGCGAGCAGGGAGGCGACCACGGGGTTGTCGAACAGGCCGCCGCTCAGCACGCCGAGCGCGGCGTAGCCGAGCGCCCACAGCAGGCACGCGGCCGTGGCGACCGGCACGAGCCGCCGCCACGGGTAGGCCAGCGCGCCGGCAGCGAGCAGGGCCGGGATGCGGCCGGCGGGGATGAGCCGGCCGATCACGATGAACTGCCAGCCGCGCTTCTCGAACGTCGCGCGCGCGTGCGCGAGCCGCTCCTCGGAGTGGCGGCGTTCGAAGAAGCGGCTCAGCACACCGGCGCCGCCCCGTCCGGCGGCGAAGGTCACGAGGTCGCCGGCGAGCGCGGCGACCGTGGCCACGAGGATCACCAGCACCAGGTCGAGCCGGCCGGAACTCGTCGCGATGGCCGCCGCGGCGCCGACGAGCGCGCCGGTTGGTACCACCGGCACGAGCGACCCGAGCAGGACGCCGCCCGCGAGCACGGGATACCCGATGGCCTGCGGGTTCGCCCAGTCGAAGGCGCTCATGCGGGACTGTCCGGGGCCAGCTCGGGCAGCTCGACGTCGCAGCCGGGTGGGGTGACCGCGACCCGCGTGTCGAGCCCGAGCCGGGCGACGGCCGCGGCGAACTCGTGCGGCGGGTCGACGAGCAGCCGCCGCATCCGCGCGCCCGCCCTCCCCGGTGCGCGGGTGAGGCCTGCGAGGGCGAGCGTGCCCCAGTGCACCGGTACGGTCACGCGCGGCGCCAGCAGCTCCACCGCCCGGGCGGCGCGCGCGGGCGTGAGGTGTCCCGGGCCGAGCGTCGGGCCCCAGCCCCAGACCGGCAGCAGCGCCACGTCGATGTCGGGCAGGTCGGCCATTCCGGGGAACAGGTCGGTGTCGCCGGCGGCGTAGACGGTGACTCCGGCACCCGTGACGAGATGGCCCATCGCCACGGCCTGGGGCCCTCGGGTGGAGCGCGGTCCCCAGCGGTGCCCGGAGTGCTCGGCCGGTACGCCGGTGACCCGCAGGCCGCCCTCCACCAGCTCCTCCCCCGGCGCCAGCTCCTCGACGCGCCGGATGCCCTTTCTGCGCAGCCAGCCGCCGGCGCCGCGCGGCACGACGACCCGCACGCCTGGGCCGAGCAGGCGCAACGACGGCAGGTGCAGGTGGTCGCCGTGCAGGTGCGAGAGCAGCACGAGGTCAACGCGGGCCCGGTCGGCGGCCGTGCAGGTGCCCGCGACCCGGGTCAGCGCGGACACCCGCCTGGTCAGCACGGGGTCGGTCAGCACCACGCGGTCCGCCAGCTCGATCCGCACGGTGGAGTGCCCGACGAACCGCAGCCCAACTTCTGCCACGGGCCGAGTATCCCAACCCGCGAGCACCACGGCACGCGTGGTCAGGACAGCCGGATCCGCGGGTCCAGGACCGCGTAGAGCAGGTCCACGACGATGTTGGCGGCGACGACGAACACGGCGGCCAGCAGGACGATCGCGATGATGACCGGTTCGTCGGAGTTCGTCACCGCCTGGACCGACATCCGGCCGAGCCCGTTCAGGCCGAACACCTGCTCGGTGACGATCACGCCGCCCAGCAGGGTGGCCACGTCGATGCCGAACTGCGTGGCGATCGGGATCAGCGCCGCGCGCAGGCCGTGCCGGTAGGTCACCCGGCTCTCGCGCAGCCCCTTCGCCCGCGCGGTCCGGATGTAGTCCTCGCCGAGGGTCTCGATGAGCTGGCCTCTGGTGAGCCGCACGTACACGGCCATCGTCGCGACCGCGAGCGTGATCCACGGCAGGATCAGGTGCACCGCCCACTGCCACGGGTCCTGCGTCAGCGGGACGTAGCCTCCGCCCGGGAAGAAGTCCACGCCGGCCACGTGCAACCGGTAGAACAGGAAGTACAGCAGGAGCAGGCCGAGCACGAACGTCGGGAAGGACAGCCCGGTGAGCGCGAACAGAGTCGCGCCGCGGTCGAGGAAGCTCCGCGGGCGGGTCGCGGACAGCACTCCGATCAGCACCCCGAGCGTCACCCAGATGATCGCGGCGCCGATCGCCAGCGAGGCGGTCACCGGCAGCGCCTGCGCGAGCAGCGTGGTCACCGGCTGGTGGCTGTAGTAGGAGTAGCCGAGGTCGCCGTGCAGCAGCCGGACGACGAAGTGTCCATATTGGACTCGGATCGGCTGGTCCAGGCCGAGCTGGTGGGTGACGGACGCGACCAGTTGCTGGTCCTGCGCGGCGAACTTGCCGAGCAGCAGCGTCGCGACGTTGTGCGGGGCCACGAAATACAGCCCGAACACGATCACGCTGATCAGCCAGATCACGAGGATCCCGGTCAGCAGGCGGCGGACGAGGAAGCGGACCATCGCTCACCGTCCCCGGAACTCGGTGCGCGGGTCGAGCGCGTCGCGGACGCTGTCGCCGAGCAGGTTGAACGCGAGCGTCGTCAGCACCAGCGCGAGGCCGGGGAACACGAGGAACCACCAGGCCACCTGGTAGAAGTTCTGCGAGTCGCTGATCATGTTGCCCCAGCTGGGGGTCGGCGGGATGATCCCGACGCCGAGGTAGGACAGCGTCGCCTCGAACACGATCGAGACCGGGATGAGCAGTGTCGTGTAGACGATCACCGGCGCGACGAGGTTCGGCAGCACGTCCACGAACATGATCCGCACGTCGCCCGCGCCGAGCGAGCGCGCGGCCTCGACGTACTCCTTCTCCCGGATCGCGAGCGTCTGGCCGCGCACGATGCGCCCGACCGCGGCCCAGGAGAAGAACGCGATCACCGCGATCTCGATCAGCTCGCTCGGCCCGGCCACCGTCACCAGCGCGATCGCGAACAGCAGGAACGGGAAGGACAGCACCACGTCCATCAGCCGCGCCAGCACCGTGTCCACTGCCGGCCCGAGGTAGCCGGCGCACAGCCCGACGACCACGCCGATCACCACGGCCGCGACCGCGGCGCCGACGCCGACCAGCAGCGAGACCTGGCTGCCGTAGACGATGCGGACGAGGATGTCCCGGCCGAGGTTGTCGGTGCCGAGCAGGTGGTGCGGGCTCGGCGGCGTCGGCAGGCCATCCGTCGTGATGCCGCCCGTCCGATCCTGTTGTGTGGGGCCGTATCCGACGAGCATGCTGATCGGCTCGGCGAGCACGGCCACGAGCACGAGCAGGCCGATGAACACCGCGCACACGACCGCGACGCGGTCGTGGCGCAGCCGGTCCCACGCCAGCCGCCAGGGGCTGCGCCCCTCCACCGGCTGCCCGGGCTCCTCGGTGCCGACCGCGAGGGCCGGGCGCCGGTCGGTCGTGGACATGCGGCCTCCTCACGCCCGGGCCAGGTTCTCCCCGGCCTCGACCGGGAAGTGGCACGCGGTCAGGTGCGCCGGCGGGTCCGCGGCCCGCACGACGAGCCCGGGTTCCTCGGCGGCGCACCGGTCCCGCGCCTTGGGGCAGCGCGGGTGGAAGCGGCAGCCGGCCGGCGGGTCGACCGGGGACGGCACGTCGCCGGTGAGGATGATCCGCTCGCGGCGGTCGGCCAGGTCGGGATCGGGCACCGAGGCGGCGGAGAGCAGCGCGGCCGAGTACGGGTGGCGTGGGTGGCCGTAGAGCCCGGCCGCGTCGGCCAGCTCCACGACCTTCCCGAGGTACATCACCGCGACGCGGTCGCTCACGTGCTCCACGACGGACAGGTCGTGCGCGATGAACACGTAGGTCAGCCCGAACTCGCCCTGCAGGCCCGCCAGGAGGTTGATGATCTGCGCCTGGATCGACACGTCCAGCGCGGACACCGGCTCGTCGCAGACGATCAGCTTCGGCCGCAGCGCGAGCGCGCGGGCCACCCCGATGCGCTGGCGCTGGCCGCCGGAGAACTCGGCCGGGAACCGGTTGTAGTGCTCGGGGTTGAGGCCCACCAGCTCCATCAGCTCCTGGACCCGGCGCTTGCGCTCGAGGCCGTCGGCGAGCCCGTGGATGGCGAACGGGTCGCCGATGATCGAGCCGACCCGCCGGCGCGGGTTCAGCGAGCCGTACGGGTCCTGGAAGATCATCTGGATCTCGCGGCGGACCGGTCGCAGCCGCCGCCGGGTCAGGTTCGTGATGTCCTGGCCGTCGAACGTCACCGTGCCGGCGGTGAGCGGGTGCAGCCGGGTCATGCAGCGGGCCAGCGTCGACTTGCCGCAGCCGGTCTCGCCGACGATGCCCAGCGTCTCACCGCGCCGCACCTCGAGGCTGACGCCGTCGACCGCGCGCACCGAGCCGATCTGGTGCTTGACCACGATTCCCTGCCGGATCGGGAAGTGCTTGACGACGCCGGCCACGCGCAGCAACACGTCCGGATCATCCACTTCGGACTCCTCCCTCATCGAGTCCGACCTGGTAGGCGGGCAGCCAGCACGCGGAACGGTGCGCGGGCGAGCCGATGTCGCGCAGTTCCGGCTCGTCGGTCACGCACTCGGCCATGACGTAGCGGCAGCGCGGGTGGAACGCGCAGCCGCTGGGCACGGCGATGAGGCTGGGCGGCTGGCCCGGGATCGGCCGCAGCGCACCATGCGTGCCCGCCGCGCCCGGGATCGACTCCAGCAGCCCCTTCGTGTACGGGTGGTGCGGCTCGTAGTACGCCGTGCGGCGGTCGGCGACCTCCACGAGCTTGCCGGCGTACATCACCAGCACCTCGTCCGCGATGTCGGCGACCACCCCGAGGTCGTGGGTGATCACGATCAGCGCCGTGCCGAGCTCGTCCCGCAGCCGGGCGAGCAGGTCGAGGATCTGCGCCTGCACGGTGGCGTCCAGCGCGGTCGTCGGCTCGTCGGCGATGATGAGCTTCGGGTCGAGCGCCAGCGCCATCGCGATCATCGCGCGCTGCCGCATCCCGCCGGAGAACTGGTGCGGGTAGTCGTCCACCCGCGTCCGCGCCCGCGGGATGCCGACCATGGCCAGCAGCTCGATCGCCCGCCGGCGGGCGGCCTCCTTGCCGATGTCGCGGTGCGCCCGGATCATCTCGACGATCTGCCAGCCGACCCGGTAGAGCGGGTGCAGGCTCGACAGCGGGTCCTGGAAGATCGTCGAGATGCGCGCCCCCCGAACGGCGCGCAGCTGATCCGGGCGCATGGTCAACAGGTTCCGGCCCTCGAACAGCGCCTCCCCGCTCACCTCGGCGCCGCGGGTGAGCCCGAGCAGGGTCTGGGTAGCGACCGTCTTCCCCGAACCCGACTCACCGACGATGCCCAGCGTCTGCCCGGCATCGACGTCGAAGGACACGCCGCGGACGGCCCGGACGTAGCCGTCCGCGGTGGGAAACGTGACCCGCAGGTCCCTTACCGACAGCAGTGTCATGGCCGGCTCAGCTCGTCGGGCTCAGCCAGACGTTGGTGTAGTCGTACTGCGTGGAGAACGGCCAGAAGATCGCGTTGTGCACGCGGGTCGACCGCATCAACGGGGTGGACTGGGTCTGGAACGGGACGATCGGGGCGTCCTTCATGATCTGCACGTCGGCGGCGTGCAGGGCGGCGTCCGCGTCGGCCTTGTTCGTGGCCGCCAGCGCCTTGTCGATGTCGGCGTTGACCTGGTCGTTGTTGTAGTCGCCCCAGTCGGTCGAGCCAGGGCCGTAGGTGCGGCCGTCGAACAGCGGCTCGACGATCGCGCGGCCGTTGTCGCCGTACCAGTCGGGAACCCAGCCGGGTTCGGAGATGTCCCAGACGCCCTTCTTCGCGGCGGTCGGGTCGGACAGGTACTTGCCGTAGTAGTCGCTCGCCGCGGACGGCTTGCCGACGACCTTGATGCCGCACTTGGCGAAGTCGGCCTGCACGGACTGGTAGACGTCCGGGTGCTTGCCGGAGGTGCGGTAGACGTCGGTGAGCGTCAGGCCGTGCGGGTAGCCGGCGGCCGCGAGCATGCTCTTGCACTTCGCGGGGTCGCCCTTGCCGTCCGTCGTGGCGTACGGGTCGATCTTCTGGTAGCCGACGTTGCCCGGCGGGATGACCTGACCGAGCGGCGTGTTCAGCGCGGGGCCGCCGTAGATCTGGCCCATGGCCACCTTGTCGATGGCGTACTCGAGGGCCTGGCGGACCTTCACCTTGCCCAGCGCGCCGCCGTTGTTCGGGCTCTGCAGGTTGAACACCAGGAACGGGTTCGTGTCGTAGTTCGGGTAGATGCCTAGCCGGGCGTCGGCCGCGGACTTCAGCTGCGGCACGTTCGCGGTGGGCACGGTGGTGTCCCACTCGAGGTCCTGCGTGCCGGCCGCGATCTGCTGCTGCACGCCGTTCTCGTCCGGGCCGAGCGTGACCTGGATGGTTTGGACGTACTGGTGGCGCAGCGGGTCGGAGCTCTGCTGCCACGCCGGGTTCCGCTCGAGCACGTAGGACTGGCCGGGCACGTACTTGGTGATCGCGTACGGGCCGTCGGAGATCGTGTGCTGGCGGAAGTTCGCGTCGTCGGGCAGGTAGTTCAGGTACTCCACCGGCGCGGCCGAGGAGAACGGCTCGGCGAGGATGTTGACGAAGTCGCCGGCCGGCGCGAGCAGGGTGAACTTCAGCGTGTTCGCATCGACGGCCTCGATGCCGCTGAGGTCATGCGTGGTGATGAACTTCCGGAACGACTGGACGTCCTGGCGGACCTTGGCGAACGCCGCGCAGTAGTCCTTCATTCCCGCGATCGTGTTCTCGTAGTAGCCGGGCGCGCCCACCGAGTTCTGGGTCGGGTTGCACAGCCGCTTGAACCCGAGCACGAAATCCTGCGCGGTGACCGGCCGGGCCGGTTTCGTGTTCCACTCGACGTCCGGCCGCAGGTGAATCGTGTAGGTCTTCCCGTCGGCGCTGACGCCGCCGTTGTCTTTTGTCGGCATTTCGGTCGCGATGTCCGGTGCCGGCTGCAGCGCCTTGTTCTTGTCGGTCGAGGCCGGATAGCTGAACAGCTGGCGGGTGAAGGTGCGCTCGAGCGAGTAGCTCGTCGTGTAATACGCGGACGCGGTGTCCAGATGGTCGACGTCGGCGTTGCCGACGATGCGTAACGTGCCACCGGTCACGGGCCTGCCGGTGGCGTTGACGTTGGCGGTCTGGTTGTAGCCGTAGCTGCCGCCCTGGCCACCACCGCTGCCGCCGGAAGAGGTGTGGTCGCCGCTGTTGCCACAGGCCGCGAGGCCGAGCGCGACGAGAGTGAGGGTGGACGCTGCCACCGCACCTTTACTGAACGCAACCATTCCTACCTCGCCATTGACATGAGCGGGTCCGGCGGACGTGCGCGTACCACCCCAGGCGCGCGGATGTCCCCGGGCACGGTATGGGTAAATTGCGTCCGCGAGGTTAGGCCGGCAACTCGGGAAAGGTAGCGCGGGATCGCATTCGTTAGCGAAACACAACCATTTCGCCGCCATTCTTATATCGAATGTCCGGCGATTTGTCGGGTAGGACGGCGAACGCCTGATTAATGCCGTTCCGAGCCATTCCGATTGCTTTACCGTAGCATCACGCCAAGGCTTGACACCAGCCTTACAAACGACATTTGTTGGGCGATTTCTCAGCGAACCCACAGACAGTTCTCAGGAATTGCCGGTCCTACGCAACGTGCCCGGCCGGTGGCACAAGGCAACGGTAATTGGCGCCCCGCGGCGTGCTGACGGTAATCGCTCCTGGTAGGTACGATTCGCCACGTGGCAGGGACGAGCCGCGGTACCGGCCAGCCGCCGCAGGAGCTGCGGTTCTGCCGGTCCGCCGACGGCACCCGGATCGCGTACGCGCGGCACGGGTCGGGGCCGCCGCTCGTCATCGCGACCTGCTGGCTCAGCCACCTACAGCACGACTGGCAGAGCCCGGTATGGCGGCACTTCCTCGCCGACCTGGGCGAGATCGCCACGGTCGTGCGGTACGACGAGCGCGGGTACGGGCTCTCCGACTGGGAGGTCGAGAACTTCGGCCTGGAGGCGCAGATCGCGGACATCGAGGCCGTGGTCGACGACGCCGGGCTCGACCGGTTCGCGCTGATGGGGATGTCCCAGGGTGGCCCGCCCTCGATCGCCTACGCGGTGCGGCATCCGGAGCGGGTCTCCCGGCTGCTGTTCTACGGCAGCTACGCGGCCGCGTTCCGCGATCCGACACCCGACGACCTCGAGCTGGACGAGACGTTCGAGCGGCTGATCAAGGTCGGCTGGGCACGGCCGGACTCCGCGTTCCGCCGGGTGTTCACGTCGTTGATGATCCCCGGCGCCACCGAGGAGCAGATGTCCTGGCTCGACGAGCTGCAGCGCGTGTCCACCTCGGCGGAGAACGCGCTCAACGGCCGCCGGCAACGCAAGGTCTCCAACGTGGTGGACCTGTTGCCGCAGCTGGACATCCCGACCCTCGTGCTGCACTCGCGGGGCGACCGGATGAACGACTTCGAGGAGAGCAGGTTCCTCGCCTCGGGCATCGCCGGGGCGCGCCTGGTGGTGCTGGAGAGCGCGAACCACATCGTGCTGGGCGACGAACCGGCGTGGCGGGTGTTCATCGACGAGGTGGGCGGGTTCCTCGCACCGGAACGCCGTGCCCCGCGCACGCCGGCGGCCGCCGCCGCGGCATCCGTGCTCTCCGCGCGCGAGCTCGACGTGCTCCGGCTCGCGGCCGAGGGGCAAGACAACGCGGCGATCGCGCGGACCCTGACGCTCAGCGTGCGGACGGTCGAGCGGCACCTGCACAACACGTACGCGAAGCTCGGCATCCAGGGCAAGGCCGCCCGCGCCGCCGCCGTCGCGCGGCTGCTTTCCCGCGCCTGACCGCTACGCGCAACCCGACACCCCGCCGCGCCTCGCGAGCCGGAAGTTGCGTGCACGCGCCGACGCGCCGGAAGCCGCCGCGTTCGTAGTTTCGCCGCATGACGACGACCGAGACCGCGAGCTTCCTCGCCACCGCCGAACCCACCGACCACATGCGCGGCCGCGACGCCGACAACGTCGGCTACGTGATGAACGTGTCCCGGCTGTGGAGCCACCAGCCGGACCTCCACACAGGATTGTTCGGGCTCATGGGCGCGGCCGCCAAGGCCGCGTCGCTGAGCTTCCGGCAGCGGGCCGTCCTGGTGGTCGCCTGCGCGTCGACGGTCCGCGACGCGTACTGCTCGCTGGTATGGGGCATGAAACTCGCGAACGCCGCGGGCGTCGGGGCCGCCGAGGGCGTGCTGCGCGGCGACGACTCGGCGCTGGACCCGGCCGAGCGCGCGCTCGCCAGGTGGGCACGCGCGATGACCGCCGACCCCAACGGCACCGAGGCGGGCGACCTGCAGCCGCTGCGCGACGCCGGCTACGACGACGCGCAGATCCTCGCGATCACCGTGTTCGTCGCCGCGCGCCTCGCGTTCGCCACGGTCAACGACGCGCTGGGAGTGCTTCCCGACGAGACGCTCTACGAGATCGCCCCGCCGCCCGTCGTCGAGGCCGTCACCTACGGGCGACGCGCGTGAGCCGAACCGCGTCACGCCCATCAGTGTGCGCCCGGTTCGCACCATCCGTGCCGGCCACCGAAGCACCGAATCCGTGGTGGGCACGGATGTGCCCGGCCCGCCTCGTCGGCGAGCCTCGAAACCCCGTAGTCGAAGGAGATAGTCAGATGACCACCACCGAGAACACACTCCGCAACGGCGTCGACACGGCGACCCTGTTCGCCACGCTCGACGCGGTCAAGGGCGACCCCGAGATCGCGAAGTTCCAGTTCCGGGCCAGCAACCGCTGGGTCAGCGGAACGCACAACAGATCGACGATCCACGACTTCCACGGCGCCAAGCAGGAGATGGCGCACCGGGAGCCGTTCACGTTCGACGCCGACCACCCGCCGGTGCTGGTCGGCTCGGACCAGGGTCCGACGCCGGTGGAGTACGTGCTGCACGCGCTGGCCGCGTGCCTGGCCGCGGGCATCGCGAACATCGCCGCCGCCCGCGGGGTGAACCTCACGGAGGTCACGTCGACCGTCGAAGGGGACATCGACCTGATGGGCATCCTCGGGCTCGACGACCAGGTGCGCAACGGCTACCAGGGCATCCGGGTCAGCTTCGTGCTCCGCGGCGACGACCCGGCGAAGCTGCGCAAGGTCGTCGAGCAGTCCCGCCGCCGCTCGGCCGTCTACGACGTCGTCACGGCCGGCGTGCCCGTGTCGATCGACGTCGACGCCGGCTGACGGCTCCCGGTCACCCGCCGGGCCGGCCGGTCCGATCCGGCCCGGCGGAACCCCTCGAGCAAGGAGTTTCCCTTGTCCACCACCGACACCGTCGTCATCGGTGCGGGCCAGGCGGGCCTCGCCGCCAGCCGGTGCCTCACCGACCGCGGGCGCGACCACGTGGTGCTCGAACACGGCCGCGTGGGCGAGCGCTGGCGGGGCAGGTGGGACTCCCTGCGCCTGCTGACCCCGAACTGGATGAACGCGCTGCCCGGCCGGCCCTACCGCGGCCCCGACCCGGACGGCTTCGCCGCGGCCGGCGCGTTCACGACCGATCTCGAGGACTACGCCCGGTCGTTCGGCGCACCCGTCGAGGAGCACGCCGGCGTCGAGACGCTGCGCCTGCGCGCCGGCGGGTTCGAGGTCGCCACCGCGCACGGTGTGCGACGCGCCGCGAACGTCGTCGTCGCCACCGGCTGGTGCGACCGGCCCGCGGTCCCGGCGATGAGCCGGAACATGGCCGCGGCGGTACACCAGGCCACGCCCGGGGACTACCGCGACCCCGGCTCGCTGCCGGCGGGTGGCGTCCTCGTGGTCGGCGCGTCGGCGACCGGGGCGCAGCTCGCCGAGGAGCTGCGTGCCGCCGGGCGGGACGTGACGCTCGCCGTGGGCGGCCACACCCGCATGCCGCGCAGCTACCGCGGCATGGACATCTACTGGTGGCTCGAGCGCCTCGGCGTGCTCGACCGGACGATCGACGAGATGCCCGACCCGGCCCGCGCGCGCCGCGAGCCGTCGGCACAGCTGGTCGGCAGGACCGGCCGGCGTCCGCTCGACCTCGCCACGCTCGCCGCCGCCGGGGTCCGGCTCGCAGGCCGGGTGCGCGGCGTCGACGGCCACCGGGTGCGGCTCTCGCCCGACCTGCCGGTCACCGTCGGCACCGCGGACCGCCGGCTGCACCGCCTGCTCGAACGCATCGACCGGTACGTGGACGCGGTCGGGTTGCGCGGCGAGGTCGGCGAGCCCACCCGGACCCGATCCGTCCGCCTGTCGCACCCGATCGAGGAGCTCGACCTGCGCACCGCCGGCGTCCGCTCCGTCGTCTGGGCCACCGGCTACCGCCGGGTCTATCCGTGGCTGCGGATCCCCGTGCTCGACGACCACGGCGAGATCCGCCACCACCGCGGCCGCACCGGCGTGCCGGGCCTGTACGTGCTCGGCCAGCGCTTCCAGCACCGGCGCAGCTCGCACCTCATCGGCGGGGTCGGCCGCGACGCGGCCGACATCGCCGACCACATCTGCGGGCCACGCTCCGGCGATCCCGCACAGCTCCACCTGGAGACCACCCATGCGCGAACATGAGAGACCCGCCTACGACGCCGTGATCGTCGGGGCCCGCGTCGCCGGCGCGGCCACCGCGCTGCTGCTCGCCCGGTTCGGGCTGCGCGTGCTGCTCGTCGACCGGGGCCGCCTCGGCGCCGACACGATGTCGACCCATGCGCTGATGCGCGGCGGGGTGTTGCAGCTCTCCCGGTGGGGACTGCTCGACGCGGTAGTCGCGGCCGGCACGCCGCCGGTGTACCGCACGACCTTCCGTTACGCGGACGACGTCGTGCCGGTCGCCGTGAAGCCGTCGCTCGGCGTGGCCGCCCTCTACGCGCCGCGGCGCACGGTGCTCGACCCGATCCTGGTGGACGCGGCCGCCGCGGCCGGTGCGGACGTCCGGTTCGGCGTCGCGGTCGCCGACGTGAGCCGCGACGAGCGCGGGCGGGTCGACGGCGTCGTGGGCCGCACGCGCACCGGTGAGGTGTTCCGGGCCCGGGCCCGGTTCGTCGTCGGCGCGGACGGCATCCGGTCCACGGTGGCCGAACGGGTCCGGGCGCCGGTCGAACGGATCGGCTCGTCGGTGGCGGCCGTGACCTACGGGCACTGGACCGGCCTCGAGACCGACGGCTACGAGTGGAACTTCCGCCGCGACGCGGCGTCCGGCGTGGTGCCGACCAACGGCGGGCAGGCGTGCGTGTACGTGAGCGCGTCGCCGCGGCGGATCGGCCGGGGCGGCCGCGAGACGCTGACCCGCATCGTGGCCGAGTCGTCCCCGCCGCTCGCGGAACGGCTGGCCGCCGCGGCCGCGCCGGCCGCGCTCCGTACGTTCACCGGCAGCCGCGGCCGTGTCCGGCGGTCGTGGGGCGAGGGGTGGGCGCTGGTCGGCGACGCGGGGTACTTCAAGGACCCGCTGACCGCCCACGGCCAGACCGACGCGCTGCGCGACGCGGAGCTGCTGGCGCGCGCGCTGTTCGCGGCCATCGCGGGCGACCTGCCCGAGCACGAGGCGCTGGCGGGATACCAGCGCACCCGCGACGAGCTGTCGTCGACGTTCTTCGAGCTGACCGACGTGATCGCGGGCCACGGGTGGACCGACGACGAGATCCAGGTCCTGCTGCGCCGGCTCAGCGCCGCGATGTCCGACGAGGTGAAGACGCTGTCCGACCTGCCGCCGGTACCGCCCGCCGGCCGGCTTGTCCACTGTGGATGATCGGCGTCAGAACCCGTGGACGTACGGTCCCCGGCCCGGCGCGGGCGGGCGGCTGCCCGCGGGCGGGCGCGGCCGGCGCGGCCGTGCGCTCGGCAGCGCCGCCGGAGCACGGACCTCGCGCCACGACACGGACAGCTCCACGCCGCGGCCGTCCGTCGCGGGGACCGGGCGTGTGCGGTCGCCGACCAGGCAGGCCAGCGCGATCATGCTGACCGCGAGCCAGAGGTTCAGCCAGTCGTTCACCGACGACAGCGAGACGGGCGCGGCCCCGTCGGTCAGCACGACCGCGCCGCCGTAGTGCCACAGGAAGAACACGACACCGCCCGCGATCAGGAAGCCCCGCGCCCCGCGGGTGGTCCGGGCCGCCGCGAGCCCGGTGAACCCGAGGGCGAGATGGACGGCTCCGTCGGCGGTCAGCGGGGCCCCGACGCCCGTACCCAGCCCGAGGACACCCGCCACGACGAACGTCGCGGCGATGACCTCGACGGCGAGCCGCCCCGGATTCCGGTGTGCCATGCGGTCATGATCCACTATGCGCGGCCCTTCTGCCGTCAGAAACGCGGAGGGTTGCCGAACCGGTATGCCCCGGATCGGAGTCGATCAATCCTCGGGCGGTTACCGAGTGTGTGGGTTGAGTCACCGGCGTCGGGAAAGACGATCGCGTTGTGCCACGATTTCCGGTGACGAAAGGAACTCATGAGCACCTCGGGAACCGTGTCCGCGGACCGCATGGTCGACACCGACCGCTACCCGCTCTCCGACCCCGACGGGCCCGCCTGGCGCGCGGTGGTCGCCCGCACCCGCGACGAACTGGCCGGGCACGGCTGCTGCGTGCTCCCCGACTTCATCCGGCCGGAGCTGCGTGGCGAGCTCGAGCGTGAGTGCGCGGAGATCGCCCCGCTCGCGCACACGCGGATCGAGCGGGTCAACGCGTACAACATCGCGCTCGACACCCCGTTGCCCGAGGACCACCCGGGCCGGGTGATCATGGAGCGTGGCAACGCGTTCGTGGCGCGCGACCACATCCCGGCCACCGCGATCATCCAGCGGCTCTACGCCAGCCCGGTGTTCCAGCGGTTCGTCGCCGACTGCTTCGCACTGCCCGCACTGCACGAGCTCGCCGACCCGCTGTCCGCGCTCACGCTGAACGTGATCGCGCCGGGCCGCGCGCACCCGTGGCACTTCGACACCAACGAGTTCACCGTCAGCATGCTGACCCGACCGGCGGCGGCGGGCGGCGTCTTCGAGTACTGCCCGAACATCCGCTCCGCCGAGTCGGAGAACTTCGCCGACGTGGCCGCCGTGCTGGCCGGCCGCGGCGAGCGCCTGGTCCGGCGGCTGGAGCTGCGGCCGGGCGACCTGCAGCTGTTCCGCGGCCGCTACTCGCTGCACCGCGTCAGCACCGTGCGCGGCGAGCACGCCCGGCACACCGCGATCTTCGCCTACAGCGAGCGCCCCGGCGTGCTCGGCAGCGCCGAGCGCACCCGCCAGCTGTTCGGTCGCGTGCTGGACGAGCACCGCGCGGCGGACGCCGTCCGCGGCGACCAGCTGCTCGACTGACAAGGAGGCCGGCCCGTGCCATTCGACTCGACCGGCAAGGTTTCCTTCGACGAGGTGTATACCGCGCCGGACCCACGCCCGTTCTTCACCGCGCTGCGCGAGGTGGACTACCACCTGCCGCAGCTCGCGAAGCCGTACTTCGCCAAGCTGATCGAGGAGCGCGCCAACCCGACCGTGCTGGACGTGGGCTGCTCGTACGGCGTCAACGCCGCGCTCTACCGGTGCGACGCGACCATGGACGACCTCTACGCGCATTACACCGGCGAGGAGGCCGCGGACCTCGACCGCGCGGGGCTGCTCGCCCGCGACCGCGCGCTCGCGAAGTCCCACGACGTGCGGTTCATCGGGCTCGACGTCGCCGCGCCCGCGCTCGCGTACGCGCGCGAGGCCGGCTTCCTCGACGAGGCCGTCCGCGCGGACCTGGAGAACGACGACCCGACGCCGGAGCAGAGCGCCGTGCTGGCCCAGGCGGACCTCGTCGTCTCCACCGGCTGCATCGGCTACGTCTCCGAGCGGACCATCGCCCGCCTCGCCGACCTGCCCGGCGGACGCCGGCCCTCGATGGCGCACTTCGTGCTGCGCATGTTCTCCTACACGCCGATCGCCGACAGCCTCGCCACCCTCGGCTACGAGACCGTCGGCGTCGAAGGCCTGTTCAAGCAGCGCCGGTTCGCCTCGGCGCAGGAGCAGGAGCAGCTCCTCGACGCCGTCCGCGCGAACGGCTTCGAACCGAGCGAGCAGGAGCTCGACGGCTGGCTCTGTGCCCAGCTGCACCTTTCCCGACCCACCGACCGACGAGGACACCAGTGACGACCAGCGAGCGCACCTTCGGCAACGAGGAGCACCTGCCACGGGTGCCGGTCCCGGCACTGACCGACACCTGCCGCCGGTTCCTGGAGTGGTCGGCCCCGCTGCTCACCGCCGAGCAGCGCGCGCAGACCGAGCGGGCCGTGGCCGAGTTCCTCGCACCGGCAAGCCCCGCCCACGAGCTACAGGCCGAGCTCGAGCGCTACGACCGGCGCCCGGACGTGGCGAGCTGGCTCGACGACTTCTGGGCCACCCGCTACCTCGGCCGCCGCGACCGGATCGCGCTCAACGCCAACTTCTTCTTCCTGTTCCACGACTCCGGCGAGGACCAGGTGACGCGCGCGGCCGGGCTCATCGCCGCGGCCGCGGACTACAAGCTGCGGCTCGACGCCGAGGAGATCCCGCCGGCCACGACGCGCGGGCGGCCGCAGTCCATGGTGCAGAACAAGTTCCTGTTCTCCACCACCCGGATCCCCGGCGCCGCGCAGGACACCGTCCGCGCGCCCTACAGCGAGGCGCACCCCGGCCCCTCGACCGCGCGGCACATCGTCGTGTTCCACCGCAGCACGCCATACCGGCTCGACGTGTTCGACCAGGACGGGCGGCCCTACGACCGCGAGGACCTTGCCGCCGCGCTGCAGACGCTGATGAAGACCGCACCGGTGACCGACGACCCGTCGACCTCGGCCGGGCATCTCACCACGATGGCCCGCGCGCAGTGGGCGGCCTCGCGGCAGGCGCTCCTCGACGCCCATCCCGGCAACGCGGCCGCGCTCGACGAGATCGAGGCCGCGCTGTTCTGCCTGTGCCTCGAGCACGACTCCCCCGCCGGCACCCAGCAGGCGTGCGACCACCTGCTGCACGGCGACAGCGGCAACCGGTGGTTCGACAAGTCGTTCTCGCTGATCGTGTTCCCGGACGGCGCGGCAGGGATCAACGTCGAGCACTGCGGGCTGGACGGCACCACGATCCTCAGCTTCGTCGGCACCCTGTTCGGCCCGCTCACCCGGCCGGCCGTCCGCGGGCTGCCCGAGGTGACGCCGATCGAGTTCACGCTCGACGACGAGCTGCGCGCAACCGTGCGCGCGGCCGGCGAGTCGTTCGCCGCCTACGCCGACGCGACCGCGACCCGAGCGCTGTCGTTCCCGGACTTCGGCTCGAGCCGGGCGAAGGCGCTCGGCGTGTCGCCGGACGCCTTCGTGCAGATGGCCTACCAGCTCGCGCACCGCCGCGCGAAGGGGCTGACCGGCGCCACGTACGAGTCGATCGCCACCCGCCACTTCCGGCACGGCCGGACCGAGGCGATGCGGGTCGTCACGCCCGAGGTGCTGACGTTCGTGTCCGCGATGGAGGACCCGGCCGCGGACCGGGAGACGCGGCGGGCGGCGTTGCGGGCGGCGGCCGCCGCACACGTGGCCCGGGCCAAGGAGTGCCAGGCCGGCGACGCGCCCGAGCAGCACCTTTGGGAGCTGCAGCTGATCGGGAAGCGCCGCGGTCTACCCGGGGACCTCGCGCTGTACGAGAGCCCCGGCTGGCTCGTCATGCGCGACGACTACCTGAGCACGAGCGCGGTGCCGTCGGTCGACATCCAGTACTTCGGTTTCGGCTCGACGAGCCCGCAGTGCATCGGCGTCGCGTACGTGCTGCTGCCCGAGCGGCTCAACATCTACCTGAGCACCCCACGCAGCGTGGCCGAGCAGATGGACCGCTACGCCGACGAGCTGGCCGCGGCCATCGACGAGCTGCAGGAGCTGCTGGCGGACTAGCGTTTCGGGCGGGCCGTCGGCAGCTTGTCCAGGTTCGCCTGTACCTCCGGGAGATCCTCGTAGACGACCGCGGCGCCGGCCTCGACGAGCTCCTCGGTACCGAAGCCGCCGGTGCGCACGCCGACCGTCGGGACGCCGAGCCGCTCCGCGGCCTGGCAGTCCCAGACGGAGTCGCCGATGGTCACGACCTCGTCGCCGTCGCCCTTCACCTTGTCGAGCGCGACCTCGAGCAGGTCGGCCGCGGGCTTGCTGGCGTCCACGTCCTCCGCGGTCGTCCACGCCTGCACGATCGAGCGCGCGTCGAGCAGGTCGAGGTAGTGGTCGATGTGCTCGGGCTTGCCGGAGCTCGCCAGCACGACCGTGTCGCCACGCTCGCGGAACGCCAGCAGCAGGTCGCGGGCGCCGGCCAGCAGAGTGACCTCGGTGAGCATCGGCGCGAAGGCCGAGGCCCACAGCTCACGCACCCGGTCGCCGTGCTCGGCCTCGACCTCGTCGCCGGCGACGGCCGCCACGAGCCGGTCGCCGCCCATGCCGATCGACCGGTGGATCCGCCAGACCGGCACGGTCACGCCGACCCGGCGGAACGCCCGGAACCACGCGACGGCGTGGTGGTAGTTCGTGTCGACCAGCGTGCCATCCACGTCGAACACCGCAATCATGCCCACAGCACTACCCACATCCCGGTGCCGCACACTTGACTGACCGGTCAACTCGCCGCTAGCGTCCCGGTGCATGCAGACACGGGACCGGATCGTCCGGTCGGCCGCGCGGCTGTTCCTCACCCGCAGCTACCAGTCCGTGGGCATCGCGGACCTCTGCACGGCGGCCGACGTGCGGAAGGGCAGCTTCTACCACTTCTTCCCGTCGAAGGCGGACCTCGCGAAGGCGGTCGTCGACCTGCACGCGGGCGAGCTGGAGCGGCGCCTGGCGGCGGACGGCTCCCCCGCCGAGCGCCTGTTCGCGGTCGCCGACGCCGTGACGCAGATCCAGACCGGCTTCGAGAAGAGGTTCGGCCGCGTCGTCGGCTGCCCGTTCGGCAACCTCGCCGCCGAACTGTCCACAACGGACGACGAGCTGCGCGCGCACGTCGCCGGGGTCTTCGCGCGCTGGGAGGCACGGCTCGCGGATGCCTGCCGGGCGGCCGCCGACGCGGGCGCCCTCCACGACGGCGTCACGCCGGCGACGCTCGCACACATGATCCTCGCCCAGATCCAGGGGCTGATCCTGCTCGCCAAGGTCTCCGGCGCACCGGCGGCCGAGATCACCGCGGGGCTGCGCGCGATGATCACCACGAACGTCCGGGAGGCAGCGTGACCGTCGGAGTGACCGTCGACTTCCACTTCGATCCCATGTGTCCCTTCGCCTACCAGACCGCACGGTGGATCCGGAACGTGCGCGACGAGCTCGACCTGACCGTCCACTGGAGATTCTTCAGCCTGGAGGAGGTCAACCGGTTCGAGGGCAAGAAGCACCCCTGGGAGCGCGCGTGGTCCTACGGCTGGTCGCTGATGCGGATCGGCGCCGTGCTCCGCAGGCGGAGCATGGACCTGCTCGACGCCTGGTACGCCGCGACCGGCCGGCTGCTGCACGCCGAGGGCGGCAAGCCGCACGACCCGGACGTGGCACGGAAGCTCCTCGCCGGCATCGGGGTCGAGCCGGAGCTGCTCGACGCCGCGCTCGCCGACGAGACGACCCACGACGAGGTCCGGGCCGACCACCAGCGGGTCATCGACGCGGGCGGGTTCGGCGTGCCGACGCTGTTCCTGCCCGGCGGCCACTGCGTGTTCGGCCCGGTGCTCGTCGACCCGCCGGCCGGGGCGGACGCCGTGCGGCTGTGGCAGGTCGTGACCGGCATGGCCGAGTTCCCGCACGTCTACGAGCTGCAGCGGCCCAAGGCGCCGGCCGACCAGGCGCTGATCGCCGACACGCTGCGGCCCTACCTGCGCGGCCGCGACTGGGTCAGCGTGAACCGTGGCGAAGTGATCGACCTCGGGAGTGTCTCGTGATCGAGAAGGATGCCGTCGTCCCCGCCCTCGTGGCCGAGTGGTCGGCCATCGACGACCTGCTGACCTCGCTTCGTCCGGAGCAGTGGGAGTGGCCGACCGCGTTGCCCGAATGGACCGTGCGGGACAACGTCTCACACATCATCGGCACCGAGTGCGCGCTCGACGGGCAGGCGCCGCCGCCGTGCGCCACCGATGTGCGCGCGCTCCCCCACGTGCGCAACGACATCGGCGCGGCGAACGAGCTCTGGGTCCAGGGGCTGCGTGCGGAGAGCCCGGAACGCATGCTCGAGCGGTTCCGCGACATCACCGCGACGCGCCGGAAGGCCCTGGAGGCCATGACGCAGGCGGACTTCGACGCGCCGTCGTGGACGCCGGCCGGCCAGGCCACCTTCGGCCGGTTCATGCGGATCCGGCTGTTCGACTGCTGGATGCACGAGCAGGACATCCGCGAGGCCGTCGGCGTAGCCGGCCACGAGGACGGCCCGGGTGCGGAGCTGGCGTTCGCCGAGATCATCGGCGCCCTCGGCTACCTCGTCGGCAAGAAGGCGGCCGCCCCGGAGGGCGCGGGCGTGACGGTCGAGCTGACCGGTCCGATCCGCGGCACCTGGCACGTCCTGGTCGCGGGCCGCGCCTCGCTCGTCGACGAGCTGCCGGGTCCGGCGACGACGACGCTGCGGCTGTCCTCGACCCTGCTCAGCCGCCTGGCGGGTGGCCGCGGTCCCGTGGCCGAACGGCTGCCGGAGGTGACCATCGAGGGCGACACCGACCTCGGCACCCGCATCGTCCACGCCCTCCCGTTCACGATCTGAAGCGGTGGCTGTCGATCCGGGACGCGGCCGCTCGTGTAGGGGGCATGAACGAGATTCGGACTCTGCTCACCGGGCGCGGCCTGCTCGAGTCGCCGCGCTGGCATGACGGACGGTTGTACGTCTCCGACTGGACCGCGGGCGAGGTCCTGGCCCTCGACGACGACGGCGGCGCCGAGGTCGTCGCCAAGGTGGCAGCGCTGCCGCTGTGCACCGCGTGGGCGCCCGACGGCCGGCTGCTCGTCGTGGACGCCGCCCGCGGGCTGCTGCTGCGCCGCGAGCCGGACGGGTCGCTCGCCACGCACGCGGAGCTGGGCCGGGCGGGCTGGAACGACATCGTGGTGGACG
Source organism: Actinophytocola sp. (assembly GCF_036555685.1). Classification (GTDB taxonomy): domain Bacteria; phylum Actinomycetota; class Actinomycetes; order Mycobacteriales; family Pseudonocardiaceae; genus Actinophytocola. The sequence goes on along the minus strand of NZ_DATBKY010000264.1, from coordinate 5,615 downwards.
GCCGGGGCAACGCCTACATCGACAGCGTCGGCTACGACCCGGCCACGCCCGGTGAGGTCCGGCCGGGCGCGGTCCACCTGGTCACGCCGGACGGCTCGGTCCGCGAGGTGGGCGGCGGCATCGCGTTTCCCAACGGCATGGCGGTCACTCCGGACAACGGCACGCTGATCGTCGCCGACTCGCACGGGCACGCGCTGGTCGCGTTCGACATCGAGGCGGACGGCGGGCTCGCGAACCGGCGTGTCTGGGCCGACCTCGGCGTCGGCACCCCGGACGGCATCTGCCTCGACGCGGACGGCACCGTCTGGTACGCCGACGTGCCGAACCGGTGCTGCGCGCGGATCGCCGAGGGCGGCGCCGAGCTCGCGCGGATCGAGCTGGACCGCGGCGGGTTCGCGTGCGTGCTGGGTGGTCCACACGGGACGACGCTGTTCGCGGTCGCCGCGCGGTGGCGTGGCATGACCGAGACGGAGATGGTCGAGCCCGGCTCCGGCCAGGTCGTCGCGATCGACGTGGACGTGCCGGGCGCGGGCTGGCCGTGAGTTCCGCACCGCGCCACTCACTCGCCGCCCGGCCGCTCGAGCAGCTCGGCGACGATGCGTAGCGCACCGTCCACTTCGGCCGCGACGTGCATCAGGCCGGCGAACGTCGACGATGCCGGTCTCCGCGGCCAGCTCGCGCAGCTCGTCGGCGGCCGGTCCGCGGTCGTCCCGGGGACGAGGTTGAGGCGCAGCACCGCGGGGAGGTCGGCATCCCCACGCCCGGTCGCGACGGCGGCCTCCTGGATCACCTCGCGCCGGCCGCGCAGCGCGGCCGCCGGTGTGGCACCAGCACGCCGGGCAGCCAGCCGTCGGCGCGGCGGCCGATCCGCCGCAGCGCCGCTTCGCGCGTGCCGCCGGGGTGGATCGGCGGCCGCGGCCGCGGTACCGGCCGGAGGTCCACATGCGACTCGGCACCGTCGGCACGTGTCCCCGGCACCCGGCCGGGTTCGGCGTCCACAGTGCCTCGAGAGCGTCGACCGACTCGTCGAGCCGCGCCCTCGACCGCGCCACGGCACGCCGGTGGCCGTGTACTCGTCGGGCGACCAGCCGAGGCCGAACCCGGGCAGGAGCCGCCCGCCACTCACGACGTCCTGGCGAAGCGGGCAAGCGAACCGCCCTGCCCCAGTGGACCGTACTGGGACAGGGCGAAGCCGAGCTTGATCGTCGTCACTCACCGCAGGCTAGCGCGCGGCGCGGCGGTACCGGGCCGCCACCACGGAGATCCAGACCATGGCTGCGATCGCGCCGACGGCCAGCGTCAGCGAGCCGGCCGTGCCGCCGCCGGACGCCCACAGGTCGCCGGCGAGCAGCGCGGTGCCGGCGCTGCGGGACAGCGCGGCGTCGCGGCGGTTCCCGGCGCGGCGGTAGTGGCTGCCCAGGACGTAGCAGGCGGTGATCAGGCACGCGAACGCGACGGTGCCGGCGGCCATGTGGCCGTAGCTGTGCCAGCTCATCGACGTCGGCACCGTGTCCGGCGTGCCGGCGGGGAACCCGGCACCCGGGTCCATCCGCAGGAGCCCGGCGGCGATCATCGCGAGGCCGTAGCCGCGGACCAGCCGGGGCGCCCAGGTACCGCCGCGAGTGCCGTGCAGGACCCGGCGGAGCCCGCTCGCGCCGGCGACCGTCAGCACGCCGGCGACGATGAAGTTCGCGACCTGCAGCCAGCCCGGTGAGCCGTTGGCGAGCGCGCTCAGCGGGTGGCGCGTGATGTCGAAGCCCTCGCGGGTGGCCGCCTGTGCCACGGAGAGGACCGCCCACAGCGGGCCGGCGACCGCGACGCAGCCGAGCAGCGTGCGGGTCGGGACCCGGGTCGTCGTGGTGGCCGCGGGGGTGTGGGTGGTGGTCATGTCGGCGCCTTCCTGTTGGCCGGTGTCGCTGACGCGTCGATCCCGCGATGTGACAGGGAACGAGCGCATTCCCTGTCACACCGCCCCGTTCGACGCCGATGCACAGGCAAGAGCCACGACGAGAAGGAGAAGGCCCATGCGTTACCTGATGCTGGCCAAGGGCGGCGACCAGAACCCCGACGAGAAGCTCCAGGCGGAGATGGCCGAGTTCATCCAGGAGACGGCGGCGGCCGGCGTGCTGCTGGCCACCGGCGGCCTCGAACCCGGCGGCACACGGATGATCTCGTCCGGCGGCGAGATCACCGTGACCGACGGCCCGTACACCGAGGCGAAGGAGGCCGTCGGCGGCTTCGCGCTCGTCGAGGTGCGGTCCAAGGAGGAGGCGCTCGAGCTCGCCCGCCGCTTCCGCGGCATCGTCGGCGACGGCGAGAGCCTGATCCACCAGGTCTTCGGGCCGGCGGACTAGCACGTGCCGGACACCAGCCGGAGCGGTGGCTCGACCGACGGCACGATCGAGGCCGTCTGGAAGCTCGAGTCGGCCCGGATCATCGCCGGGCTGACGCGGCTGGTGCGCGACGTCGGCCTGGCCGAGGAGCTCGCGCAGGACGCGCTCGTCGCGGCACTGGAGCAGTGGCCGGAGTCAGGCGTCCCGGACAACCCGGGCGCCTGGCTCACGGCCATCGCCAAGCGCCGCGCGATCGACCACCTGCGGCGCGCGCAACGACTGGAGCGCAAGCAGGCCGAGCTCGCCCGCGAGGCGCAGCAGGCCCACGACGAGCCGGACGACGTCCTGCGGCTGATCTTCATGTCCTGCCACCCGGTGCTGCCCACCGAGGCCCGGGTGGCCATGACGCTGCGGCTGGTCGGCGGCCTGACCGCGGCGGAGATCGCCCGCGCGTACCTCACCACCGAGGCGCGCGTCGCCCAGCGGATCGCCGACGCGAAGCGCACGCTCGCCGCGGCGGGCGTGCCGTTCGAGCTGCCGGACGCGGCCGAGCTGGCCGGGCGGCTGTCGTCGGTGCTCGAGGTCGTCTACCTGATCTTCAACGAGGGCTACTCGGCCACGTCCGGGGACGACCTCATGCGGCCGGGCCTCACGCTGGAGGCGTTGCGGCTGGGCCGGTTGCTCGCCGAGCTGGCACCGGGCGAGCCCGAGGTGCACGGGCTCGTCGCGCTGATGGAGATCCAGGAGTCCCGCTCGGCCGCGCGGGCCGGCCCGTCGGGCGAGCCGGTCCAGCTGCACGAGCAGAACCGGGGGCGCTGGGACCAGCTGCTGATCCGCCGCGGGTTCACCGCGATGCTGCGGGCACGCGAGCTCGGCGGGCGGCCCGGTCCGTACGTGCTGCAGGCGGCGATCGCGGTGTGCCACGCGCAGGCCCGCACCGCCGAGGAGACCGACTGGGCGCAGATCGCGACCCTCTACGACGGGCTCGTCCACCAGCTGCCGACGCCGATCGTCCGGCTAAACCGCGCGGTCGCGGTGGGGAACGCGCGGGGGCCGGTGGCCGGGCTGGCACTCGTCGACGAGCTCGCCGGTGACCCGGCTCTGCGCGACTACCACCTGCTGCCCGGGGTGCGCGGCGACCTGCTCGTGCGGCTCGGCCGGTACGCGCAGGCGCGGCTGGAGTTCGAGCGCGCCGCCGCGCTGACCCGCAACGCCGCCGAGCGCGCGTTCCTGTTGCGCCGGGCGGCGTCCCTGCCGGCCGGCGACTCGGGCGTCACCCTCGCCGAAGCGGCCGCGTCGTTCCTCGCCCGGTCCGAACTGGACACCGCGACGGCACGCGCGTACGGCCAGACGATGCGCCGCCTGCGCCTGGCCCTCGGCGACCGGCGACCACTCGCCACGCTGACCGCGGCCGACGTGGCGCGCGTGTTCACGACGGCATGGGGCTCGGCCGCGGCGGCGACGTGGAACCGGCACCGCGCGGCCGTGCGGTCGTTCGGCGCGTGGGCGTCCGTGGACCTGGCGTCCGATGTGGACCGCCGGGCGTCGGCGCCGGCGCGCGCCGAGCCGCTCGACCACGCGTGGCTCGCGGAGCTGTGGAACCGCCCGGAGGTGCCGCTGCGGGAGCGAGTGCTGTGGCGGCTGGTGCACGAGTCGGCCGTGCCGGCGCGCGTCGTGCTGTCGCTGAACGTGGAGGACGTGGACTGGGACGACCGCCGGGCCCGTACCGGTGGTGGGGACTGGGTGGCCTGGCGGGCGGAGACGGCGCGGCTGCTCCCCCGGCTGGTCGCCGGCCGCACCCGAGGCCCGCTCTTCCTGTCCGAGCGCCGTCCGGCCCCCTCCCGCACCCCGCCCGGCGCGGACCTGTGCCCGGAAACCGGCCGCCGCCGCCTGTCCTACGAGCGCGCCGAGTACCTGTTCAAGCAGGCGACCAAGCCGCTGGACCCGGCCGGCACCGGTTACACCCTGCGCCGCCTCATACCCCGGGCCGAACGGAGAGGCCGTCGCGCGTCCGCCGCCGGATAGGGTCGAGGGCATGACACCGGAGGACGTGGAGCGGGTCGCCCTCGGGCTGCCCGAGTCGGCGCTGGATCACCCCTTCGGGCCGGATGTCAACGTGTACAAGGTCGCCGGCAAGGTGTTCGCGATCATGCAGCCCGCCGGCGATCCGCCGCGGGTGACGCTCAAGTGCGAGCCTTCCCTGGCGCTCGAGCTCCGCGCCCAGTTCCCCGCCGTCATGCCCGGCTACCACACCAACAAGCGGCACTGGAACACCGTCGTCCTCGACGGGAGCGTCCCCGGCGACGAGATCGCCGAGATGGTCGAGCACTCGTGGGAGCGCGTCGTCGCGACGCTGCCCAAGGCCGTCCGCGCGCGGCTGGCCTGAGCGCCTACTTTCCCTTCGGACGGCGGAACCAGGCGTTCGACCCGGGCAGGTACATCCAGACCGCGGCCACGACGACGAGCACCGTGTACGCGAGCAGGCCCGCGGTCACGAGCGTGCGCAGGTCCTCCAGCATCGGGTCGGTCAGCGCGGAGACGACCACCGCGGCGTAGCCCACGCCGATGATCGCGAGCACCGTCAGGAACAGGCGCGCCCAGCCGCGGGCCGTCCGCATGGCGAACGCGAGCAGCAGGCCCAGCACCGCCAGCAGCACCCCGGTGCCGATCACGATCAGCACCGACGCGGACGCGACGCTGTCGATCGTGGACTTCGCGGCATCGGCGTCCCGGTCGCGCGCGATGCGGGCGAACTCCGTGCGCATGGCGTCGACCTTCGTCGCCGCGAGGGCGCCCGTGGCGCCAGCCAGCAGGCTGCCGAGGATCCAGCACCAGAACGAGAACGTGATGACCATCGGCCGGGAGAGCTCCTCGAGCGCGGCCATCGGCGGCATCGAGAGCCGGGCCGTGCTCGGCCGCGGCGGCGGCGCACCGAGATCGCTCATCAGGCACCCTCACTCGGCGGCGGCTCGCCGGACGGCGGGTCTGCCGGAGGCGGATCCTGGTTCGCCGGCGGGTCGCTCGGTGGCGGGTTGTCCGGGGGTGGGTCGCTCGGTGGCGGGTTGTCCGGCGGCGGATCGCTCGCCGGCGGGTTGTCCGAGGGCGGATCGCTCGCCGGCGGGTTGTCCGGCGGCGGATCGCTCGCCGGTGGACTGTCCGAAGGGGTGCCGGGGTCGGTAGTGCCCGGGTCACTCCCCCCGTCGTCGCCGCCGGTGTTCGGGGGCGGGGGTGGCGGGGCGCCGTCGACAAGCGCGTCGCGGTTCTTCGCCTTCGTGGGCTTGG
>NZ_DATBKY010000263.1:0-15731 GCF_036555685.1 Actinophytocola sp. | reverse complement strand
CGGGCCGGGGCTGCGCCGACTCGACGACGACGAGCGCGCGGCCGTGATGTCGGCCTTCGAGCGGTACCTCGAGACGATCCCGGCGGCCAAGCGCTACCAGGGCGTCGCGTACACGATCAAGGACGTGGCCGGGCGCAGCGGGTTCGGCATCGGCAGCGCGGGCCTGCCCGCCTACACCGTGCTCATCGAGGGCTTCAACCAGGCGCTGGACAACGACGTGGTGCTGTCGATGAAGCAGGGCAACGTGGCCGCGCCGAGCCGGATCGTCGAGGAGAAGCGGATCCGCTCCTACTTCAGGCACGAGGGGCACCGCACCGCCGTCTCGCAGCGCGCGCTGCAGGCGCACGCGGACCCGTGGCTCGGCCACACCGAGATCGACGGCACCGGGTTCGTGGTGGCCGAGCTGTCGCCGTACGCGGGTGACCTGGACTGGTCGGAGCTCACCGAGCCGCAGGAGATGGACCCCGTGCTCGACTACCTCGGCCGGGCCACCGCGAAGATGCACTGCGTGTCGGACGAGGACTCCGAGCAGTCGCTGGTCGACTTCCAGGTGGAGGACGCGATCTCCGGGGTGATCGAGGACGAGGACGGGTTCGTCCGCGAGCTGACGAGGTTCGCGCTGGAGTACGCCGAACGCACCCGCGACGACCACCGGCTGTTCGTGGACGCGTTCCGCGGCGGCCGGATCCCCGGCATCCGCTCCGCCGACCCCGTCTGAGGGCCGCGCCCGGGAAAACGGTTTCAACCGGGCGCCCCGGAGACGTTTTGTGATCTCGGCCAATGGGTAGGACGCAGGTTTCCGCCCTGGGGAGGCCGCACAGATGAACGGCTGGCTACCGCCGATGCTCGCCACGCCTACCCACCACCGGTTCTCCGACGAGCACTGGGTCTTCGAACGCAAGCTCGACGGGTTGCGCGTGCTGTCGGTTCGCGACGGCCGGCACCCGGAGCTGTGGTCGACCGACCGCGGCCGGCTCGACGACCGGTTCCCCGAGCTGGTGACCGCGCTCGCGGAGCTCGGCCGGACCCGGTTCGTCGCCGACGGCGAGGTCGTCGCCTTCGAGGGCCGGGCCACGAGCCGCAGGCGGCTGCGTGCGCGTTTGGACCGCCCCGGTGGCCGCCCGCCTCCCGTTCCCGTCTTCTACTACCTGTTCGACCTGCTGTCGCTGGACGGCACGCGGCTCACCGGCCAGCCGCTGCGCGAGCGGAAGTGCTTGCTGCGCAACGCCTTTCACTTCCACGACCCGCTGCGCTACTCCGACCACTGGGCACACCACGGCGAGGTGTACTTCCGGCACGCCCGCGAGCAGGGCTGGGACGGCGTGATCGCCAAGCGGGCGGACTCGGTGTACAAGCCGGGCCTGTCGACCGACTGGCTCTCGTTCGACTGCGTGCGCGACCAGGACTTCGTGGTCGGCGGGTTCACCGCGCCACAGGGTTCGCGCGTGGGGTTCGGCGCGCTGCTGATCGGGTATCACGAGGGAGACCGGCTGCGGTACGCGGGCAAGGTCGGCACCGGCTACGACCGCGCCATGCTGCGCGCGCTGCGCGCGCGGATGGACGACATCCGGCAGCCGCGGTGCCCGTTCGCCGACGAGGTCACCGAGCCGGCCGTGCAGTGGGTGCGGCCGGAGCTCGTGGTGCGGGTCGGGTTCGCGGAGTGGACGCGGGCGGGCCGGTTGCGCCATCCCCGGTTCGCCGGCGTCCGGACGGACAAGACGGCCACCGAGGTGGTCCGGGAGACGAGGTGAGGACAGGTGCGCCAGTTCGACGACGAGGGGCCGCGCGCCGTCGGGCCGCCGGTGGTGTGGTCCGGCCCGGAGCTCGGCCCGGCGTTGGTGGTCATCGACCCCAGCGGGGCCGCGAAGCACGCGGACCTGCCCGCCACCTGGCACGAGCTGGCGGCGAGTCACCAGATCGCCTGGTGCCGGGTGCCGGCGAGCCGCGACTCGGTGGAGGACATCGAGGACGTGCTGGAGACGTTGGCCGACCGCCAGACCCGGGTGGACATCGTCGCAGGTGGCGACGCGTGCCCGGCCGCGGTCGCGCTGGCCGGCCAGTTCGACGACGTGGTGCGCTCGGTCCTGCTCGTGGATCCGGCGCCCGACACGCCGGCGGCGGTCACCGCGCGCGTCGTCGCACGCACCACCGGTGGTGACCGGGACCGGGTCGGCGCGCCCCTGCCGCTCGGTCACCCGGATGCGGTCGCGGGCGTGGTCAGGGCACTCGCGGACGCCGACCAGGCCGCCGCGGACGGCGCCGACTAGTCCTCATTGGACGACTACACACCGCTTTCGCGTTGTCCCTCAATGGCCTTCGCGCCGACCCTCCAGACTTGTGATGTGACGCCGGGGCGCCTACGGTTAAGATGCGCGGTTGAGCAACCAGCCGTTGTTGGAGGCAGAGCGTGCCTCAGCAGTGAACGGCGTTTTGGTGCAGCATTGCGTCCTTTACTTTCTTTTGTGCGCTCGTGTACTCCTGCTACTCGTCGACAACGAGAAGAGGCGTACGTCGTGCACGACATTCCCCTGTGGAGCAGCAGCGACTTCGCTGCGCCGCTCCCTAGAGGTCCCGGTGACAGTGCGTCACTGACGGACCACGTATTCGACATCGATGTGGAGGCGCGAGCCGATCAGCCGATCGTGGCTCATGTCATCGGTGCCATCGACCTGCTTACCGCGCGCGCCCTGCGCATGTGCGTCGACGACCATCTCGACGCGGGCCAGGGCATGGTCGTCGACCTCAGCCGGGTCGACTTTCTCGCCGCCGCCGGCCTGACGGTGCTCACCGACACCGACCGCCGGGCGAAGCTGGACAACAGGGCGTGGGCGATCGTGGCCAACACCCGGCCCGTCCTGCGGCCGCTCGAGGTGCTCGGGCTGGTCGACAAGCTGCCCCGCTACGACTCGGTACCGGCCGCGGTGGCCGCCTTGCGCACGGGCGCCGTGACCAGCTGAGCGGCCACGACTTCGAGGCCGCCGCGAGCCAGCCGGCTCGCGGCGGCCTTGTCGTTAGGCTGGGCTGATGTATCCGAGCACGCCGCGGTGTCGATCCGCCGCGACCCGGTTCGTCGGTGGGTCATGAACACACTCATCTCCGCCGACGGCACCACCATCGCCTACGACCGGGCGGGCGCCGGCCCGGCGATCGTCTTCATCGCGGGCGCGTTCAACGAGCGCCCGACGCTCGCGCCGCTGGCCAAGGAGCTGGCCGGCGACTTCACCGTCGTCACCTACGACCGCCGCGCCCGCGGCGACAGCGGCAACACGAAGCCGTGGTCGATCGACCGCGAGGTCGAGGACCTGGACGCGCTGATCGCCGAGGTCGGCGGCACCGCGCACGTGTTCGGCTTCTCCTCCGGCGCGATACTCGGGCTGTACGCGGCCGCGCGGGGGTCGGCCATCGGCCGGATCGTCGCGTACGAGCCGCCCTATCCGTTCGGTGAGGGGAACGCGACCGACCTGCCCGGCCGCCTCGCGGAGCTGGTCGACAGCGGCCGCCCGGGTGACGCGGTCGAGCTGTTCCAGCTCGAGGCGATCGGGTTGCCGCGCGAGATCGTGGCGCAGATCCGGCGCTCGCCGATGTTCCCGGCACTGGAGGCCATCGCGCAGAGCGTCGTGTACGACTCGACCATCACCACCGGCGCCACCCCGCCGGCGGGCCTGACGACGCCGACGCTGGTCGTCAACGGTGCGCTGACCTGGCCGGTGCTGGCGCGCCAGGCGGTCAGGACGGCGGCGGCGCTGCCGAACGCGCGGCATGTCGAGGTGCCCGGCGGCGAGCGCCACACGGTCGAGCCGGCCGTGACGGCACCGGTCGTGGCAGGCTTCCTCCGGGAGGGCTGATACGCGGGTTTCCGCTGCTCTCCAGGTCGCCGGGCCGCGTGGCACGATGGATGCCGGTGGGTGGGAACGTCGAGCAGGAAGGACGACGTGGCACATCCGACGACGGATCCCCGGGGTCTTGCCGCCGCACTGGCGGACATGGCGCGGGATCTCCTCGCGCAGCCCGGCGTCCAGCAGACGCTCGACCGCGTGGTCGAGCACGCCGTCGCCCTCGTGGACGGATGCGAGTCGGCCGGCATCCTCGTCGTCCGGCAAGGGAAGGTCAGCACGCTCGCGGCCAGCCATGAACTGGCGCGCAGTTCCGACCGGCTGCAGGCCGAGCTCGGCGAGGGTCCGTGCCTGAACGCGACCATCGAGGAGGAGCAGGTCTTCCGTATCGCGAACATGGCGGAGGCGGGTGACCGGTGGCCCCGGTACGCCCCGGCGGCCCGCGGCCTGGGCATCGGCAGCGCGATGGGCTTCTGGCTGTTCACCGAGGACGAGAACCTCGGCGCCCTGAACCTCTACTCGTCGCGACCCGACGCGTTCGGTGAGCGGACCGAGCACGTCGGCTGGCTGCTGGCGTCGCACGCCGCGGTCGCGTTCGCCAGCGCGCGGAACGAGGCGCACCTGCGCGACGCGATGGACACGCGGCAGGACATCGGCGAGGCGCTGGGCATCCTCATGGAGCGGCGGAAGATCACCGAGGAACAGGCGTTCGACCTGCTGCGCGAACAGTCCCAGTCACGCAACGTGAAGCTGCGGGCCCTCGCCCGGCAGATCACCGAAACCGGAGAGCTCGGGAACTAGACGCGGCCACGCCGGGTACCCACAGTCATGGCCATCCAGCGACCGAACCTGCTCCAGTGGCTGCGCTACACCTTCGGCGGACGCCTGCCCGACCGGTACCGCGACTGGGTCCTGCACGACACGACCAGCCGGAACTGGTTGTGGCGCTTCGCGTTGCGCATCGTCGTCGAGGCGTTGCCGTGGCTCGTCGTCGGTTTCCTGGCGCTGACGCTGCTCACGCCGATCCCGGTCGGCTACGTGCTCGCCGCGATCGGTCTCGCGTTGGTGCTCAGCCTGTACTTCACGGTCACCAGTGCCGACGAGCTCACCGAGGCCCGGCTGGTCAAGCACGGCTTCCGGCCGGGCACCGGGAAGTCGACGCGCCGCCAGGCACGCAACTGACGGGCCGTCAGGCGACCTTGGTCCGCCAGAACTCGAAGAACTCGTCCTGCCGCGGGCCGATCTGGGCGACGTACACCTCGTCGAACCCGGCGTCCACATAGGACTTCAGGGTTTCCCGGTACGGCTCGGGATCCGGGCCGACCGGCAGCGTGCCGGCCATCATGTCCCGGGTCACGAGCGCCGAGGCGTCCGCGAAGTTCCGCGGCTGCGGCAGGATCTGCGCCAGGTCGCCCGGCAGCACGGTGTTCGGCCACAGGCGGTGCGCGGTGGCCAGGCCCTCGTCGGCCGTGCCCGCGTGGCACACCTTCATCCCGCCCTGCGCGGGCTTCGCGCCGCCGCCGGCGTCGCGGAAGCGGCGCACGAGGTCGGCGTCGGGCATCGTGGACATGTAGCCGTCGGCGATCCGGCCGGCCAGGTCCGTCGCCTTTGGACCGAAGCCCGACAGGTAGATCGGCACCGGCTCGTCCGGGCATGTGTAGATCCGCGCCCCCTCGACCGTGTAGTGCCGGCCGTGGTGGTTCACGAGACCGCCGCCGTGCAGCTTGCGGATGACCTCGACGGCCTCCTCCAGCATCGCCAGCCGCACGTCGGCCGGCGGCCACGGGTCGCCGAGGATGTGCTCGTTGAGCGCCTCGCCCGAGCCGACGCCGAGCACGAACCGGCCGGCCAGCTGCTCCGCGGCGGTCGCCGCCGCCTGGGCGATGATCGCCGGGTGGGTCCGCACGGTCGGGCAGGTGACCGCGGTCGTCACCGGCAGGTCCACGGCCTCGGAGAGGGCACCGATGACCGACCAGACGAACGGGCTCTGGCCCTGCTCGTCGTTCCACGGGTGGAAATGGTCGGAGATCCACAACCGCTCGAACCCGGCGTCGGCAGCCATCTTCGCCTGGCGCACCAGCTCTTTCGGGCCGAACTCCTCGCAGGACAGGAAGTAACCGAGACTGACCATGACCGGCGGATACCCGGCGCCGGACGCCTCAACCGCCGGGTGGAACGTGGCCGGGATGTGTCGGCCCCCGGATCGTCGGGTAGCCGTTCCCGGTAACCGAATGAAGGAGGAAATCCCAGATGACCACGATCCAGAAGTCGGTCGATGTCGCGACCCCGGTGCGGACCGCGTACAACCAGTGGACACAGTTCGAGTCGTTTCCGAACTTCATGGAGGGCGTGGACGAGATCACCCAGCAGACGCCCACGCGGACGCACTGGAAGACCTCGATCGGTGGGGTGAACCGCGAGTTCGACGCCGAGATCACCGAGCAGCATCCGGACGAACGGGTGGCCTGGCGCTCGGTGGACGGCCCGTCGCACGCCGGCGTAGTGACCTTCCACCGGCTGGACGACCGGACCACGCGGGTGCACTTGCAGATGGAGTACGAGCCCGAGTCGGTGACCGAGAAGGCCGGCAGCGCGCTGGGCGTGGTGGACCACCGGATCGAGGGCGACCTGGAGCGGTTCAAGCAGTTCATCGAGAAGCGCGGCGCCGAGACCGGCGCCTGGCGCGGCGACGTGCAGCCCTCGCCCCAGCAGGGCACCGACCGCCGCTGAGCGGCGGCTCCCCACCGGCCGGCCCGGCGCGGCGAACCCGCACCGGGCCGGCCACCGATGAGTTCTCGCGGCGCGGCGGGTCTGTAGTTACATGAGCGACATGAACCTGCCTGACGTGGTGACGAGGGAGCAGTGGCTGGCCGCCCGCAAGGCGCTGCTGGCCAAGGAGAAGGCCGCGACCAAGGCCCGCGACGAGCTCAACGCCGAGCGCCGCCGGCTGCCGATGGTGCTGGTCGACAAGCCGTACGTCTTCGAGGGCCCGGACGGCAAGGCGAGCCTGCTCGACCTGTTCGAGGGCCGCCGGCAGCTGATCGTGCACCACTTCATGTGGAACTTCGACGTGCTGGCGGACGGCACCGAGGTGGCGAAGACAGTCGGGTGCCCGAGCTGTTCGGCCACCGCCGACAACATCGGCCACCTCGCCCACCTGCACGCCCGCGGCACGACGCTCGCCGCCGTGTCCCGGGTGCCGCAGTCCTACCTCGCCCCGTTCCGGGAGCGGATGGGCTGGACGTTTCCCTGGTACTCCTCGGCCGGCAGCGACTTCAACTACGACTTCCACGCCACCGTCGACGAGCGCGTCGCGCCCGTGCTGCTGAACTACCGGACCGAGGCCGAGCTCGCCGAGCGCGGCTTCGAGTGGGGCCCGCCGCGGCGTGGCGACTACCCCGGCATCAGCTGCTTCCTCCGCGACGGCGACCAGGTGTTCCACACGTACTCGACGTTCGCGCGCGGGCTCGAGCAGCAGGGCGGCACCGCCGCCTACCTCGACCTGACCGCGCTCGGCCGCCAGGAGCCGTGGGAGGAGCCGCCCGGCCGCGCCACCGGGCTCGGCGCGGGCGCCGGCAGCCCGGACGTTCGCTTCCACGACGAGTACTGAGAGCTGAGTACTAAGAGCCGAGTACCAGCTCGTTGTTGAGCTGCGCCGCGGTGTAGGAACCCGCGCCGGCGGCGGTGATCAGCTGGCTGTGCGGGTCCACCACGTTGCCCGCCGCCCACACGCCGGGCACGCTCGTGCGGCCGGCCGCGTCGGTGCGCACCCAGCCCTCGTCGTCGGTCTCGCAGCCGAGGCTCGTCAGCAACCCGTCGGCCGGCACGAAGGTCGGGTTCACGAAGATCGCCGACCGCGGCACGAACCGGCCGCCCACCTCGACCCCGGTGAGCCGGTCGCCCGCCACGACCACGCGGGCGATCTCGCCCGGCACGACCTCGATGCCCCGTGCGGCGAGCCGCTCGTCGGCCGTGATCTCACCGAGCGGGTCCGGGCCGGGGAACAGCACCACGTCGGCCGACCAGTTGCGCACCAGCAGCGCCTTCATCGCGGCCATCGGCCCGGACGCGATCACGCCGAGCGGCTGATCGCGGACCTCGTAGCCGTGGCAGTACGGGCAGACCACCACGTCGGTGCCCCACCGCTCGGCGAGGCCGGGGATGTCCGGCAGCTCGTCGCGCAGGCCGGTCGTGACGATCAGCTGCCGCGTCTCGAGCGTGCGGCCGCCGGCGAGCCGGACGGTGAACCCGGGCTCGGCGGCGAGCACCTTGTCCTCGATCAGCTCGACACCGTAACCGGCCACCTCGCGCCGGCCCGCGGCCAGCAGGTCCGCGGGCGCCATCCCGTCCCTGGACAGGAACCCGTGCAGCGCCGCGGCGCGGGCGTTGCGCGGCTCGCCCGAGTCCACGACCGCGACCCGCCGCCGCGCACGGCCCAGCACCAGCGCCGCCGACAGCCCGGCCGCGCCACCTCCGGCGATCACCACGTCGTACTTGTCTGCCATGTCGCATCACCTCCGCGTCCAATGTGCGCGCGGCGTTCCCGCGGTGACAACGTTTGTTGCCGATACTGGGAAACATGTCCATCACCGCGGCTCTGGCCGAGGTCGGCCCCCGGCTCCGGCGCATCCGCCGGCAGCGCGGCGTCACGCTGGCCGACCTGTCCGAGGCCACCGGCATCTCGAAGAGCACGCTGTCGCGGCTGGAGTCCGGCCAGCGCAAGCCGAGCCTCGAGCTGCTGCTGCCGATCTCGGCCGCGCACCAGGTACCGCTCGACGAGCTGGTCGGCGCGCCACAGGTGGGCGACCCGCGGGTGCGGTTCGAGCCGCGCCGGGTCGGCGACCGGACGGTGGTCGCGCTGACCCGGCAGCCGGGCAGCCTGCAGGCGTACAAGATGATCATCCCGCCGTCGGGCGAGGAGCCGGACCTGCGCACGCACGAGGGCTACGAGTGGCTGTACGTGCTGTCGGGCCGGCTGCGGCTGCTGCTCGCGACGCAGGAGGTCGTGCTGCGCCAGGGCGAGGCGGCGGAGTTCGACACGCGGCTGCCGCACTGGTTCGGTGCGGCGGGCGGGCGGCCGGTGGAGATCCTCAGCCTGTTCGGCAAGCAGGGCGAGCGGATGCACGTGCGGGCCCGGCCGCGTGGCCGCTCAGGTCGCGAAAGCTAGGCGGGGTAGGCGGCGGTCCGCTCGAAGCGCACGTCGGCCGGCGACACCGCGCGGCCGCGGTCGTCGACGAAGGCCACCCCGAGCGAGCGCCCGTCGGCGGCGCGGCGGGCGACGGTCGGGCCGGCCTCGTACGGGCAGTGCGCGTCACCCCACTGCTGCAGCGCGCCGAGCACGACCCGAAGCTCGCGGCCCGCGTCGGTGAGGTGGTACTCGTGGCGCTGGCGGCTCCCCGGTTCCTGGTAGGGCACCTTCTCGAGCACCCCCGCGCCGACGAGCGTGCCGAGCCGCGCGGTGAGGATGTCGGGCGCGATGCCCAGCGCCGCGCGGAAGTCGGCGAAGCGGGTCACGCCGGCCAGCGCCTCGCGGATGACGAGGAACGTCCACTTCTCCCCCAGCACCTCCAGGCTGCGGGCGATCGAGCAGGGGCTTCTCATGCACGCATCATAGCTCTGGCTTGGATGTTCCTACTCAAGGAGGACGCGCGGTCCGTCGACAGGCGGAGCGGCGCCCCCGCCGGAACCGGTGGGGGCGCCGCCACGAACAAGGTCAGCCGGGTGCCGACACGGGTTCCATCTGGGGCTTCGTGTCCACGCCCGGGATCCCGCGCCCGCGGATGGAGCAAGCGCGCGTCTCCGGCACGAACAGCAACGCGATCGCGCCGACCACGCACGCGGCCATCATGTAGTAGGCCGGGAACAGCTGGTCGCCGCTGGCGTTGATCAGGCCCTGGTTGACCGCCGGCGCCGTGCCGCCGAACAGCGACGTCGAGATGTTGTACGCGATGGCGAAGCCGGCGTACCGCACGTGCGTCGGGAACATCGCCGGGAACGTCGCCGAGATCGTCGACAGCTGCGGCACGTACAGCAGGCCCAGCACCGCGAACGCGATCACCGCGCCGACGAAGCCCTGCGTCATCAGCTGGAACATCGGGATCGCCATGACGAACAGGCCGATCAGGGAGATCCACCACAGAGTCTTGCGGCCCACCCGGTCCGACCAGGCCCCGGAGAACGGCAGCAGCACCATCATCGCGAGCTGGCCGATGATGATCAGGATCAGCGACGCCTTCGACGACAGGCCGATCTCGTTCTCGAGATAGGTCGGCATGTACGCGAGCAGCGTGTAGTTCACGATGTTCAGCGTCACGACGAGGCCCATCAGCAACAGCAGCGGCTTCCAGTACCTCAGCAGGTCCTTGAAGTGCGCGCTCGCCCTCTCGTCGATCTTGCCCTCGGCCGCGCACTCGCGGAAGACCGGCGTGTCCTCGAGCTTGCTGCGCAGGTACAGCCCGATGATGCCGAGCGGCGCGGCCACCAGGAACGGCAGGCGCCAGCCCCACGCGGCCATGTTGTCCGAGCCGACGGCCGCCTCCGCGATCAGCGCGAGCGCGGCGCCGAGCGTGAAGCCGGCGAGCGTGCCGAACTCCAGGAAGCTGCCGTACTTGCCGCGCTTGCGGTCCGGTGCGTACTCCGCCATGAAGGTCGCCGCACCGCCGTACTCGCCGCCGGTCGAGAAGCCCTGGATCATCCGGAGCACGATCAGCAGGATCGGCGCGAGGATGCCGAGCGTGGCGTACCCGGGCAGCAGGCCGACGCAGACCGTCGCACCCGCCATCAGCAGGATCGTCGTCGCGAGCACGCGCTGGCGGCCGAGGCGGTCACCGAGCGGCCCCCACACGATCCCGCCCAGCGGACGGATGAGGAACGACACCGCGAACACGAGCAAACTACCCAAAGTGGACGCGGTCGGATTGTCGCTCGGGAAGAACGCCTCACCGATGTAGGTGGCCGTGTAGGCGTAGACGCCGTAGTCGAACCACTCGGTCATGTTGCCGATCGCCGACGCGGCGATCGCTTTTCGCAGCGTGCTCGGGTCCGGCGTGCGTATCTCCGCTTGAGCCGCCCCGTCCGACTCGTGCGCCATGAGCTTCCTCCCCGACCCGGGCCCGGTCCGGACGACCGGGACAACAACCGCAGCGGGGTACCCGGCGCCCGGAACCGGCAAACCACAAGATCGAGTTTCCACCCGTCCGGCCGCCGATCGGCCACCGGCCGCCGGCCGATCGGCCGATGCCGGCCGCGACCGCGATGACCATCTGCCCGAAGTGGTGGGCCGGCCCGCTCCCCCACCCTGTGCCGGGACACAACGTCGACCACACCAAGGGGACATCCGTGAACAACACGACACCGCTGCTGTCCGGGCGGGGGCTGGTGAAGCGGTACGGCCGGCAGCACGCGCTTGCCGGCGTCGACATCGACATCCACACCGGCGAGGTGCTCGCGATCGTGGGCCCGTCCGGGTCGGGCAAGACCTCGCTGCTGCACGTGCTGGCCGGGATCCTGCGCGCGGAGGAGGGGCAGATCAGCCTTGCCGGGCAGCGGATCGACCGGCTCTCGGAGACCCGGCGCAGCGAGCTGCGCCGCACGGAGTTCGGCTTCGTGTTCCAGCAGGGGCTGCTGGTCATGGAGCTGACCGCGGAGGAGAACGTCGCGCTTCCGCTGCTGCTCGGGGGCAGCAGCCGGCCCGAGGCGATCTCCTCCGCGCGGGACTGGCTCGGCCGGCTCGGGCTCGCGGGCAAGGAACGCCGCCGCCCCGGGGAGCTCTCCGGCGGCGAGGCGCAGCGGGTGGCCATCGCACGGGCGATCGCACACCGGCCGAAGGTGATCTTCGCCGACGAGCCGACCGGCGCGCTGGACACGAGGACGGGGCACGCGACCGTGGGCGCGCTGATCGACTCGGCCGCCTCGACCGGCGCGGCCGTGATCATCGTGACGCACGACCGAGAGCTCGCGGCCGGCCTGCCGCGCACGGTGTCCATCCGGGATGGTCGGATCGAGCCGGCGCGCGACACGGCGGTGCCGGTCGCATGAACCTGGTACAGCTGGCCCTGCGCGTGCTGCGCGCCGACCGCCGCACGCAGGTGTCCACCGTCCTCACCGCACTCGGTGTCGCGGTCGCCACCGGCCTCGTCCTGCTGCTGGTGAGCCTGCCGTTCGCGACCCGGGCCCGGGCCGAGCGCAGCCTGTGGCAGACGCCCGACGACGCCGCGGGCGGCCCGGCCGAGGTCATGTGGAGCTCGGCCGAGGACGAGCTCGACGGCCGCCGGATCACCCGCGTCGACGTCGCGCCGCTGATCGACCCGGCGACCGTCCAGCTGCCGGCCGGCATCGCCGAGCTGCCCGCTCCCGGCGAGGTGCTGCTCTCGCCGGACCTCGCGGCGCTGGTGGACAGCCGCCCGGCCGCGCAGCTGGCCGACCGGTTCGGCGCGCGGCCGGCCGGCACGCTCGGCGACGCGGCGCTGCGCTATCCCGAGCAGCTCGTCGCGCTCGTCGGCCACGCGCCCGACACGATGCCGGCGGAGGCGATGAAACGCACGGCGCTGGGCTCCGGGCACGCCGAGGTGGACCCGTTGCTGTCGCTGCTGTCCGGCGTCGGCGTGGTCGTGCTGCTGGTGCCGAGCCTCGTGCTGGTCGCGTCGGCGTCGCGGCTGACAGCGGCGCGCCGGGAGCGGCGGCTCGCGGCGCTGCGGCTGGCCGGCGCCACGCCCGCCCAGGTGACGGCGATGGTCGCCGCGGAGACCGGGCTCGCCGCGGCCGCCGGCGCGGTCCTCGGCGTGGCGGCGGGCCCGCTGCTGCACGTGCTCGCGACGTACGTGGCGTGGGACGGCGGCACCTGGTTCGCCGGCGACTTCGCGCTCGGCCTGGTACCGGTCGTGCTCGTGGCGGTGACGATCCCGGCGCTCGTCGTCGGCGCCGCGGTGGCGGGCCTGCGCCGGGTCGTGAACCGGCCGCTGACCGCGACCGGCGGGCACACCCGCAAGCCGCTGTCGGGGATCCGGCTGCTGTTCGTGCCGGCCGCGGCGGGGCTGTTCTTCCTGTCGCTCACGCGGGACGGCGGCGACATGCTGCTGCCGATCCTCGTGTCGCTCGGCATCCTGATGTGGTCCCCGACGGTCGTCGGCCCGTGGGTCACCTCGGCGCTCGGCGGCGTGTTCGCGAGGGTGTGGCGGCGGCCGGCGACGCTGCTCGCGGGCCGGCGGCTGCGCGACGACCCGAAGGCCGCGTACCGCGCGTCCGCCGGCGTGGTGCTCGCGGTGTTCGCCGGCTCGATGGCGCTCACGCTGATGCCGAGCCTGGAGTCGGAAGCCGGGTACTTCAGCCGGTTCCGCGACTCGGTGCTGTACTTCGGCGCCGACCCCGACAAGGCCGGCGCCGCGGTGGCCGCGGCCGACGCGCGCCTGGCGAGGTACGGGCTCGGCGAGCGAGCCGTGTCGATCGGCGAGGGCGAGCTGCGCGCGGGCGAGCAGTACTACACGGCGATGGTCGCCGACTGCGCGGCCGCCAAGCGCGTGCTGCCCGGCACCGAGTCGATCACCTGCCGGCCCAACCCGGCGATCTACCTCGACTCGGCCGTGCCGCTCTCCGGGCTCCGCGCGACCGGATCGGACGGACCGGAGACGCCGTCGGTGCCGCTGCCGGAGGACGCGCCGGTCGTGACGGGACACGGAGCGCCGAACGTGGTGATCGTCGACCCGGCGCTGTGGCCGAAGGACGTGCCGCTGCTCGGCGTGAGCGTCGCGGTGGCGGCCGACGGCGCGACGCGGGAGGCCGCCCGGACGGCGATGCTCGCGGCGTCCGGCGGCGCGCAGGTGATCAGCAGGGAGATGAAGCTGGGCGACCAGGACACGCAGCTGGCCGATCTGCGCCGGGTGACGATCATCGGCCTGGTGACCGCGTCCGTCCTCGGTGGACTGAGCGCGGCGATCGCGACGGCCGGCTCGGTGCTCGACCGGCGGCGCACGTTCGGCGCGCTGCTGGCGGCGGGCACGCCGGTACGCACGCTCGCCCGTGCGCTGCGCGCGGAGGCCGCGCTGCCGGCGCTGGTCGCGACCGTGGGCGCGGGCGCGCTCGGCACCGCCGTCGGCGTCGGGTTGTTCGGCCTGGTGTCGAAGAGCCTGCCGACGTTCAGCCCGTGGCTCGCCGCGCCGGTCGTGCTCGGCACGCTGGTCGCCCTGCTCGCGGCATCGGTGTGCACGCCGGCGCTGAAGCGGGTCCGGGCCGAGCCGCTGGCCGAGGAGTGAGCGATGCACGAGCCACCGGAGCCCGCGGCCGCCGAGGTGGCGGCCCGCGGGCTCCGGTGGGGCATGGCTCAGGCGAAGGGGGCGAACGTGAGCAGAGCGGTCCGCGCCTCGGCGAGGACGGGGCCCGCCGCGGCCGGCTCGCCGGCACGCAGGAGCGCGGCGGCGCGGCGGATGGCGTCGGCCTGCGCGCGGACTCTGGAGATGTCTCCGCAGGCGGCGCAGCGCACCAGGGCGGTCATGAGGTTCTCGGCGAGCTCGGCGGTATCCGGGTGGTCGTCGAGTCTCGGCAGCACGCGCTCGACGCCCACGAGGAGGTCGTGCCCGGCCCTCGGCCGGATGTCCGGGACCGCGTCCTGGATTGCCATGATCAATGCCTCTCCTTTGAAGCTCGATCGGGGTTGGCGGGATTCCCTCCACATTGGACCACCAAGCGCCGGCGCGTCCAGACCCACCCCATCGTGTGTACGCCGACCCTCAGCCCGCGCCCAATCCACGCACAGGAAAAGCACAGGTTACGGGCGCACCGTCGGATGACGGGAGGAGAAGATCATGGACACGGTCGTACCGGTCGGCACCTGGCGGACCGCGGGGTTCCGTGGGCCCCGGCGGATCGACGCGGACGCGGTCGCCGCCGCGGTCGACTCGGCGGGCTGCCTGGTGGTCGCCCTGGCCGACGGTGTCGGCGACACCGCGGGCGCGGCCCGGGCGGCGCGGATCGCCGCGCAGGCCGCGGTGTCCGTACCGGCCGCCGACGGGCCGTCGGCGGCGCTCATCGCCGCCCGCCGCGCGGTGCTGGCCGAACCGGCCGCGGGCGACTGCGTGCTCGTCGTGGCGCAGCCGTTCGGGCTCGGCTGCCGGATCGCCTGGGTGGGTGACGTGCGGGCGTACGCGTGGGACGGCCGGACGCTGCTGCGGCTGACCACCGATCACACGCTGGCCCAGTACGTCCGCGACCGCGGCGGGGTGCCGGCGCCCGCGATGGAGCACCAGGTGCTGACGAGCGTGCGCACGGCCGCGCCGGCGGAGTACGGCCTGTCGTCGCTGTCGCTGCCACCCCGCCTGCTGCTCACGAGCGACGGCGTGCACAAGACGCTGCCCCACCCGGTCATCGCGGAGATCGCCGGCCACGCACCGGACCCGGCCGCGGCTCTGGTGGCCGCCGCCCGCGAGGCCGGCGCCCGCGACAACGCGACGGCGCTCGTGGTGGACCTCGTGGTGGGCAACGTCCAGCCGCCCCCGACCGGGCCCCAGCCGCTCATGCCGGCCGCCGCCTGACGCGCGGGAGCCACGTGTTCAGCGTATCGGGGGTTCAGCGTCTCGGGTCGACGTGGATCTTCGGGGCGGGGCCCCACCGCGAGCGGCGCCGGCCCGCCAGCACGCCCGCCAGTACGTCCGCCACCTCGCCCAGCCCCACGGTCGCCGCGACCAGCGGGCGTGGGTCGACCGCGCCCGAGGCGTAGCGCTCGATCGCGCCCGCCAGGCCGCCCGAGCCGCTCAGCACGCCCGTCGCCGTCACGTCCTTCAGCACCAGCGACCGCGAGTCCAGCAGGCTCGGCTCCCCCGCGATGCCGATGAACACGACCCGCCCGCCGGCCTCGACCAGCTCGACCGCGCGCGCGGGCGCGGTGGCGCCGTTCGACGCGTCGATCAC
>NZ_DATBKY010000262.1:0-1648 GCF_036555685.1 Actinophytocola sp. | reverse complement strand
CCCGCGGCGACCGAGGCACCCGCCGAGCCGGGCCGCGAGGAGCCCGGTGAGGAGGGCGGCCGCCGCGACGGCAACCGCCGCCGCCGGGCCGGTCGCGCGGCCGGCGGCCCGGACACCGAGCAGCGCGAGGAGAAGCGGGACGACCGCGGCTCCGACAAGCGCGACGAGAGCCGGGGCGAAGGCCGCGGCGATGCTCGTGGCGAGGGCCGCGGTGACAGCCGCGGCGACGACCGTCAGGGTGGCCGGGACCGCAACCAGGACCGGCAGGGCGGCCGCAACCAGGACCGCCAGGGCGGCCGCAACCAGGGCCGCAACGACAACCGCAACGACAACCGCGACAACGGCCCGGACGACGACGATGACGACGGCGGCCGGCGTCGCGGCCGCCGCTTCCGCGACCGCCGCCGCCGCGGCGGTGGCAGCGGCCGGGGCGACTCGCCGGACACCGAAGTGCGCGAGGACGACGTCCTGCTGCCCGTAGCGGGCGTGCTGGACGTGCTCGAGAACTACGCGTTCGTGCGGACTTCGGGCTACCTGTCGGGTCCGAACGACGTGTACGTCTCGCTGTCGCTCGTGCGCAAGTACGGCCTGCGCCGCGGTGACGCGATCACCGGCATGGTGCGCCAGCCGCGCGAGGGCGAGCAGCAGCGGCAGAAGTTCAACCCGCTGGTGCGCGTCGAGACGATCAACGGGCTGGACCCGGAGCAGGCCAAGAACCGCGCCGAGTTCACCAAGCTGACGCCGCTGTACCCGAACGAGCGGCTGCGCCTCGAGACCGAGTCGCACATCCTGACCACCCGCGTCATCGACCTGGTGATGCCGGTCGGCAAGGGGCAGCGCGCGCTGATCGTGTCGCCGCCCAAGGCCGGTAAGACCATGGTGCTGCAGTCGATCGCCAACGCGATCACCACGAACAACCCCGAGGTCTACCTCATGGTCGTGCTCGTGGACGAGCGGCCGGAAGAGGTCACCGACATGCAGCGGTCGGTGAAGGGTGAGGTCATCGCCTCGACCTTCGACCGCCCGCCGTCGGACCACACCACGGTCGCCGAGCTGTCCATCGAGCGGGCCAAGCGCCTCGTCGAGATGGGCCACGACGTGGTCGTGCTGCTCGACTCGATCACCCGGCTCGGCCGCGCCTACAACCTGGCCGCGCCCGCGTCCGGCCGGATCCTCTCCGGTGGCGTCGACTCGACCGCGCTGTTCCCGCCGAAGCGTTTCCTCGGCGCGGCACGCAACATCGAGGACGGCGGCTCGCTGACGATCTTCGCCACCGCGCTGGTGGAGACCGGGTCCGCGGGTGACACGGTGATCTTCGAGGAGTTCAAGGGCACCGGCAACGCCGAGCTGAAGCTGGACCGCAAGATCGCCGACAAGCGGACCTTCCCGGCCGTGGACGTCGACCAGTCCAGCACCCGCAAGGAGGAGCTGCTGCTCCCGCCGGACGAGCTCGCGGTCACCGTGAAGCTGCGTCGCGTGCTGCACGCGCTGGACAACCAGCAGGCCATCGACCTGCTGCTGACCCAGCTGCGCAAGACCCGGACGAACATCGAGTTCCTGATGCAGGTGGCGAAGAACACACCCAGCGTCAACGACGACTGACCTCTTCGGCGTCTTTCTCTCTGTCGGCCTGCCGGCACAGGATCAC
>NZ_DATBKY010000261.1:0-37304 GCF_036555685.1 Actinophytocola sp. | reverse complement strand
GAAGGACTTGTCGGCGGTGACCTCGTCGGCCTCGACGCCGGCGACCTCTTCGACGATCTCCGCCAGGCCGGCCAGGATCTCCTCGTCGGTGGGCTTGTCAGCCATGGGTTTCTCTCTTTCTGTTGGGGAAACTACGGGCAGATCACGACCTGGCCGGCGTAGGAGAGCCCGGCGCCGAAGCCGATCAGCAGGGCGACGTCGCCGGAGTGCACCCGGCCCGCCGCACGCATGTGGTCCATCGCTATCGGGATCGACGCCGACGAGGTGTTGCCGGAGGTCACGATGTCGTCCGCGACGACCATGTCCTCCCGCGCGCCCGCCTTGCGCAGCCGCTTGGCGATCGCCTCGACGATGCGCAGGTTCGCCTGGTGCGGGATCAGCACGTCCACATCGGACGGCTGCACCCCGGCCAGCTCGAGGGCCCGCATCGCGATCGGCGCGATCTTGGTGGTGGCCCAGCGGAAGACCGACTGGCCCTCCTGGTAGATGTGCTTGCCGTTGGGCATCGTGATCGTCTCGACGAGGTCACCGGCGGTGCCCCACGCGACCGGGCCGATGCCCGTGTCGTCGCTCGGGCCGACCACCGCGGCGCCCGCGCCGTCGGCGAAGATGATCGCGGTGGAGCGGTCCACCGGGTCGACCACGTCGGTCAGCTTCTCCGCGCCGATCACCAGCACCTTCTCCGCGGAGCCGCAGCGGACCATGTCCGACCCTGCCGCGAGCGCGTAGCAGAACCCGGCGCACGCGGCGTTGAGGTCGAACCCGCCGGCCGCCTTGGCGCCGATGAGCTCGGCGACCTGGGCCGCGGCGTTGGGGATCGGCACGGTCGTGGTGCAGTTGGCCACGAGCACGGTGTCCACGTCGGACGGGTTGAGGCCGGACGCGGCGATCGCCTTGGCACCCGCGTCCACGGCCATCGACACCACGGTGTCCTCCGGCGCGGCGAAGCGACGCTCGGCGATGCCCACCCGCTCGCGGATCCACTCGTCGTTGGTGTCCATGATCTTGGACAGTTCGTCGTTGGTGACGACACGCTCCGGCTGGGAGCTGCCGATGCCGAGGATCCGGGACCCCGGCGAGCCCTTGGGGAGTCGCAGCTCGATCATTCGGTCGTCTCCTCGGTGCCGCTCGCCAGTGCGGCGGCCACCTTGTCGAGATCTTCCGGCTTCTTCAGACCGACGATGGTGACGCCGGAGAGCTCGCGGCGGGCAAGCCCGGTCAGGGCGCCGGCCGGGGGCAGCTCGGCGAGCGCGTGCACGCCGCGCCGGGCCATGGTCGCCATGCAGGAGTCCCACCGCACGGGCAGCGTGACCTGCTCGACGAGCCGGCCGAGCATCTCGCTCCCACTCTGCACCGCGGCGCCGTCGGCGTTGGACAGCAGCGTGCGCGCGGGGTCGGCGGCCGTGATGCCGGCGGCCTTCTCCCGCATCGCGTCGCGGGCGGGCTCCATGTAGTGGGTGTGGAACGCGCCGGCGACCTTGAGCTTGATGACCTTCTTCACGAAGTCCGGCTTGTCGTCGACGATCTTGTCGATGGAGCCGAGCGCGCCGGCGGCGACGATCTGGCCCGCGCCGTTCATGTTGGCCGGCACGAGGTCGTACTCGGCGAGCCACCGCACGACCTGCTCGGGCTCGCCGCCCATGACCGCGGCCATGCCGGTCGGCGCGAGCTCGCACGCGGCGGCCATCTCCCGGCCACGCACGGCGGCGAGCGCCACGGCGTCGTCGGCACTGAGCACGCCGGCCATCGCGGCGGCGGCGAGCTCGCCCACGGAGTGCCCGGCCACGAGCACGTCGGCGGGCAGCTCGTGCCGGCGCTCCAGCTCCTCGAACGCCAGCAGCGCGAGCGCGACGACCAGCGGCTGGGTGATCGCGGTGTCCTTGATCGCGTCGGCGTCGGCGGTGGTGCCGAGCTCGACGAGGTCGAGACCGGTCAGCTCGGACCACCCGGCGACCCGCTCACGGGTGCCCTCGAGCTCGAGCCACGGAGCGAACATGCCGGGAGTCTGGGAGCCCTGCCCTGGGGCGAGTAGCGCGAACACGGTGTCCACTACACACGCTCCCTAGCCCTTGACGGCATGTCGACAGTCACGAAGTCGCGGCAAGCGTTTTGTAGGAATCATACAAAGGTTACCGCCAAATGAACGGTAAAGGCGGTTCTGCGTTGTGTGCTTGGTTACCACAAGCCACGTGATCGCGACAGTCTGCCGACAGCCAGCGCGATCCGCAACACGAGCGCGTCGCGGGCGAGGTTCGGGTTGTGGCCGGTCACCTCGGCGACCCGGCGGAGCCGGTAGCGGACCGTGTTGGGGTGCACGAACAGCAGCCGCGCGCACGTCTCCAGCACGCCGCCCGCCTCGAGGTAGGTCTCGACCGTGTCGAGGAGCGAGCCGCCCGCTTCTTCGAGCGGCCGGGCGATCTGCTCGATGAGCTGCCGCTCCGCCTCCGGGTCACCGGCCAGCGCGCGCTCGGGTAGCAGGTCGGTCGAGCGGACCGGCCGCGGCGCAGCGGGCCAGGCGACGACCGCCCGCAGGCCCGACAGCGCGTCGGCCGCGCTGCGGTGCGCGTCGGCGATCGTCGGCACGGTCGGCCCGGCCACCACCGGCCCCTCGCCGAACGAGGTGGACATCCTGCGCAGCACCTGGTTGGTCGGCTCCTCGGTGTCGCCGGCGAGCACGACGACGAGCCGGCTGCCCTGCACGCCGAGCAGGACCGACCGGCCGGTGCGGGCGGCGCGGCTGCGGACCTCGTACAGGACGGTCGGCGGGTCGTCGGAGGGGGACTTGCCGACGAGGACCGTCGCGGGCGCGTCGGGGTCCCAGCCGAGCGCGGCGGCGCGGGACAGCAGGGACTCCTCGGCGTCGCCGCGGACGATCGCGTCGACGACCGTCGCCTCCAGGCGGGCGTCCCAGGCGCCGCGGGTCTCGGCGGCGGAGGCGTAGGACATGGCGGAGGTGAACGCGACCTCGCGGCCGTAGCGCAGCACGGCCTCGGTGAGGAAGTGCCGCTCGTCCGTGTCGGCCGCGAGGTCGGGTACCTCCCGCTCGATGACCTGCAGCGCGACGCGGACGAGCTCGACGGTCTGCCGGAGGCTGATCCACCGGGACAGCTCGCGTGGCGCCTGGCGGAACGCGTCCGCGGTGAGGCGGATGGCCTCGCGCTGGTCGCGGACATAGGCGGTGAACCCGGCCGCGCCGGTCTGCGCGATCAGCTGCACGCTCGCCCGCTGGTCGGCGGGCATGCGGCCGAACCAGGCGAACTGCTCGTCCATCGAGGACAGGGCGAGCGAGGCGATCTTGCCGGAGGCGCGGTCGAGCGACGCCAGGGTTGCCGACGACACCTTCGCCATGGGTCGACCCTATAGGCCGACCTGGGGCGAAACGACGACGACGACTTTGCCTCGGACGCGCCCGGCGTGCTGGTATCGGACCGCGTCGGCGGCCTCGGCGAGCGGGAAGGTCCGGTCGAGCACTGGCGTGATCGTGCCGGCCTCGATGAGCTCGCGCAGCCGTTCGAGGTCCGTGGCCGGCTCGGTGGCCAACAGCCCGCGCAGGTTCTGCTTGACGAACAGGGACAGCAGCAGCCCGCCGAGGTTGCGCTGCAGCCCGCCGAGCCAGCGGCCGCCGTTCTCGCCGCCGACGAACACGAGGGTGCCGTCGCTCGTCAGGTGCTCGCGCAGCGTGCGGAGCCGGCGGTTGCCGGCGATGTCGAGGATCAGGTCGTAGGTGCCGGTGATCTCCTCCTTGGTGTAGTCGATCACCTCGGCGCCGAGCTTCTCGACGAGGTCGGCCTTCGCGGTGCTGCAGACGCCGGTGACGTGCGCGCCGCCGGCCTTCGCGAGCTGGACGGCGTAGGTCCCGATCCCGCCGCCGGCGCCGATCACGAGCACGCGCCCGGCGTTCTCCTTCTTGCGCAACGCCTGCAGCGCGGTGCAGGCGGACACCGGCACGGCGGCGGCTTGTTCGAACGTGAGGTTGGCCGGCTTGCGCGCGGCCCGGTCTTCGCGCACCGTGACGTACTCGGCGAACGCGCCCCAGCCGGTGCCGAAGATCTCGTCGCCTTCCTTGAAGCGCGTCACGCCCGCGCCGACCGCGGCGACGCGGCCGGCGAGCTCGAGGCCGCGCACGCGCATCCTCGGTTTGTGCCAGCCCATCGCGGGCCGGCCGATGAGCGGGAGCCCGGCCATGAGGTGCCACACGCCGGCGTCCACCCCGGCGGCGCGCACCTCGACGAGGAGCTCGCCCTGGCCGGGCGTGGGTCTGTCGATGTCCTCGAAGCGCAGGACGTCGGCCTCGCCGTAGGCGTCCTGAACGATTGCCTTCATTTCTGGTCTCCTTCCGGGTACTGGAACACCTCGTCGAGGGGCACCTTGAACACCCGGGCGATCTGGAAGGCCATCTCCAGCGACGGCGAGTACCGCCCCTGCTCGATGGCGATGATGGTCTGCCGGGTCACCCCGACGCGGTCCGCGAGGTCCGCCTGAGTCATCTCCCCGGCGGCGAACCGCAGGGCGCGGATCGTGTTGGTGACCCTGGTCGGCTTCACCACCGCTGGAACCCCCAGCGGTAGGCGACGACCTTGGCGATGGAGCCGAGGACCGCCGAGAGGACGAAGCAGAGGTAGACGACGTTGGCGATCCAGAAGTACCCGACCTCGAAGATCGCCATCAGCAGCGCGGCGACACCCCCGATGACGACGAACGACTGCCCGATGTTCTCCCCGAACCGCACGATCTCCCGGTCGCGCTCGTCGGTCCGCCGCCCCCTGGGCGAAGCGATCCCGGCGACGATCCCGAGCACGATCCCGGCGACGATCGAGGCCCCGATGGACCACAGAAGCCCTGCCGCGTAAGGAACTTCGGCGAGCGGTGCGTCCCCGGCCCGTCCGAGCACGGCGACGAGATACCCGACGTAGGCCACGACAGCGACCACCAACATGATCCAGGCCCGCTTCTCCTCGTACGCCATCGCTCCGATGTAAAACAACTTTGACACCGCCAATATAGAACCCGGCCGACACGATGTCAAATATTCTTTACGCTCCATGCGGCTGGCCCACGGAGTGGACGAAGGAGACGGCCGGGGCGGAGTCCGGAGCGACGGCCAAGAAGCGCCAGGGCGGAGCGGCCACGGGCCGCGGACGCACCGGGGAAGGAGCCGAGCGAGCGGTCCGGAAGGGGAGGCCGGGCAGGGGAAGGCGAGAGCAACAGGAACAGCTCGAAGCGAAGCGAGAGCAACAAAAGCAACCAGTGCTGGTCAAACGCAAAACTGACCAGCGCCGGATCAGGAGGAGCTCGCACCGTGGGGTCTGGGGGGTCGCTCCCGGAAAGAAGTCCCCGCACCGGGAAGGCGCCGAACAGCACCGACCAGCCGGACCCGCGGACCGCCCGGCGCGGCGATGTGCACGCCGCCGGGCGGTCCCTCTCCCCGGTCCCCACCGGTAACTCCACTATGGATCGACCGGGGAGAGGTCGCCAGCGGTATGACCCTATCGTGCTAACGGTTCATCAGCGCAGGTCAGGCGCTCACGCAGCGTCAGGCCACTCCGGGGTCTGACGTCTGCGGCCCGGCCGCGGAGATGTCGTCGATGCGGTACTTGCGCGCCGCCTCGGTCACCTTCGACTTCTCCACGTCGCCCCGCCGCGCGAGCGCGGCCAGCACGCCGACCGTGATCGACTCGGCGTCGACCAGGAAATGCCGCCGCGCGGCCGGGCGCGTGTCCGAGAAGCCGAAGCCGTCGGTGCCCAGCGTCAGCATGTCGGTCGGCACCCACGGGCGGATCAGGTCCGGCACCGCGCGCATCCAGTCCGTCGCCGCGACGACCGGGCCCGAGCCGCCGGACAGCACCTGCGTGACGTACGGCCGGCGCGGCTCCGCCTCCGGGTGCAGGAAGTTGTGCCGGTCCGTGTCCACGGCGTCGCGGCGCAGCTCCGCCCACGACGTCGCCGACCACACCTCGGCCCGCACGCCCCACTCCGACTCGAGCAGCTCGCGTGCCCGAAGCGCCCACGGCATCGCCACGCCGGAGGTGAGGATGCGCGCCCGCGGGCCGGAACCCGACGGCGCCTCCAGGTACCGGTACAGGCCGCGCAGCAACCCCTCGACGTCGAGGCCCTCGGGCTCCGGCGCCTGGACGTATGGTTCGTTGTAGACGGTCAGGTAGTAGTAGATGTCCTCCGCCTGCTCGCCGTACATCCGGCGCAGGCCGTCGCGCACGATGTGGGCGATCTCGAACGACCACGCCGGGTCGTAGGCGATCACGGCCGGGTTCGTCGCGGCGAGCAGCAGCGAGTGCCCGTCGTTGTGCTGCAGGCCCTCGCCGGTGAGCGTGGTGCGCCCGGCGGTGGCGCCGAGGATGAACCCGCGCGTCATCTGGTCGGCCGCGGCCCACAGGTTGTCGCCGGTGCGCTGGAAGCCGAACATCGAGTAGAAGATGTAGATCGGGATCATCGGCTCGCCGTGCGTCGCGTACGACGTGCCCGCGGCGATGAACGACGCGCTCGAGCCGGCCTCGTTGATGCCCTCGTGCAGGATCTGGCCCTGCTCGCTTTCCTTGTAGCTCAACATGAGCGACGCGTCGACCGACGTGTACCCCTGGCCGTGCGGGTTGTAGATCTTCTGCGTCGGGAACATCGAGTCCATGCCGAACGTGCGCGCCTCGTCCGGGATGATCGGCACGAGCCGCGGCCCGACCTCCGGGTCCTTCGCGAGGTCGCGGACGAGCCGGACGAACGCCATCGTGGTGGCGACCTCCTGCTTGCCCGAGCCCCGCCGGACCACGTCGTAGACCTTGTCGCCGGGCAGCGCGAGGGGCTTGGCCTTCCCCCGCCGCTCGGGTACGAACCCGCCGAGCTGGCGGCGCCGCTCCAGCATGTACTGGATCTCCGGCGAGTCCGGGCCCGGGTGGTAGTACGGCGGCAGGTACGGGTCCTTCTCCAGCTCCTCGTCGGAGATCGGGATGCGCAGCGAGTCCCGGAAGAGCTTCAGGTCGTCCAGGGTCATCTTCTTCATCTGGTGGGTCGCGTTGCGCCCGGCGAAGTGCGGGCCGAGCCCGTAACCCTTGATCGTCTTCGCGAGGATGACCGTCGGCTGGCCGTGATGCTCGGTGGCCGCCTGGTAGGCCGCGTAGACCTTGCGGTAGTCGTGCCCGCCGCGCTTGAGGTTCCAGATCTCCTGGTCGCTCATCGGCGTGACGAGCTCCTTGGTGCGCGGGTCGCGCCCGAAGAAGTGCTCGCGGACGAACGCGCCGTCGTTGGCCTTGTAGGTCTGGTAGTCGCCGTCGGGCGTGGTGTTCATCAGGTTGATGAGCGCGCCGTCGCGGTCGGCGTCCAGCAGCGAGTCCCACTCGCGGCCCCAGATGACCTTGATGACGTTCCAGCCCGCGCCCCGGAAGAACGACTCCAGCTCCTGGATGATCTTGCCGTTGCCGCGCACCGGCCCGTCGAGCCGCTGGAGGTTGCAGTTGATCACGAACGTGAGGTTGTCGAGGTGCTCGTTGGCCGCCACGTGGATCAGGCCGCGCGACTCCGGCTCGTCCATCTCGCCGTCGCCGAGGAACGCCCACACGCGCTGGTCGTTGGTCTGCTTGATGCCGCGGTCGTGCAGGTACCGGTTGAACCGGGCCTGGAAGATCGCGTTCATCGGGCCCAGGCCCATCGAGACCGTCGGGTACTCCCAGAAGTCCGGCATCAGCCGCGGGTGCGGGTACGACGGCAGGCCGGCGCCCGGGCCGCCGTGCGAGAACTCCTGCCGGAAGCCGTCGAGCTGGTCGGCGGACAGGCGGCCCTCGAGGAACGCGCGCGCGTACATGCCGGGCGAGGCGTGGCCCTGGAAGTACACCTGGTCGCCGCCGCCCGGGTGGTCCTTGCCGCGGAAGAACCAGTTGAAGCCGACCTCGTAGAGAGTCGCGGAGGAGGCGTAGGTGGAGATGTGCCCGCCGACGCCGACACCGGGGCGTTGCGCGCGGTGCACGGTCATGGCCGCGTTCCAGCGGATCCAGGCGCGGTAGCGGCGCTCGACCTCCTCGTCGCCCGGGAACCAGGGTTCGCGGTCGGTGGGGATCGTGTTGACGTAGTCCGTGCTGGTGAGCGAAGGCACGCCGACGCGGCTCTCCCGCGCGCGCTCGAGCAGGCGGAGCATCAGGTAGCGGGCCCGCGCCTGGCCCCCCGAGGAGAGCATGGCGTCGAACGACTCGAGCCATTCGGCGGTCTCGTCGGGGTCGATGTCCGGGAGGTGGGCCGCGAGACCGTCGCGGATGACCCGCACCCGCTCGGGCCGGTTCCGGCCGTTTCCGCTGTTCTGCGTAGCCAAGGGATCTCCAGTGCCTGCGCTCATGCCGCTAACTCTGCCATCACCGCCATTGTCCTCTTTTCGACGGCTGCCCGCGTCATCGGTACTGGTGAGTACCGGTAAACCCGGCGTGGGTGGTTGCGCAGGTGGGCACGATCAGTGTTCGCTGTCTCAATACCGTCGGGCGGTGGCTGGCCACCGCGATGGCAAGGAGGAGTAGGAGCCGTGGTCGCCGCGGGAGACGCCGGGAAGCTCGGCGTCGCCGAAAGGCTCGGGATCGACCCGGGCATGGTCGTCCAGGAGATCGGCTGGGACGAGGACGTCGACGACGACGTGCGCGCCGACATCGAGGAGCGCATCGGAAGCGATCTTCTCGACGAGGACGCGGACGAGGTCGTGGACGTCGTTCTGCTGTGGTGGCGAGAGGAAGACGGCGACCTGGTCGACGCCCTCATGGATGCCATGGGCCCCCTCGCCGACAACGGTGTGATCTGGGTGCTGACCCCGAAGACGGGCCGCGACGGCCACGTCGAGCCGAGCGAGATAGCCGAGGCGGTGCCGACCGCCGGGTTGGCGCAGACGTCGAGCGTGAGCGTCGGGCCCGACTGGTCGGCCACGCGGCTGGTGTCGCCGAAGTCCGCGAAGTCCAAGCGCTGAGACGGCCGCCGGGCGGTGGCCTAGGCTGGCGCCGCATCCCGGTGGACGAACAGCAGGAGGAGTGCGGCATGGCGGTCGAGGTCGGGTCGAAGGCGCCGGAGTTCACGCTCCGGGACTACAACAACCAGCAGGTGTCGCTCGCGTCCTTCCGCGGGACGTCGAACGTGCTGCTCGTCTTCTACCCGTTCGCGTTCAGCGGTATCTGCCAGGGCGAGCTGTGCCAGCTGCGCGACGAGTTCGGCGACTACGCGGGCGTACAGGTGCTGGGCATCTCGGTCGACACGCCGTACAGCCTGAAGGCGTGGGCGCAGCAGCAGAACTACCAGTTCCCGCTGCTGTCGGACTTCTGGCCCCACGGGTCCGTCGCCTCCGCGTACGGTGTGTTCAACGAGGCGGCCGGCATGGCGACCCGCGGCACCTTCCTGATCGACCGGGAGGGCGTGGTCCGCTTCGCGGAGGTCAACGGCCCCGGCGAGCCGCGGGACCAGGAGGCATGGAAGAAGGCGGTGGCCGCCCTACCGTGACGCGACGGGGCGCATAGCTCAGCGGAAGAGCACTCGGCTTACACCCGAGCGGTCGCAGGTTCGAGTCCTGCTGCGCCCACCATTCTCCCAAGTGGAGCGGTCAGTCTTCCCGCTCAGTCTTCCCGGTACAGCTGTGCCACTTCGTGCGCCGCCGTGCGCAAGGCCGCGCGCACCGCCGGCGGGTCCACGACCTCGATCCGGGTGCCGAGGCCGAGCAGGCTGCCGACCGCCTCTCCGACCGCGGCGAAGGAAAGCCGGAGAACGGATCCCCCGTGCGCCGGTTCGTCGGAACGGATCTTCGTGGCGAGCAGCCGGCGCACCATGCCCGACGCCGCGGGAGCGACGGTGACGGTGACCGTCAGCTCGCGCCGGCGGTGCTCCACGGTGCCGCGCAGCCGCGCCCAGGCCGACGCAAGGTCGAAGCCCTCGGGCCGGGTCGCCGGCTGCGGGCCGACCTCGCACGACTGCACCCGGGACACCCGCAGCAGGCGCGGCTCCGGCGTCGGAGACGCTTCGCGTACCGGTTCCCGCGCCACGAGATACCACACGCCGGCCTTGGCGACCAGGCCGAGCGGATCGACCGTCAGCTCGCGCGGGCGGTCGTCGCCGTCGCGGTAGCGCAGGTCGAGCCGCCGGCCCCGCGTGATGCCGTCGTGGATCGCCGGCAGCAGCGGCACCGATTCCCCGGAGCGCAGCCACGGGTCGACGTCGACGAGCACGGTGCCGCGGCCGTGTTCGAGCCCGCTGCGCAGCGCATGACCGCCCGCGCCCAGCAGTTTCTCGATCGCCGCGTCGAGCGCGTCGCCCAGGCCGAGGTCGGCGGTCAACCTTCGCTGACCGACCGCGAGGCTGGTCGCTTCCGTTTGGCTCAGGCCGCCGAGTCCGCTCCGGTACCCCTCCAGCAGCCGGATCCCGCCGGTTCGCCCGCGTTCGGTGTACACCGGGATGCCGGCCATGCCAAGCGCCTCGACATCACGCAGCACGGTGCGTACCGACACCTCGAGGCGCTCGGCGAGCGTCGTGGCGGGCAGCCGCCCGTGTGCCTGGAGCAACAGGATCAGCGAGAGCAGCCGGTCAGCACGCACGGGGTCACGATAGCGAGAAAACATGACACGCGATGTCGTGTATCACCTGGCTCGGACCGTTCGACCTGCTCAACCAGAATCGCTACTTCGGCGGCTGGCCGAGTGCCGGCACCGGCCGGCATGACGTCGCCATGGCGTTCCCGGTCGAGGGTTGGCAGAGCAGCGCCGCCGTTCTGCTGCGCCAGCGGGCGGACGGCGGCATCGACGGCACGGTCGCCGGGACCCCCGACCCCGATGCCGCCTTTCGGCAGGCGCTCGCCGTGCTGTCGCTCGACGTGGACGGCACCGGGTACCCCGAGGTCGGACGGGCCGACCCGGCCATCGGCGGGCTGCAGCGCGACCACAACTATCTGCGTCCGGTCCTGTTCCACTCGCCGTACGAGGCGGCGTGTGCGTTCGTCCTCGGCCACCGGCTGCGCATCGCGCAGGGGCGGGCTATCCGACAGCGCATCGCCGAACGGCACGGTGACCAGATCACCGTCGCCGGCGTGCGGCTGCACTCGTTCCCCACCCCGCAGCGGCTACTGGAGCTGCACACCGTCCCGGGCGTGAGCGAGGAGAAGATGCGCCGCCTGCACGGCATTGCCCGGGCCGCCCTGGACGGTGACCTCGATCGTCGGCGGCTGCGCGAACTGCCGGCCGTCGAGGCGCTCGGCCAGGTGCGTCGGCTGCGCGGAATCGGGGAGTTCTTCGCCGCCGGAATTGTGCTGCGTGGGGCCGGCGTCGTCGACGCGGTACCGGACGAGCGCATCACCCGAACCGGGATCGAACGGCTGTACCAGCTGCCGTCCGAACCGGACCGCGCACGGATCGAGGCGATCACCGCGTCGTGGCGGCCGTACCGGATGTGGTGCGCGGTCCTGCTGCAACTGTCCGAACGGCGACGTCCCTCCAAGGTCCATGGTGGACGAACGGCTCGAACACAGGACACGGTCCGGCTTGGCGGGTCTGGGGATGGTTCAGGCGCGGCCGGGTAGCCGCGTGATACGTCAACGGGCGATGAGGGCACCGAAGCGTCAGCCACGCCGGCCGGGACCTCTGTGCGAGCCCTGCAGGCTGTCGGCCAGGTGGAGCGTCAACCAGACCAAGGCGACCGCCGGCGGCCGCGGACCAGGTCCTGCAGCGCCGACGATCCTGCCTGCGGGCAGGCGGTTTCCACTCGACGCGGGCACACTTTCTGCCATGCATGCGGTTGGCATGGTCTTGCATCCGGAGCGCGACTCGGCGGCCGCGGTGGATGCGATTCTCGATTGGGCCAAGAGCCGGGACGTCGAGGTTCTCGGCATGGTCGACGAGCTCGAGCGGTTGAACTGCGCGGCGCGCGGCGTGTCCCCGGCCGAGCTCGGTGGGCGCTCCGACCTGCTCGTCAGCCTCGGCGGCGACGGCACGATGCTGCGCGCCATGCGGCTCGCCGACGGGCAGCGCGCGGTGGTGCTCGGGGTGAACCTGGGCAAGCTCGGCTTCCTCGCCGAGGTCGACGTGCCCGACCTGCCAGCCGCGCTCTCGGCGATCGACGGCAAGGAGTTCACCGTCGAGTCGCGGCTCGCCGTCGACGCGGCGCTCGGCGACACGACCGTGACCGCCTTCAACGACGTCGCCGTGGTCCGCGTGCCGGGGGACGGCAGCGCGGTCGTCGCGGTCCGCGTGGCCGGCCACCCGTTCGTCAGCTACGCGGCCGACGCGGTCGTCGTGGCCACCCCGACCGGCTCGACCGCGTACAGCTTCTCCGCCGGCGGCCCGATCACGAGCCCGACCGTCGAGGCGCTGCTGGTGACCCCCGCCGCGCCGCACTCGGCGTACAGCCGCGGCGTCGTGCTGTCGGTACACGACGCGGTGGCGCTGGACATCCTGCCGACCAGCGGCCGGCTCGCCGTCGAGGTGGACGGGCAGGTCGCCGGCTACGTCGGGCCCGGCGATCGCATCGAGCTGCTGGCCCGTCCCGATGCCGCGCGAGTCGTGCGCCTCGGGCTGACCACCTTCTACCAGCGGGCGCGGCGCAAGCTCCGGTTGACCGACTCCGCGGAGATTCCGGGCAGCGACCCGGCCTGAGGTCACCCGTTTGCCAACCGGCAACCGGTAACCGGTGCCAGCCCCTTAACAGGCGACTTCCGCATGCCGATAGCTCGGTGGGGAAGATGTACGGGGGAGTCGACGCAGGTGGGGGCGTCGGATGTACACGACAGTCACGCGGACCCGGGTTCGGCGTCGCGGCATGCCGTTCCTGGTCTCGGCCATCTCGGTGTCGAACCTCGCCGACGGCATCGGCAAGACGGCGTTCCCGCTGCTCGCCGCGAGCATGACCCGAGACCCGGTCGTCATCGGTGCGCTGTCCGCGGTCGCGGTGCTCCCGTGGCTGCTGTTCTCGGTCGCGACGGGCGTGCTGCTCGACCGCGTCGACCGGCGGCGGGCGCTCGTTGTCGCGAACCTCGCGCGGGCCGCGGTGATCGGTGTGCTGGCGCTGTACGTGGTCGCCGGCGCGCACGCGATCTGGGTGGTCTTCGCGGCGGCGTTGCTGGTCGGCACGGCGGAGGTCGTGGCGGACAGCGCGGGCAACGTGCTGATCCCGTCGGTCGCCGGCCGGGAGCGGCTGGACCGCGCGAACGGCCAGGTACAGGCGGCGGAGGTCGTCGGCCAGTCGTTCCTCGGACCGATGGCCGGCAGCCTGACGTTCGCGGTGTTCGCCGCGTTCCCGTTCCTGCTCAACTCGGTCGGCTTCGCGCTGGCGGCCGCGCTGCTGGTGGGCATCGCGGGCACGCACCGGCCGGTCGCGCTGCCGGGCCCGCGCCAGGCGGACGAGGGCGTCGTGCGCGCCGGCCTGAGCTGGCTGCGGGGGAGCCCGCTGATCCTGCGGCTGATGATGATCGCCGCGGCGCTGGCGCTGACGTCCGAGCTGGCGACGAACCAGCTCGTCCTTTATGTACTCGAGGACCTGCGGCTCCCGGAGAGCATGTTCGGCGTGTTCGCCGCGGCGTCCGGCGTGGGTGGCCTGATCGGGGCGGGTGCGCCGAAGCTGCTGAAGATCACGTCGCGCCGCACGGTGCTGCTGCTCGGCATCGCGGTGTCGGGCGCGAGCTTCGCGGGGATGGGTCTCACGGCGTCACCGATCCTGGCGGCGACGTTGTTCGGCACGTTCGCGATCGGCATCGTGGCGGTGAACGTGGTCATCGCCACGACCCGGCACCTCGAGGTTCCCGACGGCCTGCTCGGCCGGATCCTCGGCGTGTGGCGGACGGTGGTGTGGGGCGCGATCCCGCTGGGGGCGTTCCTGGGCGGCGTGACTACGCGCGTCTTGGGCAGCGCCGGCGCGACGTTCCTGGTGTCGGGCCTGTCGTTGCTGGCGGTCTTCGCGCTGGCCGTGCCGACGCTGCACCGCTTCGGCAAGGATCTCAAGACACGGTGAGAAGGCGATCGAGGGGATAATGATCCCCGTGCACCGGCAGCCGATCGAGTCCAGTGTTCTGGCGGAGGTGGGCTACGACCAGAAGCGCCGGTTGCTCGAGGTGAAGCTGGTGAGCGGCGCGATCTACCAGTACCTCGACGTCCCCGCACGCGAGTTCATGGCCCTCCTCGCCGCGGAAAGCTCAGGCCGCTACTACAACGTGAGCATCAAGCCCAACTACGACTACCGCCAGCTCTAGGCAGGCTCCAGTTCCGGGTCGGCGTCCGCGACCGGCAGCGCCAGGGCGCGCTTTGCCTTGCGGCGCTTGCGAAGCACGACGGTGACGATCAGCGCCAGCGCCAAGCCCGCCACCACGTAGGTCCCGCCCGTGGAGATCAGGCCCTCGATCTGCTTCGCCGCCTCGCCGAGCGCCGCGCCGATCGCTATGTGCATCGCCGACCAGCACGCCGCGCCGGCGAGTACCGCCGGGAAGAACTTGCGGTACGGCAAGCCGGATGTACCCGCCGCGGCCGGCATCAGCGTTCGTACCACCGGAAGGAAGCGTGCGAAGAACACCGCCCACGGGCCGCGCCGACGCAGGATGCCCGTCGCCCTGTCCCAGCCCTCCGTGCCGTACTTCTGGATCAGGCGGGTCTCCCGCAGGCGCGGGCCGAAGCGGCGGCCGATCGCGAACCCGATCGAGTCGCCCATGCCCGCGCAGACCGTCACGACCGCCCAGAGCAGCAGGAACCGCTGGACCGAGTCGACCGTCGTCGCCGCGATCAGCAGGCCGCCCTCCCCGGGGGCGATGAAGCCCAGGCCGATCGTGCACTCCGCGAACACCAGCCCGCCCGTCGCCCCTACCAGGGCCGGCTGCGGCAACGCCTGCAGCCACTCCAGGACATCGGTCAGCAACGCCACGGCCCCGCTCCCCTCCTCGACGGCCGCCCCAATCGGCCGCACCGCGGTCAGTCAAGCAATTGGACCGCGCCCCCTACATCGGGGTTCCCCCCGTCGTGGAATGGGGGTTTACCCTCAGTGCCGGTTCAGCAGCGCTCCGATCTCCTGGCTCGCGGGACCCGCCTCGGCCAGGTGACGCAAGGAATCCGGGACGTTCTCGCCGCGGTGCGCGATCGCCTGCGCGTACAGCCGGCCGGCCCGGTACGACGAGCGCACCAGCGGTCCGGCCATCACGCCCGCGAACCCGATCTCCTCGGCGGCCTGCTTGTGCTCCAGGAACTCCTCCGGCTTGACCCACCGGTCGATCGGGTGGTGCCGCAGCGACGGGCGCAGGTACTGGGTGATCGTGATGATGTCGCAGCCCGCGTCGTGCAGGTCGCGCAGCGCGGCGGTGACCTCCTCGGGCGTCTCGCCCATCCCCAGGATCAGGTTCGACTTCGTGACCAGGCCGAACTCGCGCGCCCGCGTGAGCACGTCGAGCGAGCGCTCGTAGCGGAACGCCGGGCGGATCGACTTGAAGATCCGCGGCACCGTCTCCAGGTTGTGCGCCAGCACCTCGGGCCGCGCGCCGAACACCTCGGCCAGCTGCGCCGGGACGGCGTTGAAGTCCGGGATCAGCAGCTCGACGCCGGTGCCCGGGTTGAGCATGTGGATCTGCCGGACAGTCTCCGCGTACAGCCACGCGCCGCCGTCGTCGAGATCATCGCGGGCGACACCGGTGACGGTCGCGTAGCGCAGGCCCATCGCCTCGACGGACTCCGCCACCTTGCGCGGCTCCGAGCGGTCCAGCATGGCCGGCTTGCCGGTGTCGATCTGGCAGAAGTCACACCGCCGGGTGCATTGCTCGCCGCCGATGAGGAAGGTCGCCTCGCGGTCCTCCCAGCACTCGTAGATGTTCGGGCAGCCGGCCTCCTCACAGACCGTGTGCAGGCCCTCCCGCCGCACCAGGCCCTTCAGCTCCCGGTACTCGGGACCCATCTTGGCGCGGGTCTTGATCCACGACGGCTTCTTCTCGATCGGGGTCTGGCTGTTGCGCACCTCGAGACGCAACAGTTTTCGACCTTCCGGAGCAATGGTCACCACGTCAGGCTACGCCGTCGCACTCGCGACGTAGTGTGAGCTGGTCCGAGTGAGGAGGTGCAGGTGGCCGCTGTGGTGGCGAGCGCGGCGGGCGCGCTGTTCCTCGACGAACTGGGCCGCGTGTTACTGGTAGAGCCGACCTACAAGCCGGGTTGGGAGATCCCCGGCGGGGCGATCGAACCGGGCGAGACGCCGAGCGCCGCGTGTGCGCGCGAGGTCCAGGAGGAGCTCGGCCTGAGTGTCCACGTGGGACGGCTGCTGGTCGTGGACTGGGCGCCCCATCCAAAGGGGGAGAGGTTGCTGTTCGTGTTCGACGGCGGGCTGCTCGGCACGCGGACGGTCCAGTCGATCCGGCTGCAGGCCGAGGAGCTGGCGTCGTACCGGTTCGTGCCGCCCGGCGAGATCGGCGAATGGCTCCCGCTGCGGCTGAACCGCCGGGTGACCGCGGCGGTGGCCGCGAAGTCCGACGGGACGATCCACTACCTCGAGCACGCCGAGCCCTCCGCGTAGCCCGGGACCCGACCCGCCGCGCTGATGCCGCCGTGGCCCGAGACGAGTTGCTCGGGTCGGCCGGGACGCCACGCCCGAGCCGGGCCGCGGCGGTCGCGCCGGGCCGCGACGAAGTGCTGGTCACCCTGAGCAAGGCCGGGACGCGGCGACGGACGCGGCAGAGGCGCACCGGTCACGGCGCTGGCCGGGCGCCACGACACGTCCGCGGACCTCGGTCGGCGGGACCGACCTCAGCCGGACGGAACAAGCTTGCGCAGGAAGCGTTCGACGGCGTTGTGCCGCTCGGCCGGCCGGTTGCGTTGCAGCGCCACGAACGCGGCGCCGACCGTGGCCTGTTCGGCAGGTCCATCGCCGGGGTCGGTCAGGCCGGCGGTCGTGGCCAGCATGCGGTGCTCGTCCTTGGTGACCGCCCGCAGTGCCGGGTGGTTCGCGTGCCGGTCGAGCAGCTGGCGCAGGGCGGGGTTGGCCGCGGCGGTCTCCCGCCACGCGGCGCCCACGGCCTCGACCGGGTCTTCGTCGAGCTCTGCCAGCTCGATGCGGCCCTTCAGCTGGAGCGACCACCGGTGCTGCAATGCGAGCAGCACCTCGGTGGGCCCGCGGAACATGTCCGGCACGGTGAGCTCGCCACTTTCGACGACGCGGTCGAGCGCGTCTCTGCGCAGGTAGAAGTCCTCCCAGCTCACGATGTTCCCCCTTCCGTATCGTGGTCATACCACCGGTCTTCGACATACCGCCGGTATGTACAAGACCAACGTACCACCGGTATGTCGCCGGTATGTGTCGTACGGTTGTGAACGTGGTGACAATGCGGTCGAGGCGCGTCGACTACACCGAGTCGACGAGAAAGGCGCTGGTGGACTCGGCGCTGGACCTGTTCACGAAGCGCGGCTACGCGGGTACCTCGCTGGACGCGATCGTGAAACGCGCGCGGGTCACCAAAGGCGCGCTGTACCACCATTTCAGCGGCAAGCAGGCCTTGTTCGAGGCGGTTTTCGACGAGGTGGAGACGGCCGCGATGAAGGCTCTGACGGAGGTCGTCGACGGTGACGGCACGGCCTGGGAGCGGGCGATGGCCGGCATCCGGGCGTACGTACGGGTTTGCCTGGACCCCGCGCACCAGCGGATCGTGATCCACGAGGCGCCGGTGGTGATGGGCTGGGAGCGCTGGCGCGAGGCGGAGGAACACTTCAGCTACGGCCTGGTCCGCGCGACGGTGGAGGCGTTGCTCGACGCGGGCGAGATCGAGCCCCTGCCGGTCGAGGTCACGGCCAGGATCCTGTTCGGCGCCCTCTCGGCCGGGGCGGAGATCATCGCCGGCTCGCCGGATCCGAAGAAGGCAGGCGCCGAGGTGACGAAGACCATCGTCGCGGTGATGGAAGGCATGCGCCGCAACGCAAAGAACGCTTCGGAGTAGCAGCCCGACGCCTTATCCCCGGCGAGCATCGCGTCGACCGACAACGACGGACCAAAGATCCGCAGCGAGGCTCAACGGCGCTTGGGATCGGCTGGCGGACCATGCGCGGCGAAGCGCGCCAATCGACCACCCCAACCCGCAACTCTTGCCGAACGCCACGAGCGGCCTCACCAGCGAAGACGCAGCCAGGTCAAGATCAACAACGGCCTCCGGCGCCCCGGTCACCACTCTAGCGGCGACCACCGACGAGTTCGGGGCGAAAGCCTGAGGGCTGTGGACTACCCGTGCTGGGCCAGCTGGAAGTCCACACCCGGCGACGACGGTGCCCACCGCGGCAGCCAGCGGTCGACCACCGGCAGAGTCCCGTCCAGCGCCGCGAGAACGTACCGCTCCGCCAACGGCAACACCTCGGCCACCGTGACCTGGCGGCCGAGTTCCAACGACAGTGACGTGACGCCGGCGTCGCGGATGCCGCACGGGATGATGTGCTCGAACGCGCTCAGGTCGGCGTTGCAGTTGATCTCGAAGCCGTGCATGGTCACGCCGCGCTGGACTCGGATGCCGATAGCGGCGATCTTGCGTTCCGGGCGGTGGTCCGCCGCCAGCCACACGCCGCTGCGGCCCTCGACCCGGCCGGTCGCGAGGCCCAGCTCGTCGCACACGGCGATCAGTGCCTGTTCCACTCGGCGGACGTACTGCACGACGTCGATCGGGTCGGCGAGCTTCACGATGGGGTAGCCGACCAGCTGGCCCGGGCCGTGCCAGGTGATCTTGCCGCCACGGTCGACGTCGACCACCGGCGTGCCGTCGTCGGGACGCTCGTCGGGCTCGGTGCGCTTGCCGGCGGTGTACACCGACGGGTGCTCGAGCAGCAGCAACGTGTCCGGGCCCGACTCGTCGGCCCGCTCCGCGGCGATCGATCGCTGCACGTCCCACGCCTCGAGGTAGTCGATCGTGCCGAGGTCGCGGACGAGCACGGGCGCGCTGGACGCGCGGCAGGAAGCAGTGGCCACGAATGCGACCCTACGCCGTCGTTCCGTGGTCGTCGTCGATCACCGCTGGAGGGCGGCGCCCATCGCGTCGTCCAGGACCGGGTAGCGGAAGCCGAACCCGTGCGCGGTCAGCACCGCCGGCACTACCCGCTGGCTGAACAGGATCTCCTCGGCGCCCTCGCCGACCGCCACCCGCAGCGCGATCTCCGGCACGAACCACGGCGCCGGCCGGCCCACCGCCCGACCCAGCGCGCGGGT
The DNA here is from genome assembly GCF_036555685.1 of Actinophytocola sp. Classification (GTDB taxonomy): domain Bacteria; phylum Actinomycetota; class Actinomycetes; order Mycobacteriales; family Pseudonocardiaceae; genus Actinophytocola. The sequence goes on along the minus strand of NZ_DATBKY010000261.1, from coordinate 18,158 downwards.
GAACTCGCGGTTGGTCACCGGGTTCGGCGAGCACGAGTTCACCGCGCCGGAGATCTCGTCGTGCTCCAGCGCGAACCGGATCGCCGCTACGTGGTCGGCGATGTGCAGCCACGACATGTACTGCAGCCCGTCGCCGAGCCGGCCGCCGAGCATCAACGCGAACAGCGGGCGCAGCGTGCCGAGCAGGCCGCCGCGCCGGGACAGCACGTGCCCGGTCCGCAGCCGCACCACCCGCGCGCCCGCCTCCGACGCGTGCCGAGTCGCGGCCTCCCAGTCACGGCACAGTGCGGCGAGGAAACCCTGCCCGCCCGGGGTGGTCTCGTCGCTCTCGCGGTCGCCGGTGTCGCCGTAGTAGCCCACCGCCGACGCGTTGACCAGCACCGGGATGCCGCGCTCGGCGACCGCCGTCGCCAGCACCTCGGTCGGCTCCACGCGGCTGTTCAGCAACATCTGCTTGCGAGCGTGGCTCCACCGCCTGCTGCCGATGCCCGCCCCGCACAGGTTGACGATCGCGTCCGCGCCGTCGAGCGCGCTCTCGTCGATCCGCCCGGCCGGCGGATCCCACTCACGCTCGTCGACCGCGCGGGGCCGGCGCCGGACGAGCCGGATGATGTCATGTTCGGCTTCGCGCAGGTCATGGACGAGCGCGGTGCCGATCATCCCGGAGGAACCGGCCACCACGATTCTCATCGCTACAGACCCAGGTCGCCCTCGAAGTTCCCTTCCTGCAGGCGGTTCTTGACCGTGGTCAGGAACCGGCCCGCGTCCGCGCCGTCGACCAGGCGGTGGTCGTAGGTCAGCGCGAGGTAGGCCATCGAACGGATCGCGATGGTGTCGCTGCCGTCGGCGTCGGTGATCACGACCGGCCGCTTCACGACCAGGCCCACGCCGAGGATGCCGACCTGTGGCTGCGCGATGATCGGCGTGTCGAACAGCGCGCCCTGGCTGCCCAGGTTCGTCAGCGTGAACGTGGCGCCGAACAGCTCGTCCGGAGTGATCTTGTTCGCCCGCGTGCGGTCGGCGAGGTCGGCGATCTTGTGCGCGAGGCCGGCCACGGACAGGTCGCCCGCGTTGTGGACGGCCGGGGTGAGCAGCCCGCGCTCGGTGTCCACCGCGATGCCGAGGTGCTCGGCACCGTGGTAGGTCACCTCCTTGGTTTCGTCGTTGATCGACGCGTTGAGCTTCGGGTGCTGCTTGAGCGCCTCGACCGTGGCCTTCGCGAAGAACGGCAGGAACGTGAGCTTGACGCCCTCGCGCTGCTCGAACGCCGCCTTGGCGCGGGACCGCAGGCGGGCGATCTTGGTGACGTCGACCTCGAAGATCTGGGTCAGCTGCGCGGACGTCTGCAGCGACTCGACCATCCGCCGCGACACGGTCTGGCGCAGCCTGCTCATCTTCTCGGTCTTGCCGCGCAGGTCGGACATCGGCGCCGCCGGGGCGCTGGACGCGCTCGGGGCCTTCGCCGCCGGGGCGCTCGGGGCCTCTGCGGCAGGCTGCTTGGCGGCCTCGGCGGCGGCGAGCACGTCCTGCTTGCGGATCCGGCCGCCGACGCCGCTGCCCTGCACACTCGACAGGTCGACGTCGTGCTCGGCGGCGAGCTTGCGCACGAGCGGCGTGACGTACGGGGTCTCGCCGTTGGTGCGCTCGGCCGCCGGCGCGGACGCGGCCGGGCGCGGCGCTTCCTGGCGCGCGGGCTCCGGCTGCTTCGGGGCCTCCTGCCGGGGCGGCGCGGCCTCCTGCTTGGGCGCTTCCTGCCGCGGCGCCTCCTGCTTCGGGGCTTCCTGCTTGGGCACCTCCTGCTGGGGTGCTTCCTGCTGGGGTGCTTCCTGCTTCGGGGTCTCCTGCGCGGGCGCCTCCTGCTTCGGCTGCTGCTGGGCCGGTGCGGCCGAGCCGGAGCCGACTACCGCGAGCTGGCCGCCGACCTGCACGGTCTCGTCCTCGCCCGCGGTGATCTCCAGCACCGTGCCGGCCACCGGGGACGGGATCTCCGTGTCGACCTTGTCGGTGGACACCTCGAGCAGCGGCTCGTCGACCTCCACCGAGTCGCCGACCTGCTTGAGCCAGCGGGTGACCGTGCCCTCCGTGACGCTCTCGCCGAGCGCCGGCATCGTCACCGGCGTGCCGTCGGCGCTGCCCCCACCATCCGAAGTGGACTCCGCGGCCTGCGCGGGCGCGGCTGCCTGTGCGGGCTCCGGTTCCGGCTGCTCCTCGGGCTCCGGCTCGGGCTCTGCCTGCTGCTCGGGTTCGGTCTGCTGTTCGGACTCGGCGGTGTCCGTGTCGGCGCCGGAGTCCCCGCCCGACCCGCCGCCCGAGTCGGCACCGTCACCGATCACCGCGAGCTCGCCGCCGACCTCGACCGTCTCGTCCTCCTGGGCGACGATCTTCTGCAGCACGCCGGCCGCGGGCGACGGGATCTCCGTGTCGACCTTGTCCGTCGACACCTCCAGCAACGGCTCGTCGACCTCGACGCTGTCGCCTTCCTGCTTGAGCCACCGGGTGACCGTGCCCTCGGTGACACTCTCGCCGAGTGCCGGCATCTGGACGGAGAATGCCATGGTTTCGCTGACTCCTTGGGACTAAACGGCTCAATCGTGGATGGTCGCTTCGCGAGCTCCGCTCAGCCGTGTACGTGCAGTGGCTTGCCGGCCAGGGCGAGGAAGGCCTCGCCGAGCGCCTCGGTCTGGGTCGGGTGGGCGTGGACGAGCGGCGCGACGTCCTCCGGGTAGGCCTCCCAGTTGTAGATCAACTGTGCCTCGCCGACAAGCTCGCCGACCCGCTCGCCGACCATCGTGACGCCCACGACCGGGCCGTCCGGGGCCTTCACGAGCTTGACGCCGCCCGACGTCTTGAGGATCTGGCTCTTGCCGTTGCCGCTCAACGCATACGTGTAGGTGTCCGCGCCGCCGTACTTCTCCTTCGCCTGCGCCTCGGTCAGGCCGACGGATGCGACCTCGGGCTTGCAGTAGGTGACGCGCGGGATGCCGGCCTCGTCGATCGGCCGCGGCTCGAGGCCCGCGATCTCCTCGGCGACGAGGATGCCGTGCTGGAAGCCACGGTGCGCGAGCTGCAGCCCGGGCACGAGGTCGCCGACGGCGTAGACGTTGTCCAGGTTGGTGCGCAGCCGGTCGTCGGCGAGGACGAACCCGCGCTCCATCTTGATGCCGGCCTCCTCGTAGCCGTGGCCGGCGCTGTTGGGTCCCCGGCCGACCGCCACCAGCAGCGTCTCCGCCTCGATCGACTCGCCGGACTCCAGCGAGACCGTGACGTTCGAGCCGTTCTGCTCGGCGCCGGTGAACTTCACGCCGGTCTTGTACTTGATCCCGCGCTTGCCGAACGCCCGCTCCAGCTGCTTGGACGCCCACTCGTCCTCGAGCGGCACGAGCCGCGGCAGCGCCTCCACGATCGTCACGTCGGCACCGAACGAGGCCCAGACGCTCGCGAACTCGACGCCGATCACGCCGCCGCCCAGCACGACCACGCTGGCCGGGATGTAGTCCAGATGCACGGCCTGGTCGCTGGTGATGATCCGGCCGCCGAGATCAAGCCCGGGCAGCGTCTTCGCGTAGGAGCCGGTGGCCAGCACGATGTTGCGGCCGGTGTAGCGGGTGCCGTTCACGTCGACCGCGTTCGGCGCGACGAACGTGCCCTTGCCCTCGACGACGGTGACCTTGTTGGCCTTCGCGAGCCCCTGCAAACCCTTGTACAGCCCGCCGACCACGCCGTCCTTGTAGGAGTTGACGCCGGCGATGTCGACACCCTCGAGCGAGGACTTCACGCCGAACTGGTCGCCCTCGCGCGCCAGATCCGCGACCTCGGCGGCGTGCAGCAGCGCCTTGGTCGGGATGCAGCCGCGGTGCAGGCAGGTGCCGCCCAGCTTGTCCTTCTCCACGAGGATCACCGAGAGGCCCAGGCCCGCGGCGCGGAACGCACAGGCATAGCCACCCGATCCGCCACCCAGGATCACGAGGTCAGCGGAGGTATCAGCCACGGGGTCTCCCTTGACGTGGGTGTGTCGACGTGCGGTGGGGCTGCCGGGGTTGACCGGTCACCACACATCATCTTGTCACTACCTGCGGCAGGCTTGCGAGGTGGCCGCATTGGCACAATGACGAGGGACGACTTTCATACGGAGGTACCCGCCGTGGGTGTTTTCGACTCGCTGCGCAAGAAACGCAAGGGTGGCGGCCAGGTGCGGGGGTCGACGAAACAGGACACCGCGCACCTGGACGATTGGGCCGCCCAGCGGCAGGGCGTCGAGGCCTACGTTGAGCCGCGCACGCACGTCACCGAGACGACCGTGGTGCTCGTGGCGCACGACGGGGAGTGGACCCGCCGCCGGATCGCGAGCCCGGAGGCGGCCGCCGACTTCGCGCGGAAGCGAAAGATCCCGCTTTACGAAGTGGAACGGGTTGGCTACCCGAAGCGCATGAGGGAGTATCAGGCACGCCAGAAGAAGGAGCGCGGTAGCGCCTGAGACAAGTTCAGAAGGGCGTTACGTGAGCCGAGCTTGCGGAGCGAACCAATCAGCACAAGGCGACCGCGAGCGCCGGCACCGAGCCTGCGAGGGAGCGACGTGAGCGGGGTCACCGTCGTCGTCGACTTGGGCGTCACCGACACCGTCGGTGTGTTGCGCGGAAGCGGCGCAGGCCCGCGCCCGGTCGTGGTGGACGGTGCGACGCGAGTGCCCACCGCCGTGGCGCTCAGCCCTGATCACCAGCTCGTCGTCGGCCGCGAAGCGGTCGGCCTGGCGACAACCGAGCCGGACCGGGTCGTGCGCGACCTCAAGAGCCGGCTGGACCGGCACGACCTGATGGTCGGCGACATCGTGCTGCCGGTGACGCGCCTGGTCCGCACGCTGCTCTCCCGCGTGGTGCGCTCGGCCGGCACGCGTGTCGACGAGCTCGTGCTCACCCATCCCGCCGGCTGGCCGGACGAGCGCGTGGAGGTGCTGACGCGCGCCGCCGAGGGGCTCGCGCCCGCGGTCCGCACGGTCGTCGCGCCGCTGGCCGCCGCGGCCGGCGCGGAGCTCGACTCCGACCAGACGCTGCTCGTCGTCGAGCTCGACGGTGACTCCGGCACGGCCAGCACCGTGCGCGTCAAGTCCGGCAAGTTCAGCCTCGTCTCCACCGTCGACCTGCCCGTGGACGGCGAACTCGCGAAGCTCGCGCACTCCGCCGACGACGTGCTGGTCGTCGGCCGCTCCGGGCGCGCGCCCGTGCTGGCCCGCCGGCTCGCCGAGATGGGCTGCGCGGTGCGGTTCGACCAGGACCCGGCGACCGCCGTGGCCCGAGGCGCGCTGCGGCTGCTCGAGCGGCGGGCCGCGAGGAGCCTGCGCAACGGTCGATCTGTGGCGCCGGCTTCGTCCGGTGCTGCCTCGTCCGGTGGTGCGCCGGCCGCCCGCGTGCCGGCCGGCCGGCCGTGGCTGCGGCGCGCGATGGTGTCCGCCGCGGGGCTCGTGATCGTGGCCGCGCTGGCCACGATGCTGGCGCTGGGCTGGGGGCCCGGCCTGCGGACGGCGGGCAGCCCCGGCCCGGCCGCGGGGGCGCTCGTCGACCCACCGGCCGGCGAGGACGCCATGCCACCGGAGGTCGAGGGCCGGGAGACGGTCACGGGCGGCCAGCCGGCCTACACGGCGGCCCGGCTCGGCGTACCGGCCCGGTACCGCACGGCCGTCGGGGCGGAGCTGCAGGTCGCGGTGAAGGAGGTGCGCGCGACCTCGAGCGTTTCCGCCCTCGGCGCCGCGCCGGCCGGCTACCGCTGGCTGATCGTGGAGGTGACCGGCACGAACGCGACCGGACCGGGCTGGGAGGGCGACCTCTCGCGCAGCGTGTCGGTGGTCGACGATCGCGGGCTGTGGATCCGTCCGCTCGGCGACGGGGTCGTGCAGTGCCGGGCCACCACGCCGAAACCGCCGAAGACGCTGGCGCCCGGGAAGAGCTTCGACGGCTGCGTCGCCTTACCCGTGCCCGAGCGGACGCCGGTGACGGCGGTCGTGTTCGGCTCGGTCAGCAGCGACGCCGATGAGACGCCACCGGTTCGGGTGCCCGTGGCGATCCGCCCGGTCTTGCGAGCGAAGCCGGTCACGCCGCACGTCGTGGGCAAGGTCGGCGAGCCGCCGGTCGAGGTGAGGCTGGCCGACTCGACGATGCGCGCGGGCTTCGACGTGGTCGTCACCCCGTCCGGCTATGTCGGCGACCGCCACCCGGCGCCCGGCAACCGGTTCGTCGTCGTGCGCGCGACACTGGGCTCGGCCGACGACGTGTTCCTCCGCGACGACCGCGGTGTGCTGAGCCCTGCCCAGCCGGGCTTCGACCGCATGCCGGACTGCCCGCCGTTCACGGGCCCGGGCGGCGCCGACCGCCCGGTGTACGCGTGCTTCGTCTACGAGGTCGACGCCGACGCCCGCGTGGCCGGCGTGACCTACGGCGACCTGGCCCCGGACGCCGCGCTTTCCGGCAGCAACCTCGAGGACTGGCCCACCTGGACGGAAGGCTGACGCTCAGCCGTTCTCGGCGATGTCGGCGAGGACCGCGGCGATCGTGCGTACCGGGACGCCGGTGCCGCCCTTGGCGGTGTAGCCCCACGGTGAGCCGTTGTTGTACGCCGGGCCCGCGATGTCGATGTGCACCCACGGCAGGCCCTCGGGCACGAACTCGCGCAGGAACAGGCCCGCCGCGAGCATGCTGCCCCACCGGTGGCCCGTCACGTTCGACAGGTCTGCGAGCTTCGAGTCCAGATCGCGGCGCAGCTCCTCCGGCAGCGGCATCGGCCAGCCGCCTTCGCCCGTCGCCTTCGCGATGGCGGCCACGCGGTCGCGGAACTCGTCCGAGCCCATGATTCCCGGCGTGCGCCTGCCGAGCGACACGATCTGGCCGCCGGTCAGCGTCGCGGTCTCGATCAGGTAGTCCGGCTCGTCCTCACCCGCGCGAACGATCGCGTCGGCCAGGATCAGGCGGCCCTCCGCGTCGGTGTTGAGCACCTCGACCGTCTTGCCGCCGTACATGGTCAGCACGTCGCCGGGCCGGTACGCGGCGCCCGACGGCATGTTCTCGGCCATCGGCACGGTCGCGACGATCTCCAGCGGGTACCTGAGCTTCGCGGCCAGCACGACCGTCGCCACGATCGCCGCCGCGCCGGACATGTCGGAGGTCATCTCCTCCATGTGCGAGGCCGGCTTGATCGAGATGCCGCCGGTGTCGAACGTGATGCCCTTGCCGACGAGCGCGACCTTCTTGCGTGCCTTCGGGCCGCGGTAGGCGATCCGCACCACGCGGGGCGGCCGGGTCGAGCCCATCCCGACGCCCAGCACACCGCCGAACCCGGCCTTGCGTAACGCCTTCTCGTCGAGGATCTCCACCTCGAGACCGGCGTCGTTCGCCAGCGCCGCGGCGCGCTCCGCGAACGAGGCGGGGTAGAGGTGGTTCGGCGGGGTGTTGACGAAGTCGCGCGTGGTGGTGACCGCCTCGGCGATCGCGGTGGCCGCCTTCAGTGCCGCACGGTGGTCCTTCGCGGAGCCGTCGGCCGGGTTCACCAGGTCGACGCGCTCGACCGGGGCGTCCCCGCGCTCGGAGCGGAACTCGTCGAACGCGTAGGCACCCAGTACCGCACCCTCGGCTGCCGCCGAAAGGTCCACAGTGGACAAAGTGCTCACCACGCGCCGGGTGCCCGCGAGAGCCCGGGACGCGGCACCGGCCGCGCGGCGCACCTGCTCGGGCCCGAGCTCACCCGCCTTACCCATGCCCGCGGCCACGACGACGTCGGCGGCCAGTCGTCCGATCGTCGGCAGCTTGACGACTTCGTCCGGTTTGCCCGTCGCGCCCAGTGTTGCCAGCACCTCGGCGAGCCGGCCGTCGAACGCCGCGTCGACATCCTCGGCGCCCGGCGCGAGCGCGACGTCCTCGCCGTCCTGCACGGTGCCGATCACCACGGCGCCGGCGTCGGCCGCCGCGGCGGAGGTCGTGGTCAGGGACAGCTTGGGGGCGCTCAACGATCTGCTCCTGTCGGTCGGGTCGCTGCCGCATGCTAACGAGTTGCCGCAGGTGTGCCCACCGTCAGGTGGGTGTGAACGCGTCTGACACGGTTGCCTCGTGTCCACACCGGTTCGCGGGATCGATGTCGTCGCCGGCGGCGTGTCGGCGAGCATCGGCGCCGGGCTGTTCCTGGGGCTCGCGCCGGCGGCGTCGCTCGCCGGCCGCTGGCTGCCCGCGGCGGTGCTCATCGCTGCACTCGCCGGCGGTCTGGCCGTGCTGTCCACATCGGAGCGTCCATCTGAGACATTGCCGGTTTCGTTGCGCCGCTTCGGGTTCACGCTCGGCATGCTGGCCCGGTTGGCCGCGGCGGTGGCGATCGCCGGCACGGTCGCGGTCTATCTCACGCCGCTCGTCGCGCTCGTGCTCGTCGCGGTCGTGACCGCGATGGCGGCGAGCCCCGTGCCGCCCGCGGTGGTCCGCGCCGCCGCGATCGCCGTGCTGATCGTGCTCGCGGTGGTGGTCACCGCCTGCCTGGCCATCGCACCGGTCACCCCCGCGGTCGCCCCGCCGGACACCGGGAGCGTGCCCGGTGTGCTCGCGGCCGCCGGGCTGCTGACCGTGTGCTTCTTCGGCGCCGATGCGGCAGCCAGGCCGGGACGCCGGCGGCCCGTGGCCGTGGTGCTCGTGATCGTCGCGCTCACCTCCCTCGCGGTCGCGGGCGCCGCGCTGCACCAGCTCGGGGCGCCGCGGCTCGCGCTCGCGCCCGCGCCGCTGCGGGCCGCGCTCGCCGCCGCCGATGCGACCGCGATCGAGCGGCTGCTCATCGCCGGCGTGGTGGTCGCGTGCGGGTTCGCGTTGCTGGGCGTGCTGCGCGGCCTCCGGGTGGCCGGGGTGCCCCGGGTGCGGCTGGTCGTGGTGTCCGGTGTGGCGACCGCGCTCGGCATGCTGCTGATCGAGCCGACCGCCGCGCTGGCCGCCGCCGCGGTTCTGCTGCTGGGCGACGCGACGTTCCGCGCCGTCGCCGGCCGCCATCCCGGCGTGGCCCGCTGAGTGGCACTCGGCTCGGTTGGACGTCGGATTGTCCGATCGCCGAGTTCTCAGCCGGCGGCTTCCCGGCTACCGTGCACACATGACGCCCACATTCACCAGGACTCCCCATCCGTCGCCGGCGACCCCGGAGCGGATCGCGGAGGTATTGGCCAATCCTGGGTTCGGGATGCACTTCACCGACCACATGGTGACGGTTCGCTACGACCGGACGCAGGGCTGGCACGACGCGAAGGTCGAGCCGTACCGGCCGATCACGCTGGACCCGGCGGCCATGGTGCTGCACTACGGGCAGGCGATCTTCGAGGGCCTGAAAGCCTACCGGCAGCCGAGCGGCACGATCGCGAGCTTCCGGCCCGACGCGAACGCGGAGCGCTTCCGCCTCTCGTCGCGCCGGCTGGCGATGCCGGAGCTCCCGGACGAGCTGTTTCTCGGCTCGCTGCGCGAGCTCGTCGCGGTCGACGGCCGCTGGGTGCCCGAGGAGGACGAGGAGTCGCTCTACCTGCGGCCCTTCATGATCTCCACGGAGATCGGCCTCGGCGTGCGGCCCGCGTCGGAGTACCTCTACGTGCTGATCGGCTCGCCCGCCGGGTCGTACTTCGCCAGCGGCATCAAGCCGGTGAGCGTCTGGCTGTCGCACGAGTACGTGCGCGCCGCTCCCGGCGGAACCGGCGCGGCCAAGTTCGCCGGCAACTACGCCGCCTCGCTGGTCGCCCAGGCGCAGGCCGCCGAGCAGGGCTGTGACCAGGTGGTCTGGCTGGATGCCGTCGAGCGCCGGTGGGTCGAGGAGATGGGCGGGATGAACCTGTTCTTCGTCTTCGGCTCGGGTGCCGACGCCCGCGTGGTGACCCCCGAGCTTTCCGGCTCGCTGCTCGCCGGCATCACCCGCAACTCACTGCTCACGCTGGCCTCCTCGCTCGGCTACACCGTCGAGGAGCGGCGGATCTCCACCGAGGAGTGGGAGAAGAAGGCCGAGTCGGGCGAGCTGACCGAGGTCTTCGCGTGTGGCACCGCGGCAGTGATCACACCGGTCGGCTCGGTGAAGCACGCCGATGGCGAGTTCACGATCAGCGGCGGCGCGTCCGGCGAGGTCTCGATGCGGCTGCGCGAGACCCTGACCGCGATCCAGCGCGGCACCGCGCCGGATCCGCACGGCTGGATGGTCCCGCTGACCTGAGGCCGAATCAGCTGACCGTGCAGGTGGCCGCCACGATCGTGGTGGCCACCTCGCATGCGGCGCCCAGCACGTCGCCGGTGATGCCGGTGAGCCTGCGCCGCACGTGCGCGACGAAACCCGCGGTCAGCAGGGCCGCGAAGCCGACCGCGACCGGTCCGAGCCACACGTCCTGCCGGTCCACGAACACGCCGGCCACGAGCAGCCCGGCGAGCCACGCGATCGGCACGGCGACGTGCTGCGTACCGGCCACCAGCGCGCCGAGCCCGTCCGGCCGCGCGGCTGGCACGCCGCGCAGGCAGCACGCGGCGAACGCCACCCGCCCGGCCACGATCGCCAGCACGATCGCCCACCACCGGTGCCCGGCCAGCGCGCCGAACGCCGCCGCCTGCGCCCCGATGACGATCACCAGCGACACGACGCCGAACGGTCCGACGCCGCCGTCGCGCATCACCGCGAGCGCGCGTTCGGGCGGCCCGTAACAGCCGAGCCCGTCCGTGGTGTCGGCCAGGCCGTCGAGGTGCATCCCCCGTGTCGCGAGCGCGAGCAGGCCGACGGTCAGCAGGCCGGCGAGCAGGCCCGGCATGCCCGTCCGGTCCAGAAGGGACACGATGGCCGCGGCCGGCAGCCCCAGCACCAACCCGATCACCGGCGCGACGGCGATCGCTCGCCCGGCCACGGTCCGGTCGACCTGGTGCTCGCCGGCGGGTACGACCGTGAGCCAGGACAGCGCCAGCCGCAGCGCCGCGCCCATCAGGTGGCGTCGTCGTCGATGCCGGCGGTCCGCGCCGGCGGCTTCTCCGGACCGCTGATGCCCGCCTCGTCGAACGTGGCCATCTCCGCGAGGACCTTGACGGCCATCGTCAGCAGCGGGATCGCGGCCGTCGCGCCGGTGCCCTCGCCGAGCCGCATCGTCAGGTCCAGCAACGGTTCCAGGTCCAGCTGCTCCAGCACGAGCGCGTGCGCGGGCTCGGTCGAGCGGTGCCCGGCCACCCACCACGCCCGCGCGCCCGGCGCGAGCTCCTCGGCCACGAGCGCGGCCGCCCCGGAGACCACGCCGTCCAGCACGACCGGCGTGCGGCGGACCGCGGCCTGTGCCAGGAAGCCCGCCATCGCGGCGATGTCGGCACCCGCGACGGTGCGCAGCAGCGCGACCGGGTCGGCGGTCACCGGCTTGGCGCGGCGGAGCGCGTCGCGGATGGCGGCCGTCTTGCGCATCCATGTCGTGTCGTCGATGCCCGTGCCCCGGCCGACCACGGCGACCGGCTCGGTACCCGTCAGCGCGGCGACGAGCACGGCCGCGGCGGTCGTGTTGCCGATGCCCATGTCGCCGGCCACCAGCAGATCCGCGCCCGCGTCGACCTCTTCGTCCACAATGGACTTCCCGGCGGCCAGAGCCGCGGTGACCTCGTCCTCGGTCAGCGCGTCCTCGGCGTCGATCGAACCCGAGGAGCGGCGAACCTTCAGCTTCGCGACCTCGTCGGGGGTGTCCGCGTCGACCGACATGTCGACGACCCGCACGTCCGCGCCGGCCGCCGCGGCCAGCACGTTGATCGCCGCGCCACCGGACACGAAGTTCGCCACCATCTGGGCGGTGACCTCGCTGGGGTAGGCGGACACGCCGCGCCGGGCGACGCCGTGATCGCCGGCGAAGACGACGATCCTGGGACGCCGCAACGGGTTCGGCGGGCACTGGCCCTGGCAGGCGGCGAGCCACGCGCCGAGGTCCTCGAGGCGGCCGAGCGAGCCCGGGGGCTTGGTGAGCTGCCGGTGCCGGGACAGCGCGGCCTGCCTGGACACCTCGTCGGGCGGGTTGACGGTGTCGAACTCGACCGGGTCGGTCATCCGGTTCCCTCCAGGTCAGCGCAGTCGCAGCGGGATGCCGGCGACGAGCAGCACCACGTCCGTGCACCGGTCGGCGAGCGCCGCGTTCAGTGCACCGAGCTGATCGCGGAAGAGCCTGCCAGAACGGGTCGCGGGCACGACGCCGAGGCCGACCTCCGCGGAGACGAGGACGAGGTCTGCCCGGCTCGTGCCGACCGCTCTCGCGAGCTCGCCGCACGCCTGGTGGACCGGGTCGAGGTCGCCGCCCTCCCAGGCGGCCGCGTCGTCGAGGAGCGCGGTGAGCCAGGTGGCGATGTCGTCGACCAGCACGCGGCCGTCCGCGTTCGCCAGGAACGGCGGGAGCTTCGCCGGGTCGCCGAGCTCCACGGTTCGCCAGGCCTCCGGCCGGCGCCGCTTGTGTGCCTCGATCCGGCCGGCCCACTCGGCGTCGTCCGCGTCGAGGCGGGCGGTGGCCACGTAGGTTGCCGGGCCGTCGCTGAGCAGGCCTTCCGCGTGCGCGGACTTGCCCGAACGGGCGCCGCCGAGGACCAGGGTTCGTCGCACGCCGGCACGCTATCTTGTGCGGCCGTGGAGTACTGGTGGCGCTACGACGACGGCCCAGCGCGATCGGCCGGGTTCGCTTCCCAGCAGGAGGCGGAGGACTGGCTGGGCACGGCGTGGTCCGACCTGCGCGCCGAGGGCGTGGACGCGGTGACCTTGCTCGCCGGCGAGGACGAGGTCTACGGCCCGATGAGCCTTCACCCCACGGACTAGAGGCGAGCCTCCTGGGCTGATGTCGCCGTGTTTGACGTGGTGGCTGCTGGCGCGGTTGGTCGGTGGCAGACGGTGTGGAAGCCGGCACCCGGGTCCTGCGCTGCCAACGGATCGACCGGCCGGCCGTCTCGCCCCCGCTACCGGCGAGGTCCCCGCCGGTACGAACGCCGCACACCCGGTGCGTGAGCCGGTGCCGGTGTCGGTTTCCCTCTTCACGTGTCAAACAGCGGTGGGCCGGCCGGCACCCCGTCGGGCGGGTGCCGGCCGGGGTCTGAGTCAGCCCGTGTAGGACGGGTCGGTCTGGATCACGCCGTCCAGGACCTTGTCGATGCGGGAGAGGGTCTCCGCGTCGAGGGTGACGCCCGAGGCCTTGACGTTCTCCGTCACCTGCTCCGGGCGGGTGGCGCCGATGATCGCCGAGGCGACGTTCTTGTTCTGCAGCACCCACGCGACCGCCAGCTGAGCCATCGACAGGCCAGCGTCCTCGGCGATCGGGCGCAGCTGCTGCACCTTCTCGAGAACGTCGTCGCGCAGCAGGCGGCTGATGAAGTTCTTGCCGGACTCGTCGGTGGCACGCGAGCCGGCCGGCACGGGCTGGCCGGGCAGATACTTGCCGGTCAGCACGCCCTGCGCGATCGGCGACCACACGATCTGGCTGAGGCCCGCGCGCTCGCTCGCGGGCACGACCTCGGCCTCGATGACCCGCCACAGCATCGAGTACTGCGGCTGGTTGGAGATGAACGGCACCTTCAGCTCGCGGGCGAGCTCGGCGCCGCGGGTGATCTGCTCGGCGTTCCACTCGGACACACCGATGTAGAGCACCTTGCCGGCCCGCACCAGGTCGGCGAACGCGAGGAACGTCTCCTCGAGCGGCACGCTCTTGTCGAACCGGTGTGCCTGGTAGAGGTCGACGTAGTCGGTCTGCAGGCGCCTCAGCGAGGCGTTGGCCGACTCGATGATGTGCTTTCGGCCGAGGCCGCGGTCGTTGGGGCCGCCGGGGCCGGTGGGCCAGAACACCTTGGTGAAGATCTCCAGGCTCTCCCGGCGTCGCCCGGCCAGCGCGCGCCCGAGCACCGACTCCGCGCGCGTGTTCGCGTACACGTCGGCGGTGTCGAAGGTCGTGATGCCCGCGTCGAGCGCGGCGTGCACGCACGCCTGCGCCTGTTCCTCCTCCACCTGGGAACCGTGGGTGATCCAGTTGCCGTACGAGATCTCACTGACGGACAGGCCGCTGCGGCCGAGACGACGAAACTCCATGACGACCAAACTAACCGTGGAGCGACTCCAGGTTCGCGGGCAGCCGGTTAACTGTGGACAACCGGGCGACTTGTGGACAACTCGCGATCACACCTTGTCGCCGGGTGACACCCGTGGCTTGGGGACGCGCAGCTTGCGGATCTGAGACGCGCGGATGAAGGCGTACCACCCGATCGACAGGCCGCGGACCGGCTCCTTCGGGAACCTCTGGCGCACGAGCTTCGTGTACCGCCGGCCCGCCAGCAGGCCTTCGAGGATCATCACCACGAGCATCGCCAGGCAGAGCAGCGTGGTGAGGCTCTGCACGCGCGCGTCGGGCACGAGCAGCGCCACGAAGATCAGGATCGCGAGCGGCATGAACAGGCCGAGCAGGTTGCGGCGCGAGTCGACGAGGTCGCGGATGTACGCCTTGACCGGGCCGCGGTCGCGTGGCATCAGGTACTGGTCGTCGCCCGCCATCATGCGTTCGCGCTGCTTCACGCGGATCTCGCGGCGCTTCGCGGCCAGCGCCTTGCGCTCGTCCTTGTTGCCACGCGCCCGGCGCATCGCCTCGCGCGTCGTACGCGGCGGGGGCGCCATCGGGCCACGCTTGCGCTGTTCGGCGTCGCGGCGCTTCGGGGTAGGGCGGCCCTTGCCGGGGGTGTGCGCCTTGCTGCGCGCGTCCTCCACCGCGGCGTCCTCGCCGGATTCGGACTCGGCGACGGACTCTGCTTCTTTGCGGCGAAGGAACCTCACAGAGCAAAGGGTAAGGGAGACCCCTTTACTCTTTGACCATGCGGGTCCTGATCGCTCCTGACTGCTTCGGCGGGACCTTGACCGCGCCGGAGGCCGCCGAGGCCATCGCCGCCGGATGGCGCGGTGGCGCACCGGACGACCAGCTCACGTTGTGCCCGCTCGCCGACGGCGGCCCGGGGTTCGTGGGCGTGCTGTACGCCGCGCTCGGCGGGCGGCTGCGGCACAAGTCGGTCAGCGGTCCGCTCGGGTCCTACGTGGACGCCGTGTGGCTGGAGCACGAGGGCACCGCCTACGTCGAGTGCGCCCAGGCGTGCGGGCTTGCACTGGTCGAAAAGGGCGATCGGGACGCGCTCGCCGCCACCACGCTCGGTGTCGGCGAGATGGTCCGGCAGGCCCTCGACTCGGGCGTGCACACGATCGTCGTCGGGCTCGGCGGGTCGGCGACCACCGACGGCGGGGCCGGCCTGTTCCGCGCGCTCGGCGCCGTCCCGGTCGGCGCGGACGGCGAGCCGCTCGCGGCTGGCGGCGGACCGCTCGTCGACGTGGTTCGGCTGGAGGGCCGGGTCGACCTGGGCGACGTCAAGCTCGTCGCCGCCTCGGACGTGGAGAACCCGCTGCTCGGCAAGGACGGCGCGGCCCGGGTGTTCGCCCCGCAGAAGGGCGCCGACGACCTGGCCGTGCGCCGGTTGGAGAAGTCGCTGACGCGCTGGGCGGACGTGCTCGCCGAGGTGGCCGGGAAGGACATCCGGGACGAGGCAGGCGCGGGAGCCGCGGGTGGGCTCGGTGCCGCGCTCATCGCGCTCGGCGCCGAGGTCGAGTCGGGCGCCGGCATGGTCCGGCGGCTGACCGGGCTGGACACCGCGCTCGCCGACGCCCAGCTCGTGATCACCGGCGAGGGCAGCTTCGACTTCCAGTCGCTGCGCGGCAAGCTCGTGACCAGGGTCGCCGGCGCGGCGGCCGAGCGTGGCCTGCCGTGCGTGGTACTCGCCGGCCAGGTCAGCGTGGGGCGCCGCCGGGCGGCCGCCGCGGGTGTGGACTACGCCTACTCGGTGGCCGAGCACGTCGGGTCGGCCGAGGCGTCGCTCGCCGACCCGGCCGGCACGCTGACCGACCTGGCCAAGCACGTCTCCGCGCAATGGAGCAGGTGAGGGCGCCGTTCGCGGCAGTGGCGGCGGTAACACCTCGCTTCGAGCGAGGTGTGCGAACATGGAGGAAGAAAACGCGGACGATCCCGGTTGTCCACAGGTAGTAGAAGTCGAAGGTCGAGGGAGAACCATGACGACCGCCGAGAACACGACCGAGACCGCCACCCACGGGGTGACGTTGTCGGACGCCGCCGCCAGCAAGGCGAAGGCCCTGCTCGACCAGGAGGGCCGGGACGACATGCACCTGCGCATCGCCGTCCAGCCGGGTGGCTGTGCGGGACTGCGCTACCAGCTGTTCTTCGACGAGCGCACGCTCGATGGCGACCTGTTCCGTGACTTCAACGGCCTCAAGGTGGCCGTGGACCGGATGAGCGCGCCGTACGTGCAAGGCGCCACCATCGACTTCGTCGACACCATCGAGAAGCAGGGCTTCACGATCGACAACCCGAACGCCGGCGGCTCCTGCGCCTGCGGGGACTCCTTCCACTGATCCACTCGTGAACGAGCCGCGTTCTGCCCGAACGCGGCTCGTTTCCTTGTGGCGTGGGCGGCTCAGACGTACTCGTCGAGCTCGCGCACCTGGGCGTAGCAGGCGTCGTCGACCTGCCAGGGCTCGGCCGCGTTGAGCGGGTGAAACGCCTGGTCGACGGGCTGTGGCGGGACCGGGATCGTGGCGCAGTCCGCGATCAGCTCGGCGATGGTCACACGGTCGATGATGAGCACGAAGATGACGGTATGTGCAGCAAGCGATACTGCACAGCCTTACCAACCGGTAGTGTCAGTGGAGTGCCCTCAGTGGGGTACGCCATGAGCATTACCAGATTTGCAGACTTCCGTTAACTCCAACTGACGACCACCAGACAGGGGAAGCCCTCGTGCCCGTAGCCGTCTCCGGAAGCATCGCCACAGATCACCTCATGCACTTTCCCGGCAGGTTCGCCGAGCAGCTCGTCGAAGAGCAGCTGCACCGGATCTCGCTGAGCTTCCTCGTCGACGACCTGGTCGTGCGGCGGGGCGGGATCGGAGCCAACATCGCGTTCGGGATGGGGGTGCTCGGCGCGCACCCGGTGCTGGTCGGCGCGGTCGGTGACGACTTCGGTGACTACCGCTCGTGGCTCGAGCGGCACGGCGTCGACTGCACTGGCGTGCACGTCTCGGAGACCAAGCACACCGCGCGGTTCGTCTGCACCACCGACGACGACATGTGCCAGATCGCGTCCTTCTACGCCGGCGCGATGGCCGAGGCGCGCCAGATCGAGATCAAGCCGGTCGCGGACCGGGCCGGCGGCCTGGACCTGGTGCTGATCAGCCCGGACGACCCGGACGCGATGCTGCGGCACGCGGACGAGTGCCGCCAGCGCGGCTACACCTTCGCCGTGGACCCGTCCCAGCAGCTGGCGCGGATGGACGGCGCGCAGATCCGGGCGTTCATCGCGGGCGCGAAGTACCTGTTCAGCAACGACTACGAGTGGGAGCTGCTGCGCCGCAAGACCGGCTGGACCGAGCGCGAGGTGCTCGACCGGGTCGGCATCCGGATCACGACCCTGGGCGAGAAGGGCGTGGACATCGTCGCCAAGGACGGCACCGCGATCAACGTCGGCGCCGTGCCGGAGACGGTCAAGGCCGACCCGACGGGTGTCGGCGACGCGTTCCGTGCCGGCCTGCTCGCCGGCCTGGAGAAGGGCCTTGGCCTGGAGCGTGCCGCGCAGCTCGGTTCGTACATAGCGGTGCTGGTGCTGGAGACGGTCGGCCCGCAGGAGTGGACCTTCGACAAGAGGCAGGCCATCGCGCGCATCGGCGCGGCGTACGGGCCGGAGGCCGCGGACGAGATCGCTCCCATCCTCCCGTAGGTACCGCCACGCGTGACCCGCTGGTAGCTGTGGGTGCATGCGTGCGCTCGCGGCTGCCACCGTCCTGCTGCTGACCTTCGCCGGCGTCGCCTCGGCGGCGACGGGGCCGTGGGAGCCGGTCGGCTCGGACCACGCCCGCCCGCTCGACGAGAGCCAGGGCCTGGCCGTGGTGGAGCGCCCCGGTGGTACGACGGTCCGGTACACGGGCATCGCGACGATCCCGGTGGACGTGGCCGCGCGTGGCTGGAACCACGTCGGCGACCCGGGTGCCGCGCACGGCTACTACGTGGAGCCCTACCAGCGCGACGACCGCGGCGCGAAGCTCTTCCGGGTGCAGGCGCCGGACGGCTCGTGGGCGGAGTACACCCACGAGCTCGAGCCG
>NZ_DATBKY010000260.1:0-18680 GCF_036555685.1 Actinophytocola sp. | reverse complement strand
TCGGGGGGCCCGCCCGGCGCCACCGCCGAGCGGTTCGTGCCCGACCCGTTCGGCGACCCGGGGCAGCGGATGTACCGCACCGGCGACCTCGCCCGCCTCCGCGACGGTGCGCTGGAGTTCGTGGTCCGCGCCGACGACCAGCTCAAGGTGCGCGGCTTCCGGATCGAACGCGCCGAGGTGGAACAGGCGCTGCTGCACCACCCCGCGGTGTCCAGGGCGGCCGTCGACGTCCGCGAGGATCGGCCGGGCGACAGCAGGCTCGTCGCGTACGTCGTCGCGTCCGATGTGGACACAGACGAGCTGCGGGCCTTCGTCGAGGAGACGCTGCCCGCCCACATGGTCCCGGTGGTGGTCGTGCTCGACGAGCTGCCGATGACCTCGAACGGCAAGCTCGACCGCGGGGCGTTGCCAGCCCCGGAGTACTCGAGCTCCGGCCGGGCACCGCGCACCGAGCGGGAGGTCGTGCTCTGCGGGCTGTTCGCCGAGGTGCTCGGTCTGTCCTCGGTCACCGTCGACGACGACTTCTTCGCCCTCGGCGGGCACTCGCTGCTGGCGACCCGGCTCGCGGGCATGATCGAGCGGGACCTCGGGGTGCCGACGAGCATCCGTTCGCTGTTCGAGGCGTCGACCGTCGCCCGGCTCGCACCACGGCTAGGGGAGACGTCCGACCCGCTGACCCCGATGCTGCCGCTGCGCACCGACGGCACGACGCCACCCCTGTTCTGCGTGCACCCGGCGGCCGGCTTCGGCTGGGTCTACTCCGGACTGCTGCGGCACGTGCCGGGCCCGATCCACGCCCTGCAGGCACGCGGCCTCTCCGGTGCGGTGGTGACCGATCCGGGCGAGATGGTCGACGACTACCTCCGGCTGATCCGCGAGGTCCAGCCCGCGGGCCCGTACCACCTGCTCGGCTGGTCGTTCGGCGGCGGTGTCGCGCACTCCATCGCCACCCGCCTGCGCGCGGACGGTGAGGAGGTGGCCCTGCTCGCGGTGCTCGACGGCTACCCGTTCACCGAGAACCCGATCGCCACGGCCATGTCGCCCGACGATCCAGCGACCGTCGCGGCTGTGCTCGCCTCGCTCGGACGCGACGTCCCCGACGAGCCGGTGACGGCGGAGGCACTGCCCGCGCTGCTCGGATTGGATGGTGGCCCGCTGTCACACACCGCCGCGGCCGCCGCCGTGGTGGCGGTGTTCGCCGCCGCCGTGACCATCACCCGCACCACGACGTCCGGGGTCTTCGACGGCGACCTGCTGTTCTTCGCCGCAACCGACGGCACCGGCTCACCCGATCCCGGCCTGTGGCGGCCGCACGTCACCGGGGACCTGTGCGTCGTCCCGGTGGCCGCCACCCACGGGACCATGGCCGGCCCCGCCGCCCTGGCGCAGATCGGTCCCATTCTGGCCGACCGACTCGCCCGCTGACCCGACCCCACCCAGGAGCAGATCCATGGCCACTCTCGTGACCCGAACCCACGCCGACACCGTCCGGCACTACTTCGACCTGATCGACGACGGCGACCTGCTCGGCTCGGTCGCCCTGTTCACCCCCGACGCCGTCTACCACCGCCCTGGGCACGCGCCGTTCCACGGCACGGACGCCATCGCGCACTTCTACGTCGAACTGCGGCCCATCCGCTCGGGCAGGCACACCCTCACCGCCGTGATCACCGAGGGCGCCCGCGTCGGCGTGCACGGCGAGTTCCACGGCGAGTCCCACGACGGCTCGCCCGTCGACCTGCGCTTCGCCGACTTCTTCGAACTCACCCGCGACTCCGCGATCGCCCGGCGCGACACCTACTTCTTCGCCCCCCTCGTCTGACAAGGAGCACAGCCATGACCGTCGAGCTGCAGCGCACCACCCCCGCCGAGCACGGCGCGGTGTTCACCGACCACCTGGTCACCGCCACCTGGACCGAAGGCCGGGGCTGGTCGCGGGCCCGGACCGGCCCGCTGGCCGACTTCGCGATGCACCCCGGCATGATCGGACTCCACTACGGCCAGGTCGTCTTCGAGGGGCTCAAAGCACACCGCCAGGCCGACGGATCGATGGCGGTGTTCCGGCCCCGCGAGAACGCCCGCCGGTTCCAGCGCTCCGCTGCCCGCATGGCGATGCCCGAGGTGCCCGAGGAGATGTTCCTCAGCGCGGTGGCGGAGATCGTCGCGGCCGACGGGCACCTGATCGACGACGACCCCGACATCAGCCTCTACTTGCGGCCGCTGTTGTTCGCGAGTGAGGCCAACCTGATGTTGCGGCCGTCGCGGGAGTACACGTTCATGATGATGGCGTTCGTGGCGGGCGGCTTCTTCGGCCACGTCCTCGAACCCGTACGCGTGTGGGTCAGTCGAGACCAGCCACGCGCCTTCCCAGGTGGCACCGGCGACGTCAAATGCGCCGCGAACTACGCGGGTGCCTTCCACGCCCAACGTAGGGCCCAGGAGGCCGGCTGCCAGCAGGTGGTGTGGCTCGACTCCGCGGAGCACCGATACGTGGAGGAACTCGGCGGCATGAACCTGTTCCTGGTACGCCGTCTCGGCGACACCGTCGAGCTGGTGACCTCACCACTGACCGGCACCCTGCTTCCCGGGGTCACCCGCGACACGGTGTTCACCCTCGCTGCCCGTCTGGGCCACCGCGTCCGCGAGGAGCGCTTCACGGTAGAGCAGTGGCGCGACGAAGCCGCGAGCGGCGTGGTCACCGAAGCATTCGCCTGCGGCACCGCCGCCGTCATCACCCCGGTCGGTCAAGTCCACGACAACGGCGCGGAGTGGACAATCGGCACCGGCGAGGCTGGTGAGGTAACCATGCGCCTCCGCCAAACCTTGCTCGACGTTCACAAGGGCCGCGTTCCGGACCTGGACGGCTGGATGCACCCGGCTCCCTGACCTGATGTTCGTACTGCAATCGATCTGGGCTTACGGCGTCCATCGACCTTTCCCCTGTGCGTCGTGGCTTGGTGCTCCTCGTACGCCCCAGATGACGGAAATCCGCCGTCGTCGACGGCTTCGGATCGTTTGCGCTCACGAGTCGGGAACCTCGCGCTCGACACGCATTCTTCGGAGATCACCGGAATTGCCGGAGATTTCATGGCTCCGAAGATTCGCTCCCTCGACGGTTTCTGCCCCTCGGATCGTCCGCCTGGCGGCCTGTCGGCGTATGGGGCAACGCCCGCGGGAGCCGGACGCAGCGTTGAGCAGCGATCCGGCTAATGGCTCCGTAGGGAAGTGAAGGGGTCAGCGCCCCGGTTACATTCGCCGTCGGGGCTGCGCAGGGCGACGCTCACCAGCTCGGCGCCGAACGGGCAAGCGACACTCACACACGAGCGCCCGGCAGGACCACCGGTCTACCGGTGCGACCGGTGCCCCGCGGCAGGGGCGACGATCAGTGACGCGCTCCGGTGGGCTCGACCGCACGCTGCCGGGAGCAGTTCGCGCCCGCCATCGGTTGTCCGTTATGCAGGATGGCGAGCCCGGCCGCGTCGAGCAGCGTGGACCGCGGCTCCACCGGCGAGGAGGAGGCCGAGGCCGACCGGCACGAGCTCGGTCGGCACGCCGCCGGTGTCCGCTAGTGCCGGGGCCGTCCTGCCTTGCGCGGCCGGCGCGATGCCGGCGGTCGAGGTCGTCGGCGGTGCGGAGGTCGGCGGTGCGATGTCGGGGCAGCCGGCCGGTGACTCGTACGGGATGCCCGACGCTCCTCGCTCGATCCGGAACGTCAGCGGCCGGTTGTCGGCTCCCACGGCCGCCTCCTCGCTGTAGCCCTCGGTGCCGCGCCAGCCGTGCGGCGGCACGTACTGTGCTATGTAGTGGCCGGCGGGAAGGCCGGTGAAGGTGAAGACACCGTCGGCGCCGGAGGTGGTGACGGCGCGGCACGGCGACTCTTCGCTGATCTCGTACACGGCGATGATTGCGCCCCGCACTCCAGCGCCGTTGCGCACGTTGACCGCCTTGCCGGTCAGATCGCCGACCTTCCCCGCTACGTCGGCCTCCGCGGTGAACGCGGGACTGCACGTGTTGCTGCCGTCCTTGAGCAGGAAGGGCGCGAGGACGTAGACGTTGCCGTAGTCCGCGGCGGTTGCGGGAACCAGTCCGGTGCCGGCGACCGTCCGTGTCTCGCCCGCGCCGATGGACATGCCCGGTGCGTCGTCGGTGCTGTCGAGCTCGCCCCAGTTGCTGCTGTCCCACACCAGCTCGTTCGGCTGGCCGCCACCGCTGCCGGTCGTGAGGCCCTGCAATGCGTTCGGCCCGTTGTTGGTGACCGTGATCGTCAACGTCGCGGTGTCGCCGCCCGCGTACGCCGCGTCGTCGAACGTGATCGTCACCGCCAACGTCTCGCAGAGGTCGACGGGTTCCTGTGCGCTCGCGGGGCTCGCGAGACCTCCCGTGAGCAATGACGCGGCCAGTACCACCGGCACCGCAGCCCGCCGGAACAAGCCGTGCGGCATGGGGAACTCCATTCGGTTCGTGTGTGATAGCACATCGACGGTCCCCGCACCGTTGAGGCGCTCAGCGAAGTCTGAGGCAGCGGACCATAACAGAGACGTGCAGCATTCAGGTCGACGGTCGGTCACCCCCGATGCTTGGGCGTCGGTCCAGAAGCGCCATCACGGGTGAGATCGAGTCGTGTGCGGGTCTATGCCGACCGCGCCTACGACCACGCCATATGTCAGATCGAGCACCTCAGCTAGTTCGATTGGCTCAGCGATTCGGCGAGCGTCATCAGTAACGAGGTCGGCAAGTTCGTTGGGCGGCGTGCCGCGACCACAAGTTGCCGGTCAGGCGATGACAACCTTGTTGAGCCGGCCGGAGACCCGGCGCACTGGTGTGATGGCAGTTCCGCGGGGTCGGCCCGCTCAGCCGTGGGTGGCTCGGGTGTCGGGTTGGCTGGCGACTGTTGCCTTGGCGATGGGGACCAACCTGCTGAGCAGCGACCTCGGTTACCGCGTCGTTGTCATCGCGTTGGCGGTGGCGGGAACTGGGATGGCCGCGGTGTGGTTGCGCAGGTTCCGGCCGGACTTCGGTCTCGTGGTGTGGACGGTTCGGGGCTTGCTGTGCGTCGCGCTCGTCGCGATCGTCGTGGCGATGGTCGCGGGTGCGACCGTCTCCGTCATCGCGGTGCTGGTGGCGGCCCTCGCCACCTTCGGTGCCACGGTGATCCGATTCGAACCAGCCGATCGGCTGGCCCTTCTCGCCGCAGTCGCGCTGGTAAGTAGCGGAGGCGGCCTAATCGCCGACGCGATCTCACCGCCACCCGGACTCACCGGCCGCGGCTCGTTGCTCTCGGCGGTCCTGGGTGGACTCCTCGTGCTGGTCGGCCTGGTGGCGATGTGAGCGGGCAGGTCCTTCGTCGAGACCGTGGCGTACGTCGTGCGGGGCGTCCTGCGAATCGCTCCGATCCAGGTGGCGGCTTTCGCTGTCATCCTCGCGATACTCGGCACGGTCGCCATGACGGGAGGAACCATTCTCCTGGGCCTGGCGGCAATTCTTGCCGGCATCGGGGTGGGCGGGGTCCTGGCGGGCCATGTACGGCGGCTGGACGCACACGTCGGGCTCGGGTCGTTGGTCGCGGGAGCTGCGGGGATCATCGCGGCCGCGGGCGCGGCCGCGGACGGAAACGTCCTGCTCAGCGCCGCCGCGGCCGGCACCGGTGTGACATTCGTCAGCGCCGGTGCGACATTCCTGCACAGAAGGGGCGTGCTGAGTCGGCTGCGGCACCGGCTCGAGACGGCCCGCCGGTGATCACCGCTCCCGCGTGCGGCGGCTCGCCGCGCGGGCGTCACCAACTCCTCCTGGATGCCGGCGTGCGGTTCGAACTGCTCAGCATGCGCGAATGGACGGTGAGCATGCGCGCAGATGTTGACGGACTGCTTCTGCGACTGAGAATCGGAGCATCCACGTCCGGTTGATACGAATGTCAGTCAGGCAGGCGGCTGTCGCCGTGTGGTTGGCGTCGTGTGTCCGAGTGGAACGTGACGGCTCGATGCGCGGCGTTTCGAGGGAGCGGCTATTGACCTGGGAGCTCGCGGCCGGGGGACGGTGGTGTTGGCGGCTCTGGCTGTCCCGGCCCGATCGTTTGCGCTGGTTCCCAGCCGACACCGCAACGAAACATCCCGGTCGGGTCGTATGCGGCCTTGACGTCGCGCAGGCGGGGAAGGTGCTCGCCGTAGTAGTGGGCTGGGTCGCCGGCATGGGCGAGGTCGGGGTAGTTCGGGTAGCCGGTGCCTGCGCCGGCGGGATGGGTGATCGCGTACGACGCGCCGACCCAGGCGGTCGCCGCGGCGCGGATCCGGGCTGTGGCGCGCGTGCCGGTCTGTACGGTGTGCTTGACCAGGAATGCCTTGTCCCGGTGGGCGATCGCGCCGCCGTGCGGGGTCGCGATCGCACCGCCCCATGGGATGAGCTCCAGGTCGCGGTAGACGCCGTAGGCGCGGTCCTGGACGAGGTGCGCGGTGAGCGCGTCGAGCGTTGGCCGCGGCAGTGGATGGGCGAGGAACCCCGCGTGGGAAAGGCGCAGCGCGGCGCGCTCGCCCGGGGAAAGCCGGGGCAACGTGTGTTCGGCGGCGTCACCGGGGTAGTCGCAGAACGTCGCCGCGAGGTTGGCGGGCAGCGTCGTCACATGCTGCTCCGCGGTGCAGGGGAAACGGTCCAGCACAGCGTGCGCTGCGGTCGGGTCGTCGGCGACGACCACGCCGAACAACGCCACCGCCGCGGGCTCGTCCGGGAAGTCGCCGGCGTACAGTGCGAGCTCGACGTTCACCTCGCGCGGCGCCGTCGGCGCATGGCGTTGCCACGTTTCGACCACGGTCGTCGACAGCTCGTGCGGCCACGTCGCGCGCAGTGTCACCAGTGGCACCGCGGGACGGGTGCGCAGCTCCACGGACAACACCACGCCGAATGAGCCGCCACCCGCTCCGCGCAGCGCCCAGAACAGGTCCGGGTGCTCGTCGGCGGCAGCGCGCACGGTTCGCCCGTCGGACAGGAGTACCCGGGCCGCGAGCAGGTGGTCGGCGCCGAGGCCGTAGTAGCGGCTGAGCACCCCGTACCCGCCGCCGAGCACGGCGCCGGTCACGCCGACCGAGCGGCACCAGCCGATCGGCACCACCAACCCGTGGCGAGCGAGCCGGTCCGCGAGCGCGCCGACGCGCACCCCGGCGCCCACGATCACCCGGTCGGCCAGCACCTCGGCCGTGTCCAGCCCGCCCAGGTCCACGACCACTCCGTCCGATGTGGAGTGTTCGGCGAAGCTGTGCCCGCCGCCGCGCACCGCGAACCGGATCCCGTGCTGGCGCACGAAAGCCAGCGTGGTCCGCACGTCGTCCTCGCCGGCGCAGGCGACGACGGCGTCGGGCACCACCTCGTCCTGGCGGCCGATGAACATCTTGCGCGCGAGCTGGTGGCCGGCGTCACCTGGCCGGAACACCTCGCCCGCGATGTCGGCCGCGAGCGCGGCGAACCGGTCGCTCACGGGGTGGGCAGCTGCTCGGCGTACAGGGCGGCCTGGAGCCGGTACATGTCGGCATACCGGCCGGCCGACGCCATCAGCTCCACGTGCGTGCCTTGCTCGGCCAGCTCGCCCTCGTGGAGCAGGTAGATGCGGTCGGCGCCGCGGACACTGCCCAGCCGGTGCGTGATCAACACGACCGTGCGGCCCTCGGCGAGCCTGCGCAGCGACTCGTACACCGCCCACTCCGCCTTCGCGTCGAGGGCCGCGGTCGGCTCGTCCAGCACCAGGACGCGGGCGTCCCGGAACAGCCCGCGCGCGACCGCCAGCCGCTGCCACTGCCCGCCGGACAGCTCGGTGCCCCCGCGGAAGTACCGAGACAGCAACGAGCGCCACCCGTCCGGCAGTTCCGCGACCACCTCGGCTGCCCCGGACGACGATGCCGCCGCGCGCAGCGCCGCGTCGTCGGGGTCCACGCGTTCAGGGCGCCCCAGCCGGATGTTGGTGCGCGCGTCGTGCGGCCAGCGCACCGGCGTCTGCGCCACCATGCCCACCCGGTCGCCGACGCTGACCGGGTCGAGTTCGGAGAGATCCACGCCGTCCCAGGTGATCTTTCCTTCAGTCGGCCGGTACAGGCCGGTGATCAGCTTGGCGAGCGTCGTTTTGCCGGAGCCGTTCTCCCCGACGAGCGCGATCACCTGTCCACTGTGGATGGTGAGGTCGATCGCGGACAGGGCGGGCCGGTCCGCGCCGTGGTACCGGAACCCGACGCCGTGCAGCTCGATGCGGGCCGGGTCGACCGGCGCGACTCGGTCGGTCCGTGGCCGGGTACGGGCCAGCGCGTCCGCCCGGAAGGTCTCGTAGTCCGCGACGTAGAGCCCCTGCTCGAACACCAGGTTCGCGGCCAGCACCAGCCGGCCGAGCGCCGCCGATGCCGAGCGGATCGCGATCAGCGCGGTACCCGCGACCGCCAGCGGCACCCAGCCCGCCTGGAGCAGCACGCCGAGCAGGACGATCGTCAGCCCCATCGCCACGCCGGACAGGGCTCGCCCCACGGCCCGGACCCGTGCCTGACCCAGCCCGACCGAGGTCTCCTGCTCCTGCAGCCGGTCCGCGACCGCGCGGTACTCCACCCGCACGAACGCCTCCGCCTGGCACGCGCGGATCTCGGGCGCCGGCTCCCGTTCGGTGGCGAGGTCGGACAGCATCCGTTCGCGGCGGTTCAGCGTGACCGTCCGGGCCATCGTCGCGTAGCCCAGCCGCGCCGAGCGCACCACGGCGATGCCGTCCGGCACCACGGACAGCGCCAGCACCGGCAGCAGCACGGGGTGCAGCACGCCCAGGCTGCCCGCCGCCGCGAGTACCGCGAACGCCGACCCCAGCAGCTCCACCAGGTTGTCGGTGGCGCGTTCCAGGTAGAAGACGCCGCGGTCGCGGGCGCGGTGCAGCCGGTCGTAGAACTCGGGATCGTCGAACGCGGCCAGCTCGACACCGAGTCCCGAGTGGACGAGCTGCTCTTCGGCGGCCCGGCGCACCGCGGGCACGACGTGCGCGTGTGCGAGCGCCACTCCGGTGTCCAGCAGGCCGCGCACCGCGAACGCGCCCACCACGAACAGCAGCGACGGCAGCGCCGCGAGCACGCGATCGGCGGTGGGGCCTTCGGTGAACAGCTGTTCCAGCACGCCCGTTGTGGCAAGCAGTCCGAACGCGAACGCCGTCCCGGACGCCACTTGAAGGCCCACGATGGTCAGGGCGGCGCGGGGCGCGGTGCGCCGGATGATGGCCAGGACGGGGCGCAGGCTGGCCGGCAGCCTGCGGATCAGCTGGGGAACGGTGAGGGTCGCGGCGTGCTGGTCGAGCTGCCAGTACGGCGTGTCCATCTCCAGCTCGGGCTCGGCCGTGCCGGTCGTCGCGGTCATGCCGGGCCGCCGGGATCCGGAAGCAGTACCGAGGGCAGCGTGCAGTCCGGGTGCAGGCGCAGCATCTGGTAGGCGATGCCGCCCGCACCCGGCAGCAGACCGGGGCTGAACGCGTCCCGCGCCATGCCCGTGACTACGCCGAACTCCTCCAGCACGGAGATCATGTACGCGGTCACCGTCCGCCGGTCCGTCCCGGGGGGTGCGAGACCGGCCGCGGCCGCGTCGGCCACAAGCTCCCACAGGCCGAGGTCTCCATGGCAGAGGGTGTGGTTCCAGCCGGTCCCGCGCGCCCAGCCGGACGCCGCGGCCCGCTGGATCACGTCAGTCCATCCGGGTTCGCCCGTGTGGCGCCACAGGTCGAGCGCGGCGATGCCGATGCCGCCGGCGCCGTGGCACCACCCGGCGCCGATGTGCCCGTCCTCGCGTAGGTCGCGCCAGCCGCGCTGCTCGTCGTCATACAACGTCTCCTCGTACGCGAACGCCGCCCGCGCGGTGTCGGCGTGGGCCGGGTCGCCGGTGACCGCCGCGAGCCGCGCGAGGGCCCAGCCGATGCCGGTCACGCCGTGCGCGAAGCCGCCGATGCCCTCCGGGAACTGCTTGTTGGGCCACGAGACCAGGTCGACGCCGGCACCCGACTCCGCGGGTTCGCCCTCGGCGACGAGCTGGTCGCCGATCATGCTCGCCAGCTCCGTCCACGCGGCGTCACCGGTGTGTTCGGCGAGCCGCAGCAAGGGCACCACCGCGCCGGCGCGACCGACGAGGATGTCATATTCGGTGTCGTCGACCACCGCGCGCGGCAGCTGGCCCGCGAGGGTCGCAGCCGACTCGAGCGCCTCGTCGCCGACCACGCCGAGCTGGTACAGCAGCAGCCAGCCGGTCACGCGCGAGCCGAGCCCGACGTAGCCGCCGGCCGGTTCGGGGCGCAGCGGTACGCCGGCCGCGGTGTCGGCGAGCCAGCGTTGCTCGGCGAGGCGCATCGTCCGCACGGTCGCGGCCAGCAGGTCATCGACGCCCGGCACGGGGTCGGCCCGGCCGGCCGCGGTCTCCCGCAGGTAGCCGGTGAGCAGCAGGGCCACACCGGACAACCCGCTGTAGAGGTCCGCGCTCAGTGACTGCACCGCCCAGCCGGTCGGGTTCAGGGTCGGCGCCACCCACGCTGCGGTGCCGTCGGTACCCCGGATGGCGGTGGCCACCACCTCTCGCACGATGTCCGCGGCGAGAGCCCGCCGGCGCCGGTCGAGCCGCTCGCTGTCCACAGTGGAGGGTAGGCGACGGACCGGCTCGGGCAGCCAGCCCTCGTTCAGGTACGCACTCACCAGCGCCGCCTGGATCACCCGGCGGTCGACGCCGGGATCGGTGCCACGCCACCGGTCCCGGGCCTCGGCGACCACGTCCACGGCGCGCCCCCACCGGGTACCGCCCGGCCCGGAAAGCACCCCGGAGGCCGGCGTCGTCGCGAAGTACGGGATGTCGCCGACGAGTAGCTCGGCGACCTCGGCGGCGATCACCGCGGGTGCGCCGGGCGCGTCCGGGGCGTTGCCCGCGTGCTTCTCGAGCAGGTCGGCGGCCCGGCCGACGGCGGTTCCCTCGTCGTGCAGCGAGGCCGGATGCCAGAGCATCCGGCCCAGCTCCGCGTAGGTCTCCGTGCTGCGCACCACCGCGCGCACCGGCTGGTCGGCGAACGCCGCGAGAGGGGCGTCGAGCGCGCCGGCGGCGTCGAGCTCGTGCAGCCGGCCGGTCAGCTCGGTGAAGGCGGACACCACGTGGTCCCAGTACCTGCCGAGCACCGGCTCCGGAGCCGGATGGTTCGCGGCCGGCGCACGCGGCGCCTTCGCGAGCCCGATGCGCGCCTCGTCGGTGCCCGCGTCGACGATCACGGGCACGTCCGGCGTGGGCTGCTGTCCAGGCAGCGAGCCGATAGCCGACGTGTCGATGCCCCGCCACCCGAGCGCGAGCCCCCGGCCGGGCAGCAGGCCGGTGCCGAGCACCGAGCCGGTAACCATGGCCAGCGCGGCATCCACGGCTTCGCCGTAGCCGGACGCCGGTGCGGGCTGGGTGGGCGTGAACAGCGTCTCGCAGTCGATGACCACAGGGACCGGGCCCGCGGCGATGAGGTTCTCCTGGTGCAGGTCGGTACCACCGATCAACCGCATGACCGCGAGCCAGCGGCCGAGGTTGCGGTAGAAACGGCGAAGCTCGCCCTCATCGGCGCAGTAGCGGTGGGCCACGTGCTCGGCCCAGCCGTAGCCGTCACGCTCGAGCACCCGAGGTACGCGGATCGCGTCCTCCTCATCGGGCAGGACGGTGGCCAGCAGGCCGGCGAGCGCCCGGTCCACGCCCAGCGACCGCGGCTTGTACACGACGTGACACCCGGCGCAGGCGAGGATCGCGACCGTCCGTCCGCCCCGATGGCTGTCCCCCTCTCCGAACGACACCGCCCGCAGCTCACCGGGGTCCGCGCCGGTGAGCCGGGGGAGCGCGGCGCGGTCGGCGGTGAACCGGGTGCCCAGCTCGACCGCCGCGGCGACCCGGTTGCCGATGACGGAGCGCAGGCGCCGCTGCAGGGTCGGGTAGTGCCGCGTGAGCGTGTCCCAGTAGCCGGGCGCACAGGTGCGGTCGACGAACTCGGTCCACCGGCCGGCGCTGTCCGTCGCGGTGAGCGTCCCCGTCAGCCGGGCGGCGTTCAGTTCGAGCACCAGCACGCGGCTCACCTTGCGCAGGACCGTCTGCCGCAAGGCGGTAGCGGCGCCGGCGGCGATCGCGGCCCTCTCGCCCGCGGCGAGCCCCGCGACGGCCCGCAGCCGCTCGGCAAGCGTGTCAAGCGCCGGCTCGAGCATGGCGTCGACGGACCGGTCGAACTGTTCGGTCGTGTCCCGCTCGGTGATCATCCGCGGCTCTCGAGGCGGTCGTGGCTCCGGCAGAGGGCCACCCGCGGCGCGCGGGCGGCCCTCCGGTGCTCGGTCAGCAGCACTGGTAGATCGAAGAACCGGAGCACGCGGTACCGCAGCGACCGGACTGCCCGGGACCCGTCATGGTGATGTCGGCCTCGGTGTGCACACCAGAGAACAGCGGGCCGGCCGGGTTGTCGTCCAGCGCCTCACCACTACGCCACGCCGCGATGACGTCCTCGACTCTGGTCAACTCGAGAGTGCTCATGGAATTCCTTTCCGCAGGGATGGAAATGGCCACAGGCAGCGAGCCCATTCTTCGGCCCCAGGACCGAAAACAGGATTGCCCGCAGTCGCCCCAGCCTGCCTAGATGTCGAGAGCCAGGCAATAAGCCGGACGAGCTACCGGGAAACGGCGGACCCGCCACGGTTCGTGTCCGCTCCAACCCCGGACGAGTGCAGTCGAGTGAGAGTTTGCTCCGACCGTTCTAACCGAATCGCAACACGCGTGACGTTCCCGGTCCCACCGCGTGGTTACAGACGGGCAGGCCAGGCGCCGACGCGTCCACCGTCGCGCCCGCGCGTCGTCGGTAATTGAGACAGTCCCCGGCTTGCACGCCTCGGATGATCTGATCGATGAAAACGATCTCTGCTTGACGACAGCTTCGAGAGCTTGGTCAGCTCATTCTCAGCGTGTACAGGCCGGCCTGCAAACGTCTGTGGGAATCCAACCGAAGGCCGAAGTCGCGACGTTGGGGCGCGCCGCGGGTAAGTGACTTGAGCAATCGGTTCTCCATTCACTGGGGAGGTGTGTCGGGATACCCGCTACCAGCGCCACGCCCGCGCCCAGCCAGGTGAAGGTGCTCCGGAGCACGGCCACACCCCTCCACCTCGTTCCTGCACCGTGACCAACGCGCCGGTTCATGTTCCATCGCCCCGACGATGCACCGCTCACCGGATTCGATCTGCCGCAGCCGCGTGAGCGCGGTCGTGGCCCACGCCCAGTTGTGGGGCTGGATCACCGAAGATGCCTTCTATCGTTTGTCGCCAAGTTGGCCGTGTGGATCGGCTACGCTCATGCGTGGTTTCGGTACACGGCGAATGGTTCGGGGCCGGGCACGGGGAAGGGTCGCGGGTCGTGCAGGCACTCGAGCGTCTCCTCGATCGGCGTGCCGCGATCCCGGCGATGGATCTGATAGAGATCGACGTAGTCGGTGCCCGGCCGCCGGAGGCTGGCGTCGATCTCGGTCATGATCACCTTGCGGGACAGACCACCGCTGTTGGGACCGGCCCGCATCGGACCGTGGATCTTCGTCGCGATCACCACGTCGTCGCGTCGCGAAGTCGCGGAGGGCCCGGCCCCCAACGTGGGTGCTGGCGCGCCGGTGCGGCGGGACGTCCGCGGTGCGCAACGTCGCAAGCTCGTTCGTCCGTTCCACGACGTCGACGGCGATGGGTGCGAGGTCGCGTTGTCCACCCCGGACGGCAGGTTGTCGTCGGGCGGGCGTTGTTCGTCGGCGACTCGTCCCGGGCTCGTTCGTCACGGTCGCTTGTGGACGTTCGGTTGAAATTCCGCCGGTGTCGGTTTGTCACCAGCCGCCGGGCGGCCGTCGGCCGCGGCGCAGCACGACCGTGCCGGCCGCCAGCATGCCGAGGGCGAGCACGCCCAGCAGGACTTTCACCCAGTACGGCAGGTCACCGCCGGTGATCGGATCAGAGTTCGGGGCCGGTGTGGGCGCCGCGGCCTGCGGTGCCGGCCGAGTTCCGGCGACTGGCCCCCGCAACGTGAAGCCGACCTCGCCTTGGAGGGCCTCTTCGTCGTCGGTGATGACGTTGAACTGGACGCGGCACCGTCCGGTCGGTCCGGTGGGGGTGACCGGCATGTTCAGGGTGCTGCCGTTCGCGGTGATCGCGCCTACTCGCCAGGTGGTGCTGCCGCAGCTGACCCAGATGACGGCGAGATCGGGGTCGATGGGGACGCTGAACGTCAGCGCGATCTTCTCCGGTGCGGCCGCGAGTTCCGCCCCGGCGGCCGGGCTGCTCGCCGTGAGTTCGACGTCTGCCCACGCGCTCGGTGTGGTCGTGAGCATGGCCACCACCGCGGCGAGCGCGACGGCGAACGCTCGTCTCACGGTTGACCGTCCTCCTCGGCGATGGATGCGGCGGAGCATCAGGATAGCGCGCCGGCGCAGCGAGCACGCGCACGGCAACTATTGCACTACGCAACACTTGTCATTTGCACGCGTAGGGCTGGCCCATGCCAACGAGTACCTCGCCGCGCCCGGTCGACTTAGCGGTGCGTGGGATGACCTGCGCGGCCAGGGTCGAACGCACGCTCAACAAGCTCGCCGGCGTGACGGCACGGGTGAACCTGGCAACCGAACGAGAGGGCCGGCCTACTGCCGAGGTGCGGCCGGCGGGGTCCGTGGGGAAGCCGAGCAGGGTACCTCGGCTTCCACACCGCCGCCTTCGTCGTCGATGCCCCGGACGTTCACGCCATGGTGCGTGACCGCGCCTGTCTGACCGATACCGTAGGCCGCCAGATGGGCTTCTACGGCCTGCGGGACGGGCGCGTGGCGGCGTTCGCCGTGCACCGCACCGCCGATCCCGCGCTGCCGCGCGATGTCCGCGCCGCGGTACGCGCCGCCTACGCCGGGTTGGGGTGGGTGGTGCCGACCGCGCTCGACCGGTGCCCGCCGTCGGCGGAGATCTACTACGACGTGGTCGCCCAGATCGAGATGCCGCGCTGGAGCCGGGACCGGATCGTTCTCCTCGGGGATGCGTGCTATGCCGTCTCACTGCTGGCCGGTCAGGGCGCGTCGCTGGGTGTGGCGGGGGCTTTCGTGCTCGCCGAGCAACTGGCCCGGGCGGGGTCGATCGACGCTGCCCTGTCGTCGTACGAGCGGCTGTGGCGCCCGGTGGCCGACGAGAAGCAGCGAACCGGGCGCGCCGGCGCGAGATGGTTCCTGCCGGTCACCCCCGGCCAGCTACGGATCCGGCGCGCCGCACTGCGGCTCGCGCGCGTCCCCGTGCTCGACCGGCTCGTCGCGGGGGTCGTGGCCGGCAAGTCCACCGCCCTCATCAGGAACCTGCGCGACGGCGAGGCCACCTGACCACGCTGAAGCGCGACTCGTCCCCCTCGCGCACGATCTGGACGAGGCTGTCGAAGTCGACGGGCCTCGTCAGGCAGGCCGTGGCGCCGAGCGCGTGCCCACGCACCCGATCAGCCTCCACATCGGACGTGGTCAGGACGACGACGGGGATGTCACGCGGGCGCTCGTCCCGTAGCAGCTTGGCGAGCACTTCCCGTCCGTCCAATGCCCCTCGTGTGCGGGCGGGTCAGCCGGGCGTTGTCAGGGCCAGCTGCAGCAACCGGGACGCGGTGATCACGCCGACCATGGTCTCGCCGTGCATGACCGCCGCGAGGGGGCAGCGCAGCCGGGCCATGACGGCGGCCACCTCGACGATCGTGTCGTCGTGGTTGACGACCGCGAGTTCCGGAGTCTTGTCGGGGAGCAGTGCCTGGACGGTCTTGCCGCGCAGCTTGTCGGCGACCCGGTCGGCCATCGACTCGGACAGCACGCCGGCCAGGGACGGGTCGTCCTGGACATAGGTCGGCACCAGGATCCGCACCACCTGTGACGCCGGCAGGATCGACACGGGGTGGCCGGCGGAATCGGTGACGACCAGACCGGGTAGTCGCAGCTCGGCGAGCTGTGTGACCGCGGTCCAGGCGTCGGAGTTCTCGGCCGTCACGGGGAACTCCTCGGCCATCTCCTCTGCATGCATAGACGCAGCGTACGGCGGCGCCACCCGGTCGCTTGCGTCCGATATGTGACAACTGAGGAGTTCTGCCAGCCATCCTTCTGCACCGACATGCCGAGGCTGCGGCCGCCAAGAAGATCCGGTTTGCGTAGTACGCGCCGTTGCGGCATGTTGGTGGGTGGCGCGCCGGGAAGTCTGGTCGGCAGCCCACTCCAGCCGAGTGGGGTTCTGCACGGGCGACTGGATTGGGTGTGGTGGCGTCGGCATGACGATGTGGGTCGCGGTGGCGGTGTTCGTCGCCGCCTATGTGTTGATCGCGACCGAGCGGGTGCACAAGACCGCGGCTGCCCTGGGTGGCGCCGGGCTCGTGCTCGGGCTCGGCGTGGTGGGGTCGGCCGAGGCGTTCTACTCGCACGAGACCGGCGTCGACTGGGACGTCATCTTCCTGCTGCTCGGCATGATGATCATCGTTGGTGTGCTGCGGCGGACCGGGGTGTTCGAGTACACGGCCATCTGGGCGGCCAAGCGGGCCAAGGGCTCGCCGCGGCGGGTGATGGTGCTGCTGGTGTTGATCACCGCGATCGCGTCCGCGTTGCTGGACAACGTGACCACGGTGCTGCTGATCGCCCCGGTCACGCTGCTGGTGTGCGACCGGCTCGCGGTCAACCCGGTGCCGTTCCTGGTCGCCGAGGTGTTCGCGTCCAACATCGGTGGCGCCGCCACGCTGATCGGTGATCCGCCGAACATCATCATCGCCAGCCGGGCGGGTCTGGAGTTCAACGACTTCCTCGTGCACATGGCACCGATCGTGATCATCGCGTTGATCGTGTTCGTGCTGGTGCTGCCCTGGTTGTTCCGGGGCGCGTTCGCCGCCGATCCGGCGCGCGCGGCAGAGGTGATGGAGCTCGACGAACGCGAGGCCATCCAGGACGGCCGGCTGCTGGTCAAGTGCGCGATCGTGCTGGCAGCGGTGTTCGCCGCGTTCGTCAGCCACTCCGTGCTGCACATCGCGCCGTCGGTCGTCGCGCTGCTGGGCGCGGGCGTGCTTGTGCTGATCTCGCGCAGCGAGCCGAGGCACTACCTGGCGTCGGTGGAGTGGGAGACGCTGCTGTTCTTCGCCGGCCTGTTCATCATGGTCGGCGCCCTGGTGCACGCCGGGGTCATCGGACACCTCGCCCGCGTGGTCACCGACGCCACCGGCGGCAACGCCCTGCTCGCGGTGATGCTGATCCTCGTCGTGTCCGCGTTGCTGTCCGGGATCATCGACAACATCCCCTACGTGGCCACGATGAGCCCGCTCGTCCTCGAGCTGTCCCACAGCATCGCCAACCCCGTGCACGCCGAGGCGTTGTGGTGGTCGCTGGCGCTGGGCGCGGACTTCGGCGGCAACCTCACCGCGGTCGGCGCCAGCGCCAACGTCGTGGTCATCGGCATCGCCAAACGTGCCGGCAACCCGATCTCGTTCTGGGAGTTCACCCGAAAAGGAGCTGTCGTCACCATGATCACCATCGCGCTTGCCGCGCCGTACCTGTGGCTGCGCTACTTCGTACTCGGCTGAGAGGAACACGATGTCACCCGAGGGTCCGGGGACTGCCGCCGACTGGTTCGCCGGACTGCAGCGGGCCGCACGGCCACGTCGCTGGCTCACCGCCGCGGTCATCGGCGCCACTGGCGGCCTGTTCACGACCTTGGTGCTCGCCTGGCCACTCGAACTGCTCGCCGGTGCGGCGATCACCGGCACACTCCTGTTGTGGGACCGGCGCCACGGACACCTCGCCGGCTGGTCGCCCAGCGAGCACGGCCCGTACCGCATCGCGGCCGTCGCCGCGCGCCTCGAACGGCAGGGCTGGGCATTCCTGCCCGTGCCGGAGCCGTCTGCACCGTACTGTTATCTGCTCATCGGCCCGCAAGGCGTGTTCCTCATCCAGCACGAGCATCGACCGATCAGCACGGATGTCCACAACGGACTGGTCGTGGTCGGGGAACGACCCGCGATCAGAGATCTCCAGGCTCTCCGGGTGACGGCCGACGCCGTTCAGGCAGCCCTGAGGGCCCTGGCGGACGGCGAAGGCGCCGTTCAATGCGTACTCGTTGCCGAGCGCACCGCCATGGAAGAGCCGCGCGTGGTCACCGACGTCACGATCCTGCCTGTCGCGGGCCTGCGCACCTGGCTGTGCCGCCGCGACCCGGCGCTTAGCCAGGAGACGATCGCAAGCCTCGCCGTGGCCGCACATCAGTTCTTCGACGAAGCCACCGGCCAGGCGTAGACGTCAGAGCCGACGCCCGCCTTGCGATTGCCTGACGTTACCCGCCGGCCCTGAACACGTCCCCGATCGCGCACCGTAGGAGGTGGTGTACGAACTGTCCTCAGAAGTCGGGGTGAGGGAATGCGACGCGGAGCGTTTCGGTGGGTGTTGGCAGGTCTACTGGTGGTCTTGGCGGCCGCGTTTCCCGCGGCCGGCGTCGCGTTCGCGACCCAGGACCACGAGAGCCGGCCGGCCAAGGCGGTTTACTCGAACACCATCGACGGGCGGGATGCCGAGTTCCTCACGGTGATCAGGTTCGCGAACCTGTGGGAGATGCCGATGGGCAAGCTCGCCACCGAGCGGGGGACGACCAAGGAGGTCAAGACCGCCGGCTCGGTCATGCTCACCGACCACACCAAACTGA
>NZ_DATBKY010000259.1:0-40490 GCF_036555685.1 Actinophytocola sp. | reverse complement strand
CGCCACCACCGAAGTCGCCGCCACCGCCACCGAAGTCGCCGCCACCGCCACCGAAGTCGCCGCCACCACCACCGAAGTCGCCGCTGGCACCGCCACCCCCGAAGTCGCCACCGCCACCACTGAAGCCACCATCGCCACCGGCACCAAGGTCACCGCTGGCACCACCGAAGTCGCCGCTCGCGCCACCACCACCGAAGTCGCCACCGCCACCACCGAAGTCGCCGCTCGCGCCACCGCCGCCGGAGTCACCACCGCCACCACTGAAGCCACCATCGCCACCGGCACCAAGGTCACCGCCGGAGCCGCCGCCACCACTCAGGTCACCGCTGAAACCGCCGGAATCTGTCGAGCCACCGAGGTCGTCCGAGCCCCCGGCGTCCCCGAGACTGTCGGACCCGCCGGAACCACTGATGCCGTCGGACGCGGCCTGGGAACCGTTGAGGCCGTCATCGGTAGTGGCACCCTCATCCCCGGACTGAGGGGACTGCTGCCCATCGGTTGGAGCCTGGGCCTGGTCCGCCGGGGCCTGCTGGTCCGCGGGAGCCTGCTGATCCGCGGGAGCCTGCTGATCCACCGGGGCCTGCTGATCCGCGGGAGCCTGCTGGTCGGCCGGAGCCTGCTGCTCTGGCTGTGCCTGCTGCGCCGGGTTGGTGTTCGCCGGAGCGTTCGCCGACGGCGCCTGGGTCGGCGAGGCCTGCGGCTGCTGGGTGGGTGTCGCGGAGGTGCCGAAGGGGTTCAGCGAGTTCACCGCGTCGCGCACGGTCTGGTAGACCCGAGCCGGATCCACCGTGACCTGGAAGCCGGCCTTGCCGCCCGGTCCGAAGGCCAACCCGGCGTCCGCGCCGATGGTGATCTTGCCGTCCTCGGACCGGCCGATCGTCCCGTGCGCCTCCGCGCCGATGCCGAACCTGACCTCACCCGTGACACCGGCCCGCAACCCGCCGATGTCCGCGTGCGCCTCACCGCCGGCCTTCGCGCCGGCGAACGCGTTCGCACCCAGCTGCGCCCCGTTGGGTCCGATCGACGCGTTCGCGCTGGCATCCGCGCCGACGGTGGCCCGGCCCGAGCCGCCCACCTCTACGGGGCCGGACTGCAGCGAGCCCTGGGCGGACACCTGACCGAGGAAGGCCTGTGCGGCGGCCTGTGCGTTGAGGCCGTTCGTGGTGTTGAAGCCGCCCCGCGCGGAGGCCTCGCCACCCAACGCCCTGGCGTCCGCGCCGCCGGTGGCGGTGACGCCGCCGAACTGGGTCGTGCCGCTCGTGCTCGCGTCGAACACGCTGCCCTGGACCTTGCCACCGTCGACCGTGACGTTGACGCCCGGGCCCGCCGTGGTGGGCGTACCGGCTTGCGGTACGGACTGGCCGGCCTGCGGGCCGAACTGGCCCAACGGGGCGACGACGCCCGCCTGCACCTGGCCCGGCTGCACGCCGGTGGGCTGCGCCGGCTGCTGGTCCGACGCAAGCGGCTGCTGTGCGTCGGCGGTCGCCACGGGAGCGTTGCCCGGCTGGAGGTCGCCCGCCAGAACCTGCGGCTGCGCGCTGTTCGGCGCCACGGAAGCCGGGTCGGCCTGACCGTTTGCCGCGAGGACCGAATTCTGCGCGACCTGACCGTTCCCCGGCACCGCATTCGGGGCGAACTGGCCGTTGCCCGCCAGCACCGAATTCGGCGCGACCTGGCCGTTGCCCGCTACCGCGCTCGGGTCGGCCTGACCGTTTGCGGCCAGGACCGAATTCTGCGCGACCTGACCGTTCCCCGGCACCGCATTCGGGGCGAACTGGCCGTTGCCCGCCAGCACGGAATTCGGGTCCGCCAGCGCTTTCGGCACGATGCGGACGGTCTGGCCCTGCGCGTTCGTCGGCTGGCCGCCGAAGTTGTCCCGCTCGGCCAGTTCGGCGCCGTTGAACTCCATCGCGGTCTGGTTGAACCGCGCGATAGCGGCGTTCTGGTCGCGCAGCGACGTCGCGCTGTGGATGTCGTCGATGTTCTGGTCGAACCGGTCCTTGAAGCCGTTCAGGACGTTCGCGTTGTTCGTCGCGTTCAGGAACGACTGGCTCATCTGCGCGTCGATCGCGCCCTTGTCGAGAGACCGGCGCGCGTCGGCCGGCAACGTCGTGGCACGCAACGCCTTCGGCGAGTACAGGCTGATGTAGCCCGGCGACTCCGCCTTGTCGAGCACGTCCCGCATCGCGTCGATCTGCTGGTCCGAGTACGCGAGATCGACGCCCGGAATGCTCGTCGCGCCCTGCTGCCCGGCGGAGGGGTCCTTCGCCTGTGGCTGCGCCGGCGTGGCCCGCGACCCCGCGTCCCGCGGCGAGGGCAGCTGCGGACGGCCCGGTGCGGCCTCGGGCGGCAACATCGGGGTCGGGGCGAGCACGTCCGGCCCCCTGGCGGTGGTCGGCAGGTACCCCAGGGGCAGCGAGTCGTTGCGGTCGGCTCCCTGCGGCAGGATCGTGCCCGGGGACGCGGCGGCGAGCGTGGGGGCCACGATGCCGGCGGCCAGCGCCACACCGGCTGCCGCCGCCGCACGCTTGGACAGGGAACGTCGCTGGCGTCGATTCGGCTGAACCTCGTCCTCGACGCCGGTGGCGAGGTTCGACACGACGTGGTCGCAGGCGACCGGGGTGACGGGCCGGACGTGGGCGGCCGGGTCGCTCTCCGTCAACATCTGGCTGGCGAACCACTCCAGCCACGTGTCGTTGACGGCTTCAGCGGCCGTGGGCCGGCGGTTGGCATTCATGTGGAGGTCCCTCTCGGCTCGGACACGACAGGTCCCCCCGGACCGGCTGAATCACGATGTGTTCGGGCACTGCGCCGGTGCCAACAGCCGACGCGACCCGGAAGTCTTGCCCCGGAACTCGGGCGCACATCCCGGCCTGGCCAGGCCTTTTGCCCCGAAGGATGTGCATTTGTCGCCCTCGTATCTGAGCACGGTCGTCAGTGGGTAGTCACCGTGATACGCGATGTTAGGGATGCGAACTCGGCCACGACAACGAACTTTCGGCGGAACATTCCGGGTTCTCGAGCCGAACCCGGCCGGGCTGCCGGGCCTCAGTTCTGAACGGATTTCACCTGTGGCGCCTTCAGGTGGGCCGCCGGACTGGTCCCGAAGAACTGCCGGAAGTCGCGGATCATGTGCGCCTGGTCGGCGTAGCCGGCCGTGGCGGCCAGCTGATCCCAGTCCGGCCGGGACCGCTCGCGCGCCAACCGGCTCAGCAGGTGCTCGAACCGGGTGATCCGCGCCGCGCGTTTCGGGGTGAGGCCGACCTGCTGCCGGAACCGCGTGATCAGGTGCTTGTGGCTCCACCCGATCTCCCGGCAGATCTCGCCGATCGCGACGGTGCCGGCCGTCTCGGTCAGCCGCCGCCACGCGAACCGCACCTCCGCGGACACCGCCGGCGCGGCCCGCAGGCGCGCCAGGAAGAACCGGTCGAGCAGGTCGAACCGATCCGTCCAGCGAGGGAGGTCGCGGACGCGCTCGCCCAGCCGCCGGGCGTCCGCACCCAGCACGTCGTGCAGATCGACGAGCCGGCCGGTGAGGTGATCGGCCGGCACCCCGAAGACCTGGTACGCACCCAGCGGCGACAAGTCGATCTGCAGGTACCGCGGGGCGCAGCCGCCTTCGATGGTCGAGTGCGCCTCCTGCACACCGTTCACGAACTCCGGGGGACGCACCGCCGAGTCCTCCACCTTGATCAGCATCTGCACCGACAGCGACGCCGGCAGGACGAACCGCCCGGTTCGGTCATCGGGCCTGACCCAGCCCCCGTAACCCTTCGAGAGCGTGTCCCGCAGCGCGGGGTGCGGCAGGCGGCGGACCGGAGCGGGGGAGGTCACCAGCCCAGCATGGCCTCGACGCACCCCCCGGCGCATCCACGACTTCGCCGGATCGACACGCCATGCTGGTGGCCGTAGGGGGAAGCTCACCGCGAAAGGCGCCGGCAGGTGGCCGCCAGGAGGACAGCGCAATGACCGCACGAACGGGCAGGGTGACCTGCGACCTGTCGATCTCGCTCGACGGGTACGCGGCCGGGCTCAACCAGACCGAGCAGCGCCCCTTCGGCGACGACGGCGGCGACGGGTGGGGCGACAAGCTGCACGCCTGGTTCGGCGAAGGACCCGAGGAGCACCCGGCCGAGTTCGCCCGGATGATGACGGCCAAGGCGTTCATCATGGGCCGCAACATGTTCGGCCCCGTGCGCGGCGAGTGGGACCGGCAGTGGAACGGCTGGTGGGGCGACAACCCGCCCTACCACGGCCCGGTCTTCGTGCTCACCCACCACCCGCGCGACCCGCAGCCGATGGCGGGCGGCACCACGTTCCACTTCGTCACCGACGGCATCGAAGCCGCGTTCGAACGCGCGCGCGAAGCGGCCGGCGACGGCGACATCTCCATCCATGGTGGCGCGACCACCGTCAACCAGTACCTCGCCGCCGGCCTGATCGACGAGCTGCGGCTGCACATCGTGCCGATGACGCTCGGCGCCGGCGCGCGACTGTTCGACGGCGTCCCACCGCTGAGTCTCGAGCAGGTGGAGTCGCGCGCGGCGCGCTCGGTCACCCACGTGCTCTATCGCGTGCCGTCCTGACGAGAAGTGCAACTGACGGACGAGGCGTTCGGCAATTTCCCACCGAATGGCTCTGCAGTCCGGTTGTCGGTACCGGTTAGCGTCCGGGGGTGCTCGTCACAACGAGTCACGAGGGCAACGCTCTCCTCCCCCTGCTACCGGAGGCTTTCATGTACAGACGACTTGCCGTCGGACTGATGTCCCTCGTCACCGCGGGCGCCGCGGTCCTGACCGCGTCGCCCGCGCAGGCTGTCCAGAGCGTCACGCTGGCCGGCACCATCGCACTCAGTAACTGCTCGGCCTCGCTGGTCCGGTTCCCGAACTCCGCCGGCACCGACCAGGCGATGATGCTGACCAACGGGCACTGCTACGAGGGCGGGATGCCCTCCGCGGGCGAGGTGCTGGTGAACCGGCCGAGCAGCCGGGCCGGCACGTTGCTCGACGCGTCGGGCGACTCGCTCGGCACGGTTCGGGCGGACCTGGTGCTCTACGCGACGATGACCGACACCGACGTCACGCTCTACCGGCTGACCAGCACCTACGACTCGATCCGCGACTCGACCGGTGCGACCGCGCTGACCATCTCGGCGGGCCATCCGGCTGACGGCAGCGCCATCGGCATCCCGTCCGGGTACTGGCAGCAGGTGTGGAACTGCCAGATCAACGGTTTCGTCCCCACGTTGCGCGAGGACGAGTGGACCTGGCACGACTCGATCCGCTACGACACCGCCTGCGACACCATCCACGGCACGTCGGGTTCGCCGGTCGTGGACGTCGCCAGCGGCCTGATCGTCGGTATCAACAACACCGGCAACGACAACGGCGAGACCTGCACGCTGAACAACCCGTGCGAGGTCGACGACGCCGGCAACGTCACGGTGCACCCGGGGCAGAGCTACGGCGAAGAGACCTACTGGTTCACCACCTGTCTCGACGCCGCCAACACCCTCGACCTGAGCACACCAGGCTGCCTGCTGCCCTCGCCGCAGGGCTCGGCGGATCTCGGCCGCCGGCAAACCGCGGTGGCGGTCCCCCACTGACGCGCGCCGAACTGCGGGCGTGCGCCGCGGCCGCCGGTGCGGACTCGAGTCCGGGTCCGCACCCGCGGCCGGCGCGGTGGTGATCAGGATGCCCGACGCAGGACGGCGACGAGGAAGCCCGAGTCGTCGGTGAACGGGCGCAGGTCCCATGTGGACAGCAAGAGGTCCGGCTCGAGCCCGGCCGCCGCCGCGTCTTCGACGAACTCGCCGAACTCGTAGCCGCGCCCGGCACCGAAGCCGATCACCGCCCGGCCGCCCGGTGCGAGGTGGGTGCGGAACCGGGCCAGCACCTCCCCGCGAGTGCTCGGGGCGAGAAACGACATCACGTTCCCGGCACACACGATGGCGTCGAACGGCGCGGTGATCCCCCGCGCGGGCAGGTCGAGCTCCGCCAGGTCGCCCACCAACCACAGCGGCCCCGGATGGTCCTGCGCGGCGGCCTCGATCAGGACCGGGTCGACGTCGACACCGACCACGTCGTGGCCCGCCTTCGCCAACGTGCCACCGACCCGGCCGGGTCCGCAGCCGGCGTCGAGGATGCGGGCCCGGCGCGGCACCATGGCAGCCACGAAGCGAGCCTCCCCGTCAAGGTCCTCACCGGCCCGGGCCATGGTCCGGAACCGCTCGATGTACCAGTGCGAATGACCCGGGTCGGCGGTCACCTTCCGCATCCAGATGCTCTGCTCCGCCATGCCGCCATCCTCCCAGAGCGGTGAGCGGCTCACTCCGGTACGGACAGGCACTCGGCGAGCGGCGAGACGATGTCGCGCCATGCCGTCCACGCCGACGCGATGGCGACCGACCTCTCGCGCCGCGGGGTGTACTGCGGTGGCCCGCAACGACCTGTGCCCGTGGAAGTTCCGCAGGCCGGCCGAAACGTCCAGGCGACCCCGATGGTCAGGAGACCCACCAGTTGAGCGGGGTGCTGTCGTCGGCGGGGTCGTAGACGTTGACGTAGTACCACTCGCCGGTTGGCACGCGTTTGCGATAGGTGTTGAGCGTGGACTCGATCGCGGGGAAGCCGGCCCGGAAGGGGATGGTGAAGACCGTCAACGTGCTGCGGTCCCGCGTCCAGCCCTTGCCGTCGCTCCAGCCGCCGAGGCCTTCGATCTCGCCCTTGAGACGGTCCACATCGGCATCCGCGCCGGGTGGAGCGCTGACGTGCACGGCCACGTTGCCGCCTCGCTCCACCACCTCGAACGACTGGTCGTCGCGGACCTCCAGCAGGTCGCCCGCGGCGGCGCCCATGGCCAGGCCGGGCGAGGCGAGCAGGCGCCACCGCCGGCCCTCCGGCTGGGCCGGCACATCCTCGTGCACCGGCCGGCCGGATCGGCCGATCTGGACGAGCAATCGCACGGTGGTCATGCGCCCGACCCTAGTCTGATCGCCCATACGGTGCGCCGCAGCTTCCCCGCTCGGCACAGGACATCCCCGGGCTCGGCCCGCCTCGGTTCCCGGAGGACAGGTTGCAGGCGGCACCCTCGAGACAGACGTTCGGCGAATCCAGGTTGCCACCCTTCGATGTCGGCACGTTGCGATGACCGACATGCATGTTGTCCGGATTGCGTGTGGTCTGCCCGCAGCGCCAGCACCGGTAGAGCCCGCCCGCGTCGTCCGCCTCGTCGAGCAGGGCCTGGCGCACCGCGTCCTGTCCGGCCCGGGAGCCTCCGGTCGGGCCGCCCGTGCTGGCCGCGATCTCGGCCGGGCTCGCGCCTTCGGCGTCGCGCAGGATCACCCCGCCGCCGCCCATCGGCTGCTTGGTCGCCGGTCGGACGGACTTTCCGACCACCTTCTGCGCGACGCTCTTGGCCGCGTTGGCGACCTTCCCGACCGCCGGGGCGACCTTGCCCGCCGCGGCCTTGACGGTGTTGGCGACGCTCTTTCCGGCCGTGGTCACCGCGGACTTGATGGCCTGGCCGGTGGCGGAGCTCGCGACCTTGCTC
Source organism: Actinophytocola sp. (assembly GCF_036555685.1). Classification (GTDB taxonomy): domain Bacteria; phylum Actinomycetota; class Actinomycetes; order Mycobacteriales; family Pseudonocardiaceae; genus Actinophytocola. The sequence goes on along the minus strand of NZ_DATBKY010000259.1, from coordinate 32,942 downwards.
GCGACCGCGCCGATGCCGACGCCAACCCCGGCGCCGAGAGCGCCGAACGCGGCGCCGATGCCGACGTTGGTGGCGAGGCCGGCCCAGGAGAACTGCTGCTTGCCCTCGGCGACGTCGACGCCGTAGCCGGCCGCGGCGCCCGCGGCGCCGGCGACCGCGCCGGCGACGATCACGCAGCCGACCCCCGCGGTCGCGCCGCAGAACGCGCCCGCGGCGATGCCCACACCGATGCCGACGGCGACGTTCGCGATCAGGCCCTTGTGCTCGTCGACCCAGTTCACCGTGCTGGACGCGGCGCTCTTGACCGCGTTCCACGCGCCGGACAGGCTCCACAACCCGGTCGGGTCCATGTACGTGACCGGGTTGTTCGCGCCGTAGCTGTACGGGTTGGCGGTCTGCGCCGACGTGAGGTCGTTCGCCGGGTCCGGTGAGATGAACCGCCCGGTGTCCGCGTCGTAGTACCGGGCACCGAGCGCGTTCAGCCCGGTCGAGGTGTCCTTGATCTTGCCGAGCCAGCCGTGTTCGGTCAGCGGGGCGAGCGCGAGGTCGCGGATCTGGCCGTAGGGCCGGTAGTAGGCCCGGTCGAGGATGCCCGGCGTGTCGGCCGGCACCGCGAGCTGCGCGGAGCCTTGGGTGTCGTTGAACTGCCACGCGATCGTCCCCGTCGGCAGCCGTTCGGCCACCACCGTGCCGGCGTGGGTGTAGAAGCGCGTGCCGACCGGCAGCACGCCGACCGCGACGGTGATCTCCTCGCGGTCGAGGTAGAGCGTCGTGTTGCCCAGCGGGTCGATCTTGGCCAGCCGGCTGCCGTCCGGCGCGTACACGAAGGACGTCTTGGTCACCAGCGTCGCGGTCTGCGACTCGAGCTGGTGCTGGCTGTTCCAGGCCAGCTTCGTCGGCAGCAGCGGGAGGCCCGGCCGGGTGACCATGGCCCCGTTCTCGTCGTAGCTGAACGACTTCGCGCCCACCTTGGTCGCCGCGTGCGGGTGCGCCGGGTCGTCGTAGCGGTAGGAGGTCGGCACGCCCAGCGAGCGGTCGGACGTGATGTTGCCGTCCGGTGCGTAGGTGAAGGACTGGTTCATCCCGGCCGGTCCATCGTGGACGGTCGAGGACGAGGAGTCCGAGCAGTCGGTACGCCGGGTGGTCCACGCGTGCGAGAGCCGGTTCAGCCCGTCGTAGCCGAAGCACGTGGCGACCGGTGCGGGCAGCGCGCGGTCCGTGATCGACGTGATGTTGCCCGCCGGGTCCCACTGGTAGTTGTCGTCCTGCTTGGCCGCCTCGCCGCCGGTCAGCGGGTCGCCCACCAGCGTCTGCATCCGCGACAGCCGCTGGGTGTCCGGCTCGTACGCGTACGCGCGGCGCAGCGGGAACAGCGGGTTGGCGTAGTCGCGGCCGGCGAGCTTGCCGTCCGCGGCGTACCGGGTGGCCGAGATGTAGGACTGCGCGCCGGTCAGCGTGGTGGGGTTGCCGAGCGCGTCGTAGCCCGTGGTGATCGTCTCGGCCGGGGCGCCGAGCACGTTGTCCGGGTACCTGACGGAGACCTCGTGGTCGGCGGCGTCGTAGCCGTACCGCACCGAGTAGGTCGCGGGCGTCAGCAGCCCCGGCAGGCCGGCCGGGAAGCTCCAGGACCGGCCGGTCACGCGGCCGCGGGGGTCGTAGCCCAGGACCGCCTTCGTGTAGGACCTGCCGCCCTGGATGGTGGTCTGCGTGGCCTCGCGCCCGATGCCGTTGGGGATCGAGGTCGAGTCGTAGGTGAACGTGCCGACCTTCCGGCCGCTGCCCGACGCGCCGGCCCAGCGCGTGGTCGGCCGGTTCAGCGCGTCGAAGTCGGTGGACAGCGTCGGCGCCGAGCCGCCCGCGGCGAGGGTCTTCGCGTCCCAGGTCGCGGTCACGTTGCCGTTGGCGTCGTAGCGCTGCCGGGTGGCGCCGGCGTCCGCGTCGGTGCCCGCGATCACCCGCTTCTGCAGGTCGTAGTCGAAGGTCGAGCGGTGCCCGGCCGGGTCCGTGATCGACTCGATCTGGTCGGCCGGCGTGTAGGTGTAGGTCGTGCTGACCGTGGCGGACCCGGTGCCCTCCTGCTTCTTGACCTGCCGCTCACGGGCATCGGTCCAGGAGGTGGTCACGACGCCACCGGTCGGCGGGGTCGTGCGGACGTGGTCGCCGAAGTACTCGGTCGTCGTCGCCCACAGCTCGCGGCCACCGGCGAACTGGGCCGTCCGCACGTCGCGGCCGAGCGCGTCGTAGCTGTGCCGGGTCTCGTCGACCGCGTCGCCCGGCACGGTCAGCAGGGCCGTGCCCGCCCCGCCGGCCACGACGACCGGCAGCGACTTGGCGGCGAGATGGCCGGCGTCGTCGTAGCGGGTGTCGGTGACGATGGTCTTCGCCGCGGTGTCGGTCGACGCGGGCGAGATCTCCTGGGCCTGCCGGTCCCGGCCGAGCGAGTCCAAATAGGACCAGGAGGTGACGTAGGTCGAGCCGGACTGCAGCTGCCGGCTGGTGACCAGTGGCGGCTTGGTGTGCCCGGGATCGAGAAAGTAGCTGAAGGCCTTGGCGGGCGGGGCGTCGGGCGCCTGTTCCGGCATGCGGACCGACGTGAGCCTGCCGAGCGCGTCGTAGGCGCTGGTCGTGACCTGGCCGTTCGCGTCCCGGACACTGACCGGCTGCTGACGGTCCGGCTCGAGCGTGGTGACCTCGGCCTGGCCGAGTGCGTTGGTCTCGGTGACCGTGGCCGGCCGCCCGGTCGCCGGTTGGTAGCCGGTGCGCGCGGTGTTGCCGTTGCCGTCGGTCTCGGTGACCGTGCGGCCGTACTCGTCGAACCCGACGCGGGTGGTGACCGCCTGGCTCACGGTGTCCACACCGGACGCGGCGACGGCGTCGTCGCTGCGGGTGATGTCGCCCTTGGCGACCGGGCCGCCGAGGGTGGCGGAGCCGTCGAAGTAGCTGTCCTTGCCGGCGACGAGCGCGGTCGGCGCGTCGCACGTGCCGGCGTAGGTGCGCGTGCGGTATGGGAACGCCAGCATCCAGGCGTCCACGGTCGCCTCGTCGCGGGCGTAGGAGATCTTCGTGCAGCGTGGGTCGTCGCCGTCCGCCCGGTCGAGCACGGACGTCGCCTGGCCGTAGGTGTCGAAGGTGGTGTTCAGCCGGGTGCTGCGGGTGGACCGCGCGCCGTCCTCGCCGAGCACGGTCACGCGGGTCACGCCCGCGTTCTCGACGACCTGGTGCGCGTCGTCGTACGGGTGGGACTCGCCGGGCGTGACCGGCGTGGTGTGCGCCGAGACGTAGCCGTGGGTGGCGCCGCCGAGCTCGTAGGTCGCGTCACCGTTGCCGTCCACCGCGAACTGCTGGGTCTCCCGCGGCTTCGCGCGCAGCCATGCCTCGTCCGGCAGCGTGGTGCCCTGCGAGTCGGTGACCGACACGGACTTGGTGCCCCCGCCCGCGGTCCGGTCGCCGTTCATGCCGCGGAAGAACAGGTTGCGGGTCAGCTCGAGCGTGCGCGGCGCCTGCTCCCCGCGGAAGTCCGGATCGGACATCTTGGCGACGTCGACGCTGCCGTAGCCGCGCCAGTCGCTCCACGTCTTGCGTTCCGACGGCGTGACATCGTCGTCGTCGTAGTGCCACGCGGGGTCGCCGCGGTAGCGGTACTCGGTGACCTGGGGCGGTGAACCGCCCGCGCGGTCGGTCACCGTGACCTTCGTGACGAGATACTTCGACCACCAGCCGAAGCCGGCCGAGTCGCCGTTGCCGCGCCAGGCCGGGTAGCAGTCCTGCGTGTTGGTGTCGGCGTGCCCCTCGGGGAAGTTGTCGATGGTGCACGGGCTCGGCTGGCCGTAGGTGACCGAGACCTTGCGGCCCAGCTCGTCGGTGGCCGACGTGATGCGCAGCTTCTTCAGCGCGGGCACGCCGGACGACGGCGCCGCGTCGACCCGGTTCGCCCGCTCCTCCCCGGTGAAGTCGACCGACGGCAGCGTGGCCTGGCCCGACCCGGCGAAGCCGGTCTGCTGGACCTTCTCCAGCCACAACGACGCGCTGGTGCCGTCGGACGGCTTCGGGAACGAGTAGGTGAAGTCCATCCGGTCGACGTCGGTGTAGCCGTCGCCGTCGCCACTGCCCTCGCTGCGCTGCGCGGTCACCGACCGGAGCAGGTCGCCGGTGAAGAACGACGGCGACTTCTGCTCGTCCTCGCCGCACTCACCGGTGCAGAGCTGGTCGACCGGAACGTCCGGATAGGACGAACCGTGATCGGCGTCGAGCGGCGGGCAGGTGCCCGAGCCGTCGGCGGCCTCGGTGCAGCGCGGACCCGTCGTGAAGTGCAGCCGCGCCGGGGCGAGCTGGTCCTCGGCGCCCGCGCGCTGCGAGTACGTGATGTCGCGGACGTGCCCGCCGCGCACGTAGTCGGTCGACTTGTCCTTGTCGCCGTTGCGCGCGTACCGGTTCTTCTCCTGGGTGTAGAAGTAGGTCGCCGAGTTGCCGTGCGCGTCGACCACGCCGTCGAGGTTCCAGCGCCATGCCTGGTCGCAGAAGGCCTTCTCGATGTCGCTGTCGTGGCACGGTTCGCCCGAGTCGTCGCCGAACACCGGGACGGTGAACACCGAGCCGGTCTTCGTGCCGGTGGTCGGCTGGGCGCCACGGCCGAAGGTGTAGCGGACGCCCTGCGGGGTGGCGACCTCCCAGTACTCGCCGTTGTTGTCACCGTTGTCGGCGCCGGTGTGCCGCTCGATCCGCCAGCCCGGGTCCTGCTTGGCGCGCCACACGTCGCCGCCCGCGGCCTTGTCGGCCACCAGCTCCGAGGACGTGCCCTGCAGCGAGAGCATCAGCTCGTCGCCCGCCCAGCACAGGTCCCCGGTGTCACCGCCGTCGTCGACGCAGCCGTTGTAACGCCGCTCGAGGTAGGGCGTCGCGAGGTCCCAGCCGAGCCCGGTCCACGACGGCTGCGCGTTCTCCGACGCGGTCAGGCCGTCGACCGCCTGGGAGGAGTAGCCGAGGTCGAGGTCGGGAGCGTCACCGGCGATGGCCGGCACCTTCGGCATCGGGATGGACCAGGAGAAGTCCCCGGCCTGCAGCCCGACCGACCACTTGCTGGACGACGCGAGCTTCGTCGCGGTGTAGGACCCGGTCTCGCCGCCCGGCGCCGCCGCGACCACGAACACCGACCGGCCGTCGGCCGGGACGTCGGCCACGAGGCGGTGGTGCGGCAGATCCACGTGGCTGCGCACCTGGCGCGTGGGGCCGCACTTCTCGCCGTCGAGGACGCAGTCCGGCTTGGCCAGCAGCACGAGCCGGGACTCGAAGTCACCACCGAACGAGCCGGCGAAGCCGCCGACGTCCACCCGGACGCCGACCTTCTCGTCGTCGGTGCCGCCCTCGACGCCGAAAGCCGTGCCGTGGCCACCGAGCTTGGCGGCGTCGTCCGGACCGTACGCGGTCACCCGCACCTTCGCGGGCTTGCGCGCGCCCCGCCCGGGCGCGGTCACGGAGATCGCGCTGGAGCCGACGCGGGCGAGGCCCGCGGACGGCACGTCGACCGTGCCGCTGCCGGCGTGCGGCCAGCGCGGTGCGCCGGGACGGTACTGCGCGAGGCCGGTGCCCCGGGTGGGTCCGGAGTCCTGCGTGGGGACACCCGCGCGGGGGATGTCGATTACCGAGCCGTCGGCCGTCGCCACGTCCGGGTCGGCCCCCGGGGGCGGCGACGCGGTGAGAGTGCCGGCGAGCAGGACCAAGGAAAGCGCTCCCGCGAGAGAGCGCACAATGCGGCGTGGCATCGGCCGAGACTCCGTCCCCTTCGGAGCGTCGGCCCCCAGTCAGCCGACGACGACATGACCTTGCCACCACCCGGTAGGCCGGTGTCAAGGCCTACCTACATTGGTGACTTACTTGTCAGGAATTCGCATGCCGGCTCAACCCGAATGGCCTCACCCGTACGAGTGACCACGGATACGCGTACCGTCCACAGTGGAGAATGCGTCCGGATCCGGCACCCCGACTAGCGTCTGGCGGGTTCGCCGGTGAGGTGGTCGATGGTGCCGGCGCGGCTGAGGTCGTAGCCGTGGAGTGCCGTTATGGCTGACCGGATCGCCGGGTCCTGAATCGCGCCGACGAGCGGGGAGGCGGCATCGAGAGCGTCGGCGGGTAGGACGAGATCGAAGTCCTCCCAGGCCACGGGCAGGAAGTCCAGGTCGAGGTCGGCGGCGACGGCGCGCACGGCGAGCCCGGCGTCCATGGCACCGACCGCGACCGCGAGCGCGACCTCGACGTGCGAGTCGAACTCGGCGCCGGTCACGCGGTCGGGGTCCAGGCCCAGCGTGGTGAGGGTGTGGTCGAGCAGCACGCGGGTGCCGGTCCACGGGTTGCGTTTGGCGAGGCGGAGACCTTGCATTTGCCGCAGGTCGCTGATCCCACTCGGGTTCCCGGCGGGCAGCAGCAGGCCCTGCTCGCGCCGCCACAGGTGGATCAGGACCGGGTCCCGGCCGCGCAGCACAGCCCTCGCGAACGGGGCGTTGTAGACGCCGGTGTGGTGGCGCAGGTGGACGGTCGCGCCGTCCGCGGTGTTCGCGGCGACGGCGGCGAGGCCGTGCAGGCTCCCGCGGGAGGGCACCATCGAGACCCGGTCGCCGAGGTGGCGCAGGACGAGGCCCATGGCCGGATCGTCGCTGCCGGCGAGGCGGAACACCGACCGGCCGGCGAGCAGGCGCCGGGCGGCGGCCCGCCCGCCCGGGCTCACCCGCGCCCGGCGGCGCGGCTCCAGCACGATCACCCCGTGCTCGGCGAGGTGCCGGTAGGCGCGGCTCGCGGTGGCCGGCGTGGTGGCGTTGGCGACGGCGTGCACGCGGACGCTCGGCAACTCGGCCCCCGGCGTGAGCTCGCCGGCGAGGACCGCTCTGGCGAGCTCCGAGCTGAGATCCAGGTACCGCGTCACGGGTGTTCCTCGACGTCCAGAGCCGGTTATGGTTGGTGTCTCGCATTGTGATGCTACAGAAGGAGTCAGTCATGCAGCGACACCCGGTCCCGCGGGTGCTGGCGTTCCTGACCGTTCTGTTCTCGCTCGCCGCGTGCGGGTCGGACCAGGCGGCCGGGCCGTCGGACGGGAAGTCGATGATCCTCGCCACCACGACGAGCACGCAGGACTCGGGTCTGCTCGACGAGTTGCTGCCGGCGTTCACCAAGGACACCGGCTGGCAGGTCAAGCCGCTGGCCGTGGGCAGCGGTCAGGCGATCGAGCTGGGCCGCCGCGGCGAGGCCGACGTGCTGCTGGTGCACTCGCCGGAGGCCGAGGAGAAGTTCGTCGCCGAGGGCACCGCCGGGGAACGCCGGCTGGTGATGCACAACGACTTCGTGATCGTCGGGCCGGCGGACGATCCGGCCGGGATCCACGGCCTGCCGGCCGCCGAGGCGATGCGGAAGATCGCCACCGCGAAGGCGGGGTTCGTGTCCCGCGGCGACGAGTCCGGGACCCACGCGCGGGAGAAGCAGCTGTGGGAAGAGGACCAGATCGTCCCGTCGGGACAGTGGTACCGCTCGACCGGTCAGGGCATGGGTGACACGCTGCGGGTGGCGAGCGAGACGTCGGCGTACACCCTGTCCGACCGCGCGACCTACCTCGCGCAGAAGGAGAACCTCTCGCTCGAGGTGCTGAGCGAGGGCGACGAGGCGCTGCTCAACGTCTACCACGTCATCGAGATGACCAAGCGTGCCGGGGAGAAGGTGCAGCCGGACGCCGCGAAGGCGTTCGCCGACTGGATGGTCGGCGAGCGGGCACAGAAGATGATCGGTGACTTCGGCGCCGAGAAGTTCGGGCAGCCGTTGTTCGTGCCGGACGCGGGCAAGGACGAGACGACGCTGGGGAACTGACCACTGTGGACGTACTCGGCGACGGCCTGGTCGAGGCGTTGCGGCTGCTGCTGACCGGCGACGAGGACACCTGGGCGATCACGGCGCTCACCCTGCGCGTCTCCCTCAGCGCCGCCCTGATCGCCTTCCTGCTCGGTGTCCCGGTCGGCGCGCTCATCGCCCTGCGCCGGTTCTGGGGGCGGCGGGTGCTGCACGCGGTCGCGAACACCGGCATGGGCATGCCACCGGTCGTGGTCGGGTTGTTCATCACCGTCCTGCTCTGGCGCAGCGGCCCGCTCGGTTCGCTCGGCCTCCTCTACACCCCGACCGCGATGGTGATCGCCCAGGCCGTGATCGCCACGCCGATCGTGATCGCGCTGACCGCCGCCGCGCTGCAGCAGGTCGACCCGGACTTCCTGCTGCAGATGCGTGGGCTCGGCGCCACCCGGCTGCGCGCGCTCGGCGCGCTGCTCGGTGAGGCGCGGCTGCCGCTGCTGGCGGCCGGCATGGCGGGGTTCGGTGCCGTGGTCAGCGAGGTCGGCGCGGCGCAGATGGTCGGCGGCAACCTCGCCGGCGAGACCCGGGTACTCACCACCGCCGCCGTGCTCGCCACCAGCCGTGGCCAGTTCGCGCTGGCGATCGCGTTCGGCCTGGTGCTGTTGGCGATCGCGTTCGCCGTCAACCTCGCGATCACCTTCGCCCAGCACCGGCAGGCGGCGAACCGGTGAGCGTGAGCGCGAACCGATGAGTATCGGCTGCCACGACCTGGTGGTCACCGCGGGTGGACGGGTGCTCGTCGCTGTACCGGCGCTGGAGGTCCCGGCCGGGGAGACCCTCGCCGTCCTCGGTCCCAACGGGGCCGGGAAGTCGACGCTGCTGCGCGCGCTGGCCCACCTGGGCTCGGCGTCCCGGTCCGGCACCGTGCTGCTCGACGGTCACCCCGCCGCCACCGCGGAGCTGCGGCGCGCGGTCGCCGCCGTACTGCAACGCCCGGTGCTGCAACGCGCGACCGTGCTCGACAACGCCGCCGCCGGCCTGCGGCTGCGCGGCGTGCGGGCACGCGAGGCACGCGACCGAGCCGCACCCTGGCTCGACGCGCTCGGCGTCGCGCACCTCGCCACCCGCCAGTCCCGCACCCTGTCCGGCGGCGAGGCGCAGCGGGTGGCCATCGCCCGGGCCCTCGCCGTCGCGCCACGAGTGCTGCTGCTCGACGAACCCTTCACCGGCCTCGACGCCACCACCCGGGCGGACCTGCTGGCCGACCTGCGCGCCGCGCTGGACCGGCAGCACGCCGCGGTCCTGCTCGTCACCCACGACCGCGAGGAAGCACGCGCGCTCGCGCAGCGCACGGCCCTGCTCGTGAACGGCGAGATCCGCCAGATCGGCACCACCGAGGACGTCCTCGACGCACCCGCCGACCTTGAGTGCGCCACCCTGCTCGGCTTCACCACGCAGCTACCGCCGGCCCTCACCGGCCGGGAGGTCACGCTGGTCGCCCGCCCCGAACGCTGCCGCCCACTCACCGACTCGACACCGCCCCCGGCCGACTCCGTCGTGATCGACGGTGTCCTGCGGCGGGTCGTCCCGCTCGGCGGCGCGACCCGCCTCGATGTGGACACCACGACCGGCCACGCCACCGCGGTCACCACCGCCGACGTCACCGCGACCGCCGGCAGCACGATCCGGCTCGCGATACCGAACGAGCATCTCCGGGAATGCGGGCGACCGGTCGCTCCGCAACATTTGCCGCGCAACACGTGAACCTGGAATCGACGCGCGCCGGCGTCGCCGTGCTCGACCGGCGACGACCCGCACAATGCGGAACACGAAAATTCGCCGCCATTGCCCGCAACGGAAAATTCCCATCCATTCCCGGGCCACACGGAATGACGAATCCGAGAAACGGAATTGGTCGTGCGGACGATTTCCGTTGTGTGCGCCACTGACGCAGGAGGCCGGCAGGGCGTTACCACTCGAACTCAGGAAGGGCACTCGCAATGAGCTCTGACAGGCAATTCACCGCGAACGGCCCGACGGAGATCGGGTTCCAGTGCAACGGCGCCAACATCGGCGTCGGCGGGTTCTTGGTGGGAAACAAGAACGGTGTTGTGGCGCGCTGCGGCAATGCGCTCGGCCAAAACGGCGCCGCGGTCCACGCACAGAACGACACACCCGACGCCAACGGTGTCATCGCGACCGCGCACATCGGTTCCAACGCGTTCGGTATCTGGGCCTCGTCCGCTAATGGTTTCGCGGGGCGCTTCGACGGGAGGGTGCACATCCGGGGCAAGCTGACATCGAGCGAGCCGAAGTCGGCCGCGGTCCGCGTCGCGGACGGCTCTCTTCGCCTTCTCTACGCCATCGAGAGCCCGGAGAGCTGGTTCGAGGACTTCGGCTTCGGTCGCCTCGAGAGCGGCTACGCCCGGATCGAGCTCGACGAGACGTTCGCCTCGGTGGTCGCCGACGGTCCGTATCACGTCTTTCTGACGCAGTACGACGGTGACGACGGCCTCTACGTGACCGAGCGGGACACGTCCGGCTTCGCCGTACGCTCGGCGCGCTCGGCTGACGCCGGGTGCGAGTTCAGCTATCGGGTGACCGCGAAACGCAAGGACGCGGCGCACCTGCGTTTCGAAGAGGCCGACGAGCCCACGGGGACCCTTCCGGAGCTGTCCGCGGTCCCGCCGGAGGACGCCGATTGACCGCACGCCCGGCGCCTGGTCGGGGCCGCATGCCGACGGCTCCACCGTGGTCGGCGTGACCGGCGGATCGCCATGACAAAATCGGCTGAGTGCAGATCAGGATGCTTGGACCGTTCGAGGTCCGCGCGGACGACGGCGCCCTCGCCGACGTGCCAGGCGCCCGGCTGCGCGGACTGCTGGCCGCCCTCGCGCTCGAACCGGGTCACGTGGTCCCGAAGGCGACGCTCGTCGACTGGATCTGGGGTGAACAGCCTCCCTCCGACGCCGCGAATGCCTTGCAACGCCTGGTTTCCCGGCTGCGGAAGGCGCTGCCGGAAGGGTCGGTGGAGGGCCAGCCGAACGGCTACCGGTTGCGGGTGGAACCCGACGCGGTCGACGCCGTGCGGTTCGAGCGCCTCGTCGCCCAGGCACGCGACGACGAGGATCCACAGGGGGTGCGGCGGCTGCGCGAGGCGCTCGCATTGTGGCGCGGCGCGGCCATGCAGGAAGTCGGCCTGCCGGACAGCGGGGCGTTCGACGCGGCGGTCACCCGGCTCGAAGGCCTGCGCCTGACGGCCATGGAGGACCGGTTCGACGCGGAGATCGGCCTCGGCCACGGTGCGGAGCTCGTCACCGAGCTGACCGACCTGGTGGCCGCGCACCCGGTCCGGGAACGGCTGGTCGCGGCGTTGATGCGGGCCCTGGTCGCGACCGGTCGCGACGCCGAGGCGCTGCTCGTCTACGAGCGCACGAGGGAAGCCCTGGCCGATGCGCTGGGCGTCGATCCGTCACCGGAACTGTCCGGGCTGCACCTCGCGCTGCTGCGGGGCGAGCTGGGACGCCGGGAGGAGAACCGGAAGACCAACCTGCGCGCCGAGCTGACCAGCTTCGTCGGCAAGGACGCCGACGTCGCCGCGGTCCGCGACCTCGTCACCGAACACCGGCTCACCACCCTGATCGGACCGGGCGGCTCGGGGAAGACCAGGCTGGCCACCGAAACCGCGCGCACGCTGCTCGGCGACCTGCCCGACGGAGCCTGGCTGGTCGAGCTCGCGCCGATCGGCGCCGACGGCGACGTGGCGCAGGCGACGCTCGCCGCGCTGCGGCTGCGGGACGCGCTGCTCGGCGACGCACCGGACGCGGAACCGACGGACCGGGTCATCGCCGCCATCCGCGAGCGGGCGATGTTGCTGATCCTGGACAACTGCGAGCACGTGATCGAGACCGCGGCGACGTTCACCCACCGGGTGCTCGGCGAGTGCCGGCGGCTGCGGATCCTCGCGACGAGCAGGGAACCCCTCGGCATCACCGGTGAGGCACTGTGGCCGGTCGCGCCGTTGGTGCTGCCCGCGGCGGACGCCGACCCGGCTGAGATCGCGTCCGCCCCGGCCGTCCGGCTGCTGGCCGACCGGGCCGGCGCGGTACGCAACGACCTGGCGGCCGACGCCCGCACGTTGCCGACCATGGCGCGCGTCTGCCGAGCGCTGGACGGGATGCCGCTGGCGATCGAGCTCGCGGCGGCCAGGTTGCGCACCATGTCCCTCGACCAGCTCGCCAACCGCCTCGACGACCGGTTCCGCCTGCTGACCGGCGGCAGCCGTACCGCGCTGCCGCGGCACCGGACGCTGCGCGCGGTGATCGACTGGAGCTGGGAGCTGCTCACCGACGCCGAACGCACCGTGCTGCGCAGGCTGTCGGTGTTCTCCGGGGGCGCGAGCCTGGAAGCGGCCGAGCGCGTGTGCGCTGGCGCCGGGGTCGAGGCGGACGACGTGCTCGAGCTGCTGACCGCGCTGACCGAGAAGTCGCTGGTCGTCAGCAAGGACGAGGGCGCGCCGCGCTACCGGATGCTGGGCACGATCAAGGAGTACGCCCAGCAGCGTCTCGCGGAGGCAGGCGAATCGGACCTGGCGCGCCACGCGCATCTGGCGTACTTCACCGATCTCGCGGAAACCGCGGACCCGCACCTTCGGCGCGCCGAGCAGCTGGCATGGCTCGCCAAGCTCGAGGTCGAGCACGACAACATCGGTGCCGCGATGCGCGGTGCGCTCGCGGCCGGCGATGCGAACGGGGCGATGCGGCTCGCCGGTGCCGCTGCCTGGTACTGGTGGCTCGGTGGACACAAGACCGAGGGCAACGAGCTGCTGATCGCGGCGACCGCCACGCCCGGCGAGGTGGCCGACGAGATCGGCGCCAAGGCGTACGAGTTCCTCTCGGTGTTCATGACCTCCGGGCGGACCGACGCGAGCCAGGCGGCGGAGTGGATCCGCAGGGCGTACGAACTCAGCCGGCGCATCGAGAGCCGCGACCCGCTGCTGGGGTTCGTCGACGCGCTGGAACGCCTGCTGCACGGGCCGGGCACCTTCCTGTCCGCCTTCGAACCGCTGCTCGACGAGAAGGACCCCTGGGTACGCGCCGTCGCGCGGCTGCAACTGGGCAAGCAGCGGATCCTGCTCGGCCAGGACCTGGAGACCGCGGACGCCTACCTGGAGACCGCGCTCGCCGAGTTCCGCGCGATCGGCGAGCGGTGGGGGATCTCGTTCGCCCTGACGGAGGTGGCGAACCGGATCGCCGTGCGCGGTGAGTTCGCCGGCGCGTGCGAGCTCTACGAGCAGGCGATCACGGTCGTCACCGAGGTCGGCGCCGTCGAGGACGTCCTGTGGATGCGGGCCCGGCAGGCCCAGTTGTACTGGCTGCTGGGCGATACGGACGCCAGCGTGGCCGCCATGGCCGAGGCGCAGCGGGTCGCGGAACGAGTCGCCTGGCCGAACGCGCTGGCCGAGCTGGCGCTGGCGAAGGCGGAGCTCGCGCGCTGGAGCGGCGACGCCGAGCAGGCGCACCGGCAGCTCGACCTCGCGACACCGCTGCTGGGCGACAACGCCAAGCAGGAAACCGTCCGCGCGATGGTCCAGGACCTGCTCGGCTACCTCGCCGAGGACCTCGCCGAGGCCCGCGAACACCGCACCGCGGCCGTCCAGGCCGCTGCCGAGACGGGGTTCGCGCCCACGATCGCGCAGGTGCTGGTCGGGATCGCGGACCAGGCATTGCGCGGCGAGGAGTACGAGCAGGCCGCGCGGCTGCTCGCGGCAAGCGCCGGCGTGCGTGGCCTGGCGGATCGTTCCCATCCGGACGCGGTCCGCATCGAAGGGGCCGTACGGCGCCGCCTCGGCGACGCACGGTTCGACGAGGTGGCCGCGGAGGGGACACGGACCAGCTGGGACCGGCTGGTCGAGGTCACGCTCGCCACCTGAACTTCACCCCCGCGCGGCCGTGACCAGGCAGCACGCCGTGTCAGGGCCGGTGTCAGGGCCGGTGTCAGGTCGGGGGCAGGGCGGTGTCAGGACGGCCGCGCATGTTGGCGTCATGACAAGTTCAGCGATTACGGCATCGGGCCTTAAGAAGGCCTACCACGACAAAGTCGTGCTCGACGGCATCGACCTGGATGTGCGTGCGGGCACGATCTTCTCCCTGCTCGGCCCGAACGGGGCGGGCAAGACGACGACCGTGAACGTGCTGACCACGTTGCTCAAGATGGACAGCGGGACGGCGCGTGTCGCCGGCTACGACGTGGCGACCGAGACCAGGAAGGTCCGCTCGGCCATCGGCGTCACCGGCCAGTTCGCCTCCGTGGACGAACTGCTGACCGGCCGCGAGAACCTGCAGCTGATGGTGGACCTGCACCACCTCAAGGGCGGCGAGGGCAAGACCGTCGTCGAGCACCTGCTGCGGCGCTTCGACCTCGCGGAGTCGGCCGACAAGCAGACGTCGACCTACTCCGGCGGCATGCGCCGCAAGCTGGACCTGGCGATGACCCTGGTCAGCCGGCCCCAGATCATCTTCCTGGACGAGCCGACCACCGGCCTGGACCCGCGCAGCCGCCGCACGATGTGGAACATCGTCCGCGAGCTGGTGGCCGACGGCATGACCATCTTCCTCACCACCCAGTACCTCGACGAAGCCGACCAGCTCGCCGACAAGATCGCCGTGCTCGACCAGGGCCGGCTGGTCGCGGAAGGCACGCCCGAGCAGCTCAAGCGCCAGATCCCCGGCGGCCACGTGCAGCTGCGGTTCGCCGGCGCCGCACAGCTCGGCGCCGCGCTCCGCGTGCTGACCGACGCCACCCCGGACGAGGAGAGCCTGCTCCTGCGCGTGCCCAGCGACGGCAGCGTCAAGGCGCTGCACGCCCTGTTGGACCGGCTCGCCGAGTACGCCATCGACGTCGAGGAGTTCACCGTGCAGATGCCGGACCTCGACGACGTCTTCCTTTCACTCACCGGTCGCTCGAGCGCCACAGCCGAGCCCAAGACGGAGGTCATCACCAAATGAGCAGCGATTCGGCGATCATGCTTCGCCGCAACTTCAAGCACACCGTGCGCAACCCGGTCACGGTTTTCAACGCGATCTTCATGCCGATCATCATGATGCTGATGTTCGTGTACGTCTTCGGCGCCGCGTTCGACGTCGGTGGCGGCGACTACATCGACTACGCCACCCCGGGCATGCTGATGCTGGCCATCGTCTACGGCCTCAGCGCCACCGCCGTCTCCGTCAGCTCCGACATGACCAAAGGCATCATCAACCGCTTCAAGGTCATGGACGTCTCCCGTGGGGCCGTGCTGACCGGGCACGTCGTGTCCACCGTGGTGCGCACCGCGGGCGCCGCCGCCGCGATCATCGGGGTGGCGTTCCTGTTCGGCTTCAGTCCCAGCGGGTCCTTCTTGGACTGGCTCGCGGTCGTCGGCCTGCTCCTGCTGGTGATCCTCGCGGTCAGCTGGCTCACCGTCGCCTTCGGCCTGGCCGCGAAGACCGTGGAGTCCGCGGGTTTCTTCGCCGTGCCGCTGATCATGCTGCCGTTCTTCAGCAGCGCGATCGTCCCCGCCGACAAGATGGGCCCCGGGATCCGGGAGTTCGCCACGTACCAGCCCTTCACGCCGATCATCGAGTCCATCCGCGGGTTCCTCGCCGGCGCACCGGACACCGGCCAGACCCTGGCCGCGATCGCCTGGTCACTCGGCATCGCCGTGGTCGGCTACGTCTGGGCCCGCTCGAAGTTCGACAAGCGGGCCTGACCGCTCGCCGATCACCACAAGTCAAGGGGAGTTCGTCATGGTTACATTCGCAACGCCTGAGCCGATCACGGCCACGTTGACCACCGGAGGTGCCCGAGTCCGGATCGCCGCAAGCGAGCGGCCGGACACGGTGGTGCTCGTCGAGCCGATCAACCGCGCGAGCAAGTCGGACGTGCGGGTGGCTGACCGCACCAAGGTCGGCTTCGCCGACGGCGAGCTGTCGATCGAGACGATCAAGGCGGGCGACAAGAAGGGTTCCGTCGCCATCACGGTCGAGCTGCCGGCCGGCTCCAGGCTGGTCCTCAACACGGCATGGACGGACGTGCACGCCGACGGCCGGTTCGGCGACTGCGCGCTGGACGTGGCATCGGGGCAGGTCCGCCTCGACCGGATCGCCGCGCTGCGCGGGCGCCTCGGCGCCGGCGAGGTCGAGGTTGGGCACGTCGCCGGGATCGCCGACATCGAAGGCGGCGCGGGCGGGCTGCAGATCGGCGAGATCGGGGGCACCGTCAGGTACGAGGGCTCGACCGGCACGGTCTGGATCGGCCACGCCAGGTCCGACGTCGAGCTCACCGGCGCCGGCGGCAGTTTCGACATCGACCGCGCCGAGGGCAGCGTCATCGCCAAGGCGGCCGGCTGTCCCATCCGGATCGGCCGGCTGACCCGCGGCCAGGCGGAGCTGATGAACGCCTCCGGGGGCATCGAGATCGGCATCGGCGAGGACACCGCCGCCTGGGTGGACGCCAAGAGTACGAAAGGGACGGTGCGCAACTTCCTGCCGGTAGAGGAGAACGCCGACGATCTGGACAACCAGGTCAAGGTGTACGCCCGCACGCGGCTCGACGACATCGTCATCCGGCGCGCGGCGAGCTGAGCCGCATGCGGTGGCGCCACCACGGCGCCACCGCAGCACCACCGCAGCCGGCCGGTTCGAGCGCCGCCGCCTATGTGGAGTTCGCACCGTTAGCGCCGGACACCCGCTTTTCTTAGGTAAACTAATTTGCTCACATCCAGTCACAGAGCAGCTGCCCGCCAAGTCGGGCAAAGGCGGGCAATTGCCCGAACTTGGTTGGTTTCTTTCCTTCTCTGACGGCTAACTCTGTGACGATCCGTCACATTTGCCGACGTCGGCCACTTGACCGGGTGGCCGACGTCCTTCCATCGGGCAGTTCGCCGCCCTAGGGTCTCCGGCCGTTCACAGGCTTCGAGAAGGGATCTCTTGTGCGACGAGGCTTCATGG
The DNA here is from genome assembly GCF_036555685.1 of Actinophytocola sp. Lineage (GTDB taxonomy): Bacteria > Actinomycetota > Actinomycetes > Mycobacteriales > Pseudonocardiaceae > Actinophytocola. The sequence goes on along the minus strand of NZ_DATBKY010000259.1, from coordinate 16,131 downwards.
TGTTCGCCTCCCTCGCCGCGGTCGGTGGCCTCGCGTGGGCGGTGCCGGCGATCGCGTCGACCGACGGCCGGGCGACCATCCCGAGATCGCATTCGGACTGGGCCACGGCCCACAGCAAGGTCGCGGACACCGATCCGCAGTCACGACTGTCGTTCCGGGTCTTCCTGAAGATGCGCGATCAGGCCGGCGCCGAGGCGCTCGCCAAGGCCGTGTCCGACCCGCAAAGCCCGTCGTTCCGCAAGTTCCTGAGCCCGGCTCAGGTCCGGGACCGGTTCGCCCCGACCCAGCAGGCCGTCGGCTCGGTGCGCCAGTGGCTGTCCGGCGAGGGCTTCCGCATCGGTGACGTTCCCGCCAACCGGGCGTACATCACCGCCAGCGGCACCGCAGACCAGGTGCAGCAGGCGTTCGGCGTGGAGCTCGGCCAGTACAAGGTCGGCGGCAAGACGCTGCGTGCCGCGGACAAGAACCTGAGCATCCCGTCCAACCTGGCCGGTGACGTGTTCGGGGTATCAGGGGTCGACCAGAGCACCGCCATGGTCCGGCCGAACCACGAGACCGGCACCAGCGGCAAGCCCGCCCCCGCCGCCACCGCCCACAGCAAGGCCAAGCCCGGCGACGTGCCGCCCGGACCCGGCTTCCGCAACGCCGGTCCCTGCAGCGCCTACTACGGCGAGAAGACCGACACCACCGACCCGGCGTTCGACGGCAAGCAGCGCCCGTACGCGCCGTGCGGGTACAAGCCGGACCAGCTGCGTTCCGCGTACGGCATCGACGGGACCGTTCAGTCCGGTGTGGACGGACGCGGCACCACGGTCGCGATCCTGGACGCGTTCGGCTCCCCCACCATCGTCAACGACGCCACGACCTACGCGAAGCGCAACGACCCGCGCCACCCGCTGCGCCAGGCGCAGTTCAGCCAGAAGGTGTACCCGCCCACCCCGGAGCTCGAGCCGCCGGACCAGTGCGACGCGGCCGGCTGGTACGGCGAGGAGACCCTGGACGTCGAGGCCGTGCACGCCATGGCACCCGGCGCGAACATCTACTTCGTCGGCGCGTCGGACTGCCTCGACTCGTCCATCGACGTGGCGCTGAACGACATCGTCGCCAACCGCTCGGCCGACATGGTGTCCAACTCCTACGGCGACGCCGGTGAGGACATCCCGGCCGAGGAGGTGCAGGCATTCACCCAGATCGCGACGCAGGCCGCGCTCGAGGGCATCGGCCTGTACTTCTCCTCCGGTGACAGCGGTGACGAGGCCGCCAACCTCGGCCAGCCGTCGCCGGACTTCTCCGCGTCCTCGCCGTGGGTCACCGCGGTCGGCGGCACCTCGATGGCGGTGGACGCCACGGGCAAGCGCCAGTTCGAGACCGGTTGGGAGACCGGCAAGAGCACGCTGACCGACGGCGGCTACCCGGAGCCGGCCTTCAACGGCGGCGCCGGCGGCGGCACCAGCCGGCTGTTCAGGGAACCCTTCTACCAGAAGGGAATCGTGCCGGACGCGCTCGCCCGGCAGAACCAGACCGGCGGCAACCGCGGCCGGGTGGTGCCGGACGTTTCGGCGCTGGCCGACCCGAACACCGGCTTCCTGATCGGGCAGACCCAGACGTTCAGCGACGGCGTCTACTACGACCAGTTCCGCATCGGCGGGACAAGCCTCGCGTGCCCGCTGATGGCCGGCATCGTCGCGGTGGCCGACGATCTGGACGACGTGCACCACGGCTTCATCAACCCGGTCATCTACCAGATCACCTCGCACACCGGGTCGATCAACGACGTGAAGCACGTGGACGCGGCGGTCGAACGGGTCGACTTCGCGAACTCGGAGAACGCCGACGACGGCCTCATCGTGTCGGCGCGGACGCTGGACTACGGCGGCCTGACCATCCACACCAAGCGCGGCTACGACAACGTGACCGGCGTCGGCTCGCCCGGCGGACGCTCGTTCCTTCGGTTGCTCTGACCGGTCCGTCGACCGCACCCTGACCGCGGGCCCCGGCGCACACCAGCGCCGGGGCCCGCGCAACACCCGGGTGCCGCCCGAAGCCAGTGACGTCGCCGGCCACCGCGTCGCTCATGGCTGAACGGCGCGACACCGGGTGGCGCTGGGCCGGCGGCGTGCAGTCGTCAGCGGAACGTCACGCGGGTCGCTTCCCGCTTGCCTTGGGCGAAGCCGGCACGGGCGGCGGGGACGCGGGTCGCCGGATCCATCTGGTTGGTGCCCATCGCGGCTCGGGAGTCGGCGTCCGGCGTGATCACCTCGACGTGGCTGCCCTGCTCGCGCAGGGCCGCGACCTGGCTTGGCAGGTCCGTGCCCCATTCCGGTTCCCTGCGCAGGCCCTCGAACTGGCCCGCTCGCGGTGGCGCCTGGCTTCGGCCGCCGAAGGGCGAGAGCACCACGACGTTCGCATGGCCGGCGGCCAGGTCGGCGTTGTCGGTGGAGCGCACGCCGCCGTTGATGTAGTGGGTGCCGTTGATGCGGTGCGTGGGACCACCGGGCAGCGCGGTGCTCGCGGTCACCGCGTCCACCAGGTCGACGCCGGACTCGCGGTCGAACGCGGCCAGCTCGCCCGTATGCGCGTCGACGGCCACCACGATCATCGGCCGGTCCGGCCATTCGGCGCGAGGCAACCTGGCGGCGACCACCGCACGCCGCTGTTGCGCCGCCTCGGGTGCGAGTTTCGCGTTGCTCTCCAACCCGAACGCGCCCATCGCACGTCGTAGCTCTGCTGCCGACGTGGCGGCGGCGCCGATGGCCCTCATGCGCTCGAAGACGGTGGACATGGGCAGGGCCATCGGCAGGGCCATCGGCGGAGACGCCGGCCGGGACGCCGGCCGTTCCCGGTGCTGGCCGACCGGCCGAACCGGCTCGGACAGCACCGAGGCCAGCAGTTCGGCCGGCGGTATGCCGCTGCGCACGTGCGCCGCGGCGGTGGCACCGGACGAGGTGCCGACCACCAGATCGGCGGCCTCCGCCAGATCGACGCCGGCTTCGGCCAGTCCCGCGATGACACCGATCGCCCAGGCATTTCCGGCAGCCCCACCACCACCGATCACCAGGGCAACGTCGTGCCCCATCAGTGGGTGCGACCTCCGTCGCATCGAGTCGGGCGTGCCGGATCGGGTTTCGTCCCCGGTCACGGGCAGCGGTTCAGGAAATTGCGACATGTCTTGGTCCCTTTCCGGGCATCCGCGATGCGGGTGCTCGAGGACCGGTGACGGCGAAGCGCTAGCGGCTCCAGCGTGAGGGGGTGAGCACCCGACTGTGAACGAAGATCGGACTCACCTCCTTGGCTCGTGCGCTGTGGCAGCGCTCCCGAACGAACTCGGGGCGAACGATAGCCGGGTAAGCGGCTCCGCCGCAAAGCGGTTGTCGCCGCGATGGAAGTTGAGCTGCCGGCTCCCCCGATGTCCACGGCGGCCGGATCGCTCGCGCGGAGCCGGTCTCGGACGCCCTCGGCGCACCCAGGAGCAGGGGTGGCTCAGTCTCGCCGCGGGTCGCCGAAGTTGAACCTGCTGTCTGTTCCGTCGCCTGGCGGCCGATCGATCTCGTCGCCGCGAAGGCGCGGATCGAAGTTGGCGTCGTCCTGGAAGAACGCCTTCACCTTGACGATCCGGGAAGCGAGGTACTCGTCCACGCTCGTCGGCCGGGCCACCTCTGCCACGGCCGGCGGGAGGATGACCGTCAGGGAGTCGGCGGTGTTCTCGACGAACCGTATCGTCGTGTTCTCGCCGACCTCGACGGTGATGCCCAGCTCGGCCATCACGCTGCGCGGGTCGGCGATCAGCCGAGCCCGGTACTCGGGGTCTGCCATCGCGATTGCGGCCAGCACGAACAGGCCCTTGTCCTCGTACCGCGGATCCAGTTCCCACATGGTGATCCGCCAGTCCTGCAAACGGCGCTGCGCGTCCGCCGAGAGTGTCGTGACATCAGGAGGCATGAGAGTTTCCTTCCACTGTGTGGTCCGCTATTACGAGTAGCCCCTCGCGGATGAGCCGCGACACCAGGTCGGTCTTCGCCGTCGCGGGAAAGTCGCCGATGGCCGGCAGCTCGCCGATCCGGAAATGCTCGTGGTCGGCGACGAAGCGCAACGCGTCCTCGAGGAACAGCGGGCCGGACACGAAGTTTCCGTCGAACTCGATGGTGACCTCGGACGCGTCTGTCCGGATCCGCCTGGGCATGACCCGCGTCCATCGGACGAGCGACTTCTCGGTGAGCCGGGCTATGCCGTCGAGTGAGCGGATATGCCCGCCCGGCGCGGCCTTGCCGCCGTTGACCAACCTCGCACTCAGGTTCTCCCGGGCACGCCGGACCAAGGACTCGTCGGTCAGTGCGCGGGCGAACCGGTCGCCGAGCCCGGTGAGAGTGTGCGGATCGATCTCGTGGTCGAGGAATCCCGGGGGCAGGGCAGTCCGGAACCGGGAGTCCTCGTCGGCGGCCAGCCGCAGTGCCTCCGCCATCAGGTCCACCCAGCAGAAGGCGTGGATGCCGACGGTGAGATGCAGTGACGACGTGCTGGTCGACACCGCGCGGTGCGCGTGCCCGCGCGGGATGTAGAGCGAGTCGCCGGGCTCGATCGTCAGGGTGCGAAGGACCGTGTCCTCGGGTGGGCGCCTGCCGTTCTCCGTGGCAAGCGGCATTCGTCGAACGGGCTCGGCGACATGCCATTCCTTCGTGCCGTGCAACTGGAGGATGAAGACGTCGTGGGTGTCGACGTGCAGGTCGAATCCTTGCGCGTTGCGGGGCGTCAGGTAGAGGTTCACGCCGACCGGATGATGTAGCTCGGCCTCCACGGCGCGCGACAGGTTCGCCACCTTCGACGAGCGGCGGTGCAGCGCGTTGAGAACGATCGTGTAGCCCTCGTGGTACGCGCGGTAGACGTCCTGGATGTCCGGCACACCCGCCGCCGTCATCACGACTTCGCGTTCCGAGACACGGCCTTCGCCGGTGCGCACCAACCCGTCTCCGGCCCACCGCCGGCTGTTCTCGCCACCTCCGAAGATCCGCAGCCCGGCCGTCGTCGCGGTGATCAACTCGTCGACGTCGTCGAGACCGGGCAGATCCTCGAAATAGGCCGGCTGAGACCTGCCGATCAGCAGCGGCTCCTTCTCCCAAGCCGTCCGAAGGAATTCCTCCGCGGTGATCGGATGCAGCAACCGATCGAGCCCCAGGGAATGTCCGCGCACGGGATCGATATCAGCGTGAACCCGAACCACCGCTCCGCCTCTCCCCAACGCCGAGAATCCCCGTCAACATCAATCGGCCCGCCCAGCCGAACAGGAACTCCGCGTACCCGAAAACACAGGTCAGTGACCTAACTTTCGTCGCTTCGCCCGCTTTGATCGTTACGATCTGACTTGTCCGGCCAGGACTGATTCACACGGCGATATCCGGTTTGGTTTCTCACTTCCGAAAGGGACGATCGGCAGCCGGCATCGGTGTACGAAAACTTGTCGCCGTCGCGGTTCCCAACACGGATGTCACCGGAAGAAGCGCACATTGGACGGGTGCGAAGACCTGCTCTCGTCGGGCTGGCCGTAGCGAACCTCGCGGTAGTCGCCTGGTTCCTGCTGTCGTTCCGGCGGGGTGGCGTCAGCGGCTACGTCTACCGCATCGACCTCGACGTCTACCGGATCGGCGCCACGGTGTGGCGGCACCGTGGCCAGCTCTATGGCCAGCTGCCCGCACCGCGCTACGGCAGGCACCACCTGCCGTTCACCTACCCGCCCATCGCCGCCATCGTGTTCGTGCCGTTCGCGCTCATACCCTTCGGGCTGGCCAGCGCCACGATCACGGTTCTCACGATCGCGGCGCTGGCACTGGTCCTGGCCGTGACACTGCGCTCGCTCGACGTGCCGCCACACCGGCACCTGGTCTGGGCGTTGCTGCCCGCGACCCTGCTCCTGGAACCGGTCCGCTCGACCCTGCACTACGGCCAGATCAACGTCCTGCTGATGGCGCTCGTCGTGCTGGACTGCCTGACCCGCACACCACGCTGGCCCCGCGGCGTGCTGCTCGGACTCGCCGCGGCGATCAAGCTCACGCCGGCTGCGTTCGTCCTGTTCTTCCTGATCCGCGGCGACCGCAGGGCAGCGCTCACCGCCGCACTGTCGTTCCTGTGCGTGACAGGCGTCGGGTTCCTGCTCGCCTGGCGTGACTCCGTGCGGTACTGGACGGCGACCGCCTTCGACACGCGCCGGATCGGCGGCATCACCTTCGCCTCGGACCAGTCGATCAAGGCCCTGCTGGTGCGCCTCGGCCTCGGTCCGGGCGCGTTGTGGCTCGTGCTCGCGGTCGCGCTGGTCGGCATGGCCGCCATCGGCATGCGCCGGGCCTTCGCCGCCCGGCGGCCGACCTGGGCACTGGGCCTCAACGCCTTCGGCGCGCTACCGGCCTCGCCCATCTCGTGGTCGCACCACTGGGTCTGGGCCGCGCCGATCCTCCTCACCGCCGGCGTCGATGCCTGGCGCACCCGGGCCCGCGCCGCGATCGCCGGTGCCGCGGGCGGCACGCTCCTGTTCATCCTGTCCCCGCACTGGTGGTGGCACAGCACCGACCCGTGGACCACGTGGCGCCTGCTGACCGGCGACGCCTACCTGTTCGCCGCGGTCGCGGTCGTCGCCCACGCCGCCGTCAGGCCCTCCGGGCCGGTCCACGTCGCCGCCACCACGTCGAAGCTCACCCGGTCGGGGCAGCACCGACAGCCCGGAGCACGTGGCGGGCATTGGCGGAGATGATCGGGTTGGTGTGGCGGTAGTACGGGAGCTGGATGGCGGCCATGGACAGCGCCCAGCCGCGCCCGCGCGCCCACGTGGCGTCGTCGGCGCCCACCGCGTCGCGGAAGAGTGCCGTCGCCGCGGGGGTCAGCAGGTTCCAGGCGGGAATGAGATCGCAGGCCGGGTCGCCGACGCCGGCGGTCGCGAAGTCGAGGACGGCGGTCAGCCTGCCGTCGGTGACGAGCAGGTTGCTGGGCATGAGGTCGGAGTGAACCCAGCGGGGCGGCCCGGTCCAGGCGGGGGCCGCGAGCGCGTCCGACCACACGGCGATGGCCGCGTCGGCGTCGAAAGGCTCGTCGGTGTGCCGTAGCTCGTCGATCGCGGCCCGGGTGGACCGGTCGACCGTGGCGAGCGAGCCGCCTCGGTAGGCGGTGGGGCTGCCGGGCAGGCTCACCCGGCGCATGGCGATGACGAAGGCAGCCAGATCGCGGGCCAGCTGCTCGGGCGCGGCGAGGCGGCCTTCGACCGGCGTGGTGCCGGCGATCCACTCGTGCACCGCCCACGCCCAGGGGTAGCCGTCGGCCGGTTCGCCGGCGGCCACCACGGTCGGGATCCTGACCGGCAGCACGGGGGCGAGCCGCGGGAGCCACCGCCGCTCCCACTCCAGATCGTCGACGCCGTGGGTGGTGAGCGGGAGCCGGACCGACAGCGCGTCGCCGAGCCGGTAGACCGCGTTGACGGTCCCGCCGGAGGCGATGCGCTCGATCGGCAGGTCCGCCCACTGCGGGAACTGGCCGCGCAGCAGGCGGCGGACGAGCTCGGCGTCGGTGTGCGCCTCGTCGGCATGCATCTTCATCACGGGCACCCGATCATCAACGCCTCGTCAGGGGCAAGCCGATTCCGGCCGTCGAAGACGTGCTCGAACAGAGCCGCCACAGAGGACCAGGGCCAGCAGGATGATCGACAGCGTGATCCAGATTTGTGCCAATGCGACACGCTCCCGTTGGTCGCGCGGTCTGTCTTCCGAAAGGCCGGCTTTCTAGTAGCCCAGCGCGGCGCCCTCACCCCGCGGATCGGCGCCCCCTTCGTGGAAACCGCGGTCGCGATCGACGCGGATCGCTTCCATCGGCGCGGCCCGCGGAGCGCGCCACCGCAAGGGGACCAGAAACACGAGCGACGCGACGATCGGCAGAGTTGCCGGCAGAACGTCGACGGGGACCTGCGCCGTCTCCATGCGCCCCTCCGCAAGCCAGACGTGAACGCCTGGCGCCGCTCGTCGCGAGCAGCGCACACCACGCAGTCGCCCGGCGTGCCGATGGCCGCGCAACAGTGCCCGACGGGCGCGAGCTACGCCGGCGACTCTGCTCCCGGCCCGTCCGGCGGAACTTCACCCGAACCGGGTGAGTTCGGCTTCCCGCGGACGGCTCGGCGTGCGCGGGCGCGGAGTGCGACGGTTCGGGGGCCCACTCCGCGAGAAACGACGGAGACGCGACACCGGCGTCTCCGTCGTGCTTGTTCGTCTTGTCTGTGTTTGTCGTCGTTTTGTCTTCGTTCGGAGGTTGTCAGCGTTTGAAGGCGTCCTTGACCTTCTCGGCCGCCTGCTTCAGGTTTCCCTTCGTCTGGTCGGTTTCGCCTTCGGCCTCGAGCCGCTCGTCGTCAGTGGCGCGACCGACCGCTTCCTTGGCCTTGCCCTTCAACTCGTCGGCCTTCGCCTCGAACTTGTCGTCGTTACCCATGCGCTCACTCCGCTCTGTCGGCGCTGTCGTGCTCGCCGCTCGGGCTGCCCCGCCGCCACCCGATGCAAACCTCTCCGTTCGACACCGTCGCCGCCGCCGATGTGGCCGGGTGCGCATCCTGCCCGCGGCCCGGGCCAGGTCGACGTGCTCGAACCCACCGGCCGGTGAGCCGGCCCGCTTCCCCCGGCGAGCGATTCGATCGGGTGCCCGGGTGGGTGATGTGACGGACGTTAATTTGACTCATTCCAGAAAGCATCTAAGGTTCGTCGGGTGACGTCCGACTTCGAGGCGCAGCTTCGGGCGATCTCGTTGCGTGTGACCCGGCCTCGCCTGGCGGTGCTCACCGCGCTGCGTGACCACCCGCATGTCGACACCCGCACGGTGATCGCGCTGGCGCGGGACGAGTTCCCCGCGGTGTCGCACCAGGCGGTCTACGACGTGCTGCAGGCGCTCACCGAGTCCCGCCTGGTGCGGCGCATCCAGCCGGCCGGCGCGACCGCCCGCTACGAGATGCGGGTCGGCGACAACCACCACCATGTCGTGTGCCGCTCCTGCGGTGCGATCGCGGACGTCGACTGCGCCGCCGGAACCGCCCCCTGTCTCACCGCCTCGGACGACCACGGTTACGTGATCGACGAGGCGGAGGTCGTCTACTGGGGCGCCTGCCCCGACTGCGCGGCCGCACGCACCACCGATAGTCCGCCAGCACGGAAGGAAGCAGATGAGCGACCCAAGCACAACTCCCCCCGCCAGCGCGCAGGGCGTGGACGAGAAGGCGGCGGCCGGCTGCCCGGTCGCGCACGACTCCGTGACCGCGCACGGTAGCGAGAGCGAGAACCCGGCGATCGACTCGCCGGCGTCGGCGACGAGCGGCCGACCGCGCACCACCCGGGACTGGTGGCCCAACCAGCTCGACCTCTCGGCGTTGCGCGCGCACTCGTCGAAGAGCAACCCGCTCGGCGAGGACTTCAGCTACGCCAAGGAGTTCGCCAAGCTCGACGTGGAGGCCCTCAAGCAGGACATCGTCGAGGTGCTCACCACGTCCCAGGACTGGTGGCCCGCCGACTTCGGCCACTACGGCGGCCTCATGATCCGGATGAGCTGGCACGCCGCGGGCACCTACCGCATCCACGACGGCCGCGGCGGGGCCGGCGACGGCGGTCAGCGCTTCGCCCCCCTCAACAGCTGGCCCGACAACGCCAACCTGGACAAGGCGCGCCGGCTGCTGTGGCCGGTCAAGGAGAAGTACGGTCAGAAGATCTCCTGGGCCGACCTGCTCGTGCTGGCCGGCAACGTCGCGATGGAGTCGATGGGCTTCAAGACCTTCGGTTTCGGCTTCGGCCGCGAGGACATCTGGGAGCCCGAGGAGATCTTCTGGGGCCCGGAGGACGACTGGCTGGGCGACGCGCGCTACGCCGGTGACACGGAGATGGTGCCCGAGCTCGGCGCGACCGAGATGGGCCTCATCTACGTCAACCCCGAAGGACCCCGCGGCAACGCGGACTTCATGGCCGCGGCCCACTTCATCCGGGAGACCTTCGCCCGGATGGCGATGAACGACGAGGAGACCGTCGCGCTGATCGCCGGCGGCCACACCTTCGGCAAGACCCACGGCGCCGGCATCGCCGACGACCACGTGGGCCCCGAGCCCGAAGGTGCCCCGCTGGAGTCGCAGGGCCTCGGCTGGCTCAGCACGCACGGCAGCGGCAAGGGCGCCGACACGATCACCAGCGGTCTCGAGGTGACCTGGACCGACCGGCCGACCGAGTGGAGCAACCGCTTCTTCGAGATCCTCTTCGGCTACGAGTGGGAGCTGACCACGAGCCCCGGCGGCGGCAAGCAGTACGTCGCCAAGGACGCGCCGGAGATCGTCCCGGACCCGTTCGACCCGGCCAGGAAGCACAAGCCGACCATGCTCACCACCGACCTGGCGCTGCGCTTCGACCCGACGTACGGGCCGATCTCGCGCCGCTTCATGGAGAACCCGGACGAGTTCGCGCTCGCGTTCGCCAAGGCCTGGTACAAGCTGCTGCACCGCGACATGGGCCCGGTCAGCCGCTTCCTGGGACCGTGGGTCGCCGAGGCACAGCTGTGGCAGGACCCGGTGCCGGCCGTCGACCACGAGCTCGTGGGTGACGCCGACATCGCCGCCCTCAAGGCGAAGGTCCTCGACTCCGGGCTCACCACCACCCAGCTCGTCTCGACGGCCTGGGCCGCGGCCGCGAGCTTCCGGTCCACCGACAAGCGCGGTGGCGCCAACGGTGCCCGCATCCGCCTCGAGCCGCAGCGCGGCTGGGAGGTCAACCAGCCCGAGGAGCTCCCGAAGGTCCTGGATGCCCTCGAGGGCATCCAGCGGGAGTTCAACGAGGCCGGCGGCGCGCGGATCTCGCTCGCCGACCTGATCGTGCTGGCCGGCTCGGCCGCTGTCGAGAAGGCGGCGCGCGACGCGGGCGTCGAGGTGACCGTGCCGTTCCGCCCGGGCCGCACCGACGCCACCCAGGAGCAGACCGACGTCGACTCGTTCGCGGTCCTCGAGCCGCGCGCCGACGGGTTCCGCAACTACGTGCGTTCCGGCGAGAAGCTGCAGCCGGAGGTGCTGCTGGTCGACCGCGCGTACATGCTCAACCTGACCGTGCCCGAGATGACCGTCCTCGTCGGCGGCCTGCGCGCCCTCGGGGCCAACCACGGCGGCACCCGGCACGGTGTCCTCACCGACCGGCCCGGCGTGCTCAGCGCCGACTTCTTCACCAACCTGCTCTCGCCGGGTACCCGGTGGAAGGTGTCGGAGTCCGAGGAGAACGTCTACGAGATCCGCGACTCGGCGACCGACGAGGTGCGGTGGACCGCCACCGCGGTCGACCTCGTCTTCGGCTCCAACTCCCAGCTGCGCGCCCTCGCCGAGGTCTACGCCAGCCAGGACGCCCGCGAGAAGTTCGTTGGCGATTTCGTCGCGGCCTGGACCAAGGTCATGGAGCTCGACCGCTTCGACCTCGCCTGATCCCGCCTCACCGACGAGCCCGGCCATCCACCGTGATCGGCCGGGCTCGTTTGCGCAGGTAGAAGTATCGCCGTGGGTCGCGGTGGGTCAGGAGCTCAGGTGCAGCCGGTCCCAGCTCAGGCCGTCGCGGGAGAACATGATCTGCTGCTCGGGCCTCGACGCCGACACGTAGCCGGCGCCGGCCCAGTACGCGAAGCCGTGGTAGCGCTTGGCCGTCTCGGTGAACGTGTGGCCGTGGTCGCGGCTGACCAGCGTGCGGCCGGCGGAGCTGGTGGTCAGCAGCGTGCCGTCGGCGGCGGCGACCAGCGAGTCCATCGTCCGCAGGGGCGCGCGGCCGCGGGTACGCCGCCACGTCGCGCCGCCGTCGCCGCTGTGGAAGATCGCGATCATGGCGTAGTCGCCGCCGGTCTCCGCCTTGTCGTAGGCGTACAGGTCGTCGCCGTAGCCGACCACCGCCCACGAGTCGCTGAGATCCTCGCGCGGTGCCATCAGCGATGACACCGTCCAACTGCGACCGTCGTCGTCGCTGACCGCCACCGCCCACTTCCGGGTACGCGGCTCGATCCCGACGATCCACCACTGGTTTCCGGCCAGGGGCATCGGGCCCGGGTAGGACTGCCGCAACGGTGGTGCCGACGCGAGTCGCGCGGACTCCCCCGTACCCGGCAGCACGACCGACGGCTCGGCCTCGGTGCACGGGTCGGCGCCGCCGAAGCAGGCCGGCACGAGTGCCGCGCCGGGTGGGATCTCGGACAGCGTGCGCCGCGGCTCGGTGGACACCGGCCGCCAGGTCTGCCCGCCGTCGGAGGTGTGCACGCGATACGTCTCGTCGCCCGGCGGGCTGACCGGGTACCAGTCGACCGCGACCTCCTCCGGCCCGAGCACGATGAGCCCGCCCATCATCGAGACCGCCACGGCGGGCTTGCGTACCGGTCGCGAGGTCCAGCTCCTGCCGTCGTCCGAGGCGAGCAGCTCGAGGTCGCAGTCGGACGACGGGCAGTTCGCGCGCAGCGCGAAGGCATGGTTCTCGTCGGCGAACTGCACGTCGAAGACGAACCGCTGGCCCGGGGCCGGCGGGGGCGTCCACGCGGTCGACGGGGGCGGCGCCGCGGGCGGGGTCGCGGCCTGCCCGACACGCAGCAGCGGCACGGCCACCGCCAGGACGACGACGGCGACCGCCGCCACGGCCAGCATCCGCCTGCGGGCCGTGCGCTGCCCAGCGCGGTCGTGCACCCAGCGCACGACCGGCTGCCGCACGCTCACCCAGGAAACCGCACCGGCTCCGCCGACCTCGGCCTCGATAGTCTCAACCGGACGATCCACAATGGACGCAATGGTGGCCGGGGGCAGCCCGGCGAGGCGGTGCAGCCGGATCGCCTCGGCCGCCCCGTCGGTCGCCGGCGGCCGGTATGGCAGTGCCCGCCACCGCTGCCGCCTGCGGGCGCGCCGCACGACCTGCGCCCGCACCCACTCCAGCGGGCTCTCCTCCTGCGCGAGCCGGACGCGCCGCCCGTAGGCGACGGCCAGCGCGTCCCGGGTCACCGCCTCCGCCTCGGCCAGGTCCTCGAGCAACGCGTACGCGGTGAGCAGCAGCTCCCGGTAGCCGCCGGCATAGAGCCGGCCGAACCAGTCCTCCCCAGCGCTCACGACGCCAGGCTCCTACGCCGGGGCGGCAACGCACAACCTCGAACCCCGGAGCGGACGGCTCGTCCGCGGCGGTGAGCCCCTCGCGGGGCCACGGAGTGGCTCATCACCTCCTGTTTAGCTATAGTGCTATGTAGCTAGATAAATGGAGGTGCTCGTGATCGAGTTTCACCTGGACGGCAGGTCCGGCCTCTCGCCGTACCAGCAGCTGGTCCAACAGGTGCGGCACGCGCTGCGGCTCGGCCTGCTCGACGAGGGCGACCAGCTGCCGAAGGTCAAGGACGTGGTCGCGGACCTCGCGATCAACCCGAACACCGTGCTCAAGGCCTACCGCGAACTGGAGCACGACGGCCTCGTCGCGGCCCGGCCGGGGGTGGGGACCTTCGTGACGGCAACGCTGAACGGCGCCTCCCCGGCGGTGCTCGGGCCGCTGCGGCAGGACCTGCGCCGCTGGCTGTCCAAGGCGCGCCGGGCCGGCCTCGACGAGGAGAGCATCGAGGCCCTGCTGATGTCCACGTTTCGCGACTCCGCAAGAGAGGACATAGCGTGACCGTCCTGCGTGCCCAGGGACTGGGCAAGAGGTACAAGCGCAAGTGGGCGCTGACCGGCTGCACGCTCGAGATCGAGCCCGGTCACGTCACGGGGCTCGTCGGACCGAACGGCGCGGGCAAGTCGACGCTGCTGAACATCGCGTCCGGCATGCTCCAGCCGACCACCGGCACGATCGAGGTGTGCGGCGGCGTGCCGGGCAGCGGTCCGGCGCAGCTGGCCAGGGTCGGCTACGTCGCGCAGAACGCGCCCGTCTACCGCGGGCTCACCGTCGAGGAACACCTGCGGCTCGGTGCCCGGCTCAACCCGGCCTGGGACGACGACCTGGCGCACGAGCGCGCCGAGCGGATCGGGCTGGACCCGACGCAGCACGCCGGCAAGCTCTCCGGCGGCCAGCGCGCCCAGCTCGCGCTCACGATCGGCATCGCCAAGCGGCCCGAGCTGCTGCTGTTCGACGAGCCGGTCGCCGCGCTCGATCCGCTCGCGCGCCGGGAGTTCCTGGCGGACCTCATGGAGGCCGTCGCCGCGCACGGGCTGTCCGTGGTCATGTCGTCCCACCTCGTCACCGACCTGGAACGGGTCTGCGACCAGCTGATCGTGCTGGTGGACTCCGAGGTGCGGATCGCGGGTGACGTCGAGGAGCTGCTCGCCACGCACCACCGGCTGACCGGACCACGCCGCGACGTCGACGCGCTGCCGTCCGACCAGCGCGTCATCTCCGCGCGCCACACCGACCGGCAGACGACCGTCGTCGTCCGCACCGAGGCGCCGATCCTCGATCCCACGTGGACGGTCAGCCAGCTGTCGCTCGAGGACGTCGTCCTCGAGTACATGAGCAATCCGGTCACCACCCGCCCCGCCCTGGAGGTCCTGCGATGATCTGGCTGACCTGGCGCCAGTTCCGCGTGCCCGCGCTGTCGGTGTTCGCCGGCCTGGTCGTGATCGGGGTGATCCTCGCGATCACCGGGCCGAAGCTGGTGGGCCGCACCGACCTCACCGACCAGGACCTGCTGTACGGCGGCACCATTCTGGCGCTGTACGTGCTGCCGGCGGTCGTCGGCGTGTTCTGGGGCGTGCCGCTGATCACGCGCGAGCTTGAGTCCGGAACGCACAGTCTCGTGTGGAACCAGACCGTCACGCGCAAGCGGTGGCTCTCGACCAAGCTCGGGGTCGGCGTGCTGGCCGCGATGGTGGCGGCGGGCCTGCTGAGCCTGGCCGTCACGTGGTGGGCCAGCCCGATCGACGCGATGGCGAGCGCCGGCACGGACCGCCCCATGCTGAACCGGATGTCGCCGGTGGTGTTCGCCGCGCGGGGCATCGTGCCCATCGGGTACGCGGCGTTCGCGTTCGTCCTCGGCGTCGCGGTCGGCATCGCACTGCGCCGCACGGTGGCCGCCATGGCGGTGACGCTCGTCGTGTTCGCCGCGGTGATGCTGGCGGTCCCGTTCCTGGTGCGCCCGTATGTGCTGCCCGCGCTGGACGAGAACGTCTCGATCACGCCCACGAACGTCATGGGGATCCGGGGGAACGAACAGGGCGTGATCGAGAGCATCTCGGTCCGCGAGCCCGCCGGCGGGTGGGTGCTGGCCAACGAGACCCTCGACCCGTCGGGCAACCCGGTGTCCCCGCTGCCCGCGTTCGTCCAGGGCTGCGTGCCCAGGCCGGACCGCAGCGCGCCGCCGCCGGACCGGGGGTCGATCGGCGAGTGCATGGCGCGGCTGGGAGAGCACGGGTACACGCAGCACGTGGCGTACCAGCCGGGCTACCGGTTCTGGCCGCTGCAGTGGCTCGAGCTGGCTTTCTTCCTGGCGCTGTCCACATTGCTCACGTGGTACTGCTTCCGGCGCCTGCGTCAGCTGTCCTGATCCCGCTGCCGCGGGAGGTCGTCTCCGCCCGCTGGATCACGGATTTCCTCACCCCGCCGGCGGCCACGCTCGACACCGACGCCGTTGCGCCCGAGCGGCCGGGGGAGGAAAGTGGTTGGCCGTGGCCGGCGCGCTGACTCCCGTCGACATCCTTCTCGTCGAGGATGACGACGGCGACGTGTGGTTCACCAGGGACACCTTCGACTACTACAAGGTCGGCAACACACTGCACGTGGTGCGCGACGGTGTGGCGGCGTTGCGGTTCCTGCGAAACGAGCCGCCGTACTCCGACGCGCCGCGGCCGGGCGTGATCCTCCTGGACCTGGACCTTCCCAAGCTGGACGGCCGCGCGGTGCTGGCCGAGATCACCGCGGACGAGCGGCTGCGAGACATCCCCGTCGTCATCCTCACCTCCTCCCAGGACGAGGCCGACCTGGTGCGCAGCGTGATTCTGGGCGCGAGCTCCTACATCACCAAGCCGGTCGACTTCGACCGGCTCGTCGACATCGTCAAGAGGCTCGACGACTTCTACCTCACGGTGATCCGCGCCCACACCGACTGACACCACGCGGCGAAACGGGACGTCGCCGGGCGCGTGCCGGGTGGTCGGTGGACCACCCGGCA
>NZ_DATBKY010000258.1:0-4642 GCF_036555685.1 Actinophytocola sp. | reverse complement strand
GCTGGCCCACGTAGCCGTGTGCCAGCCCGGCCCCGGCGACGTACACCTCTCCGACGACACCGGGCGGGACCGGGGTGAGGTTCGGGTCGAGCAGGTAGGAGCGCTTGTTCGCCACCGGACCACCGATCGGGACCGTCGGGTCGACGAAGCTGCGCGGCACCTGGTAGGCCGTCGTCAGGCCCATGCTCTCGGCAGGTCCGTACCCGTTGGCGACCCGCAGGTCCGGGTACGAGCGCATCGCCTTCACCACGTGGTTCGGCGAGGCCGCCTCACCGGCGGTGATCGCCCAGTGGACGCCGTCGAAGACCTCGGGCAGCTCGTCGGTCATGTGGTTGAACAGGCTGGCGGACATCTGCAGCATCGTGACGCCGTGCTCGGCGACCAAGTCTGCGATCACGTCCGGCTGCGGGTTCTGGCCGGGCTGCAGCACGCACGAGCCGCCGAACAGCAGCGCGCCGAAGACCTCCAGCGCGAAGGCATCCCAGGACACCGGCGCGCACTGCAGGAACACCTCCGCCGGGCCGAAGTCCACGTAGGACTGTCCAACGAACGTGCCGACCAGCGCCTGGTGCGGCGCCGCGACGCCCTTGGGCCTGCCGCTGGAACCGGAGGTGAACATCACGCAGGCGGTGTCCAGCGGGTCGACCGGGATCGCGGGGTCGTGCGACGGACAAGCGGCGATGACCGCCGAGTCGGTGTCGATCCGCACGTGCACGACGTCCTCGGCGCCCAGCTGGTCGACGAGCCCGTGCCGGGTCACCACCACCGGTGCCGCGGTGTCGGCGAGCGCGGCCCGCAGCCGTGCGGCCGGAAAGTCCGGGTCCAGCAGCGTGTACCCGCCGCCTGCCTTCAGCACCGCCAGCAGCGCGATCACGAGCTCGGGGCTGCGTTCCAGGTAGACGCCGGCCAGCACGCCCCGGCCGACACCGGCGTCCACCAGGTGGTGCGCCAGCCGGTTCGCGTGCGCGTTGACCTCGGCGTAGCTCAGCCGGCGCGTGCCGAACAGCACGGCCACCGCGTCGGGGGTGCGCAGGGCCTGTTCTTCGAACAGCTCGTGTGCGCACCGGTCCAGCGGGCAGTCCGCCGCTGTGTCGTTCCACTCCACCAGCAGCCGGTTCCGCTCGGCGTCGGTGAGCAGCTCGACATCGCCGATGCGCACGCCGGGGTCGGCGGCGACGGCGGTCAGCAGCAGCACCAACCGGTCGGCCATGGCACGCACAGTGCCTGCGTCGAACAGGTCCGATGCGTACTCCAGTGCCCCGTCGATGCCCGCGGGCGCCCCGCTCGCGTCGTGGTTCTCGCCAAGCGCGACGGTCAGGTCGAACTTGGCGGCCCCGGTGCCCACCTGCTCGCCGCGCACGGTGAGCCCCGGCAGGGTCAACTCACCCCTGGCGTTGTTCTGCACGGCGAGGCTGACCTGGAACAACGGATGCCTGGCAGGCGAGCGGGCCGGCCGCAGCAGGTCCACCAGCCGCTCGAACGGCACGTCCTGGTGGGCGTAGGCCGTTAGGTCGTGCTCGCGGACCCGGTCCAGAAGCTCGGTGAAGGTCGGGTCGCCGCCGGTGTCGGTGCGCAGCACCAGCGTGTTGACGAAGAACCCGACCAGGTCGTCGAGCGCCTCGTCGGTCCGCCCGGCCACCGGTGAGCCGATCGGGATGTCGGTGCCGGCGCCGTGCCTGGTGAGCAGCGCGGCGAGCGCGGCCTGCACAACCATGAACAGCGTCACCTGGTGTGCCCGCGCGAGGTCGGTGAGCCGGGCGTGCAGGTCGGCATCGACGCGCACCGCCACGACCCCGCCGTCGTGCCCGGCGACCGGTTGCCGGGGCCGGTCGGTCGGCAGGGTGAGCTCCTCGGGCAGGTCGGCCAGCGCGCTCGCCCAGTAGTTCAGCTGCCGGGAGACGAGGCTGTCCGGGTCGTCCTCGGAGCCGAGGAGCTCCTGCTGCCACAACGTGTAGTCCGCGTACTGCACCGGCAGCGCCGTCCATTCTGGACTGGTCTGGGCCACGCGGGCGGTGTAGGCGGTGGACAGGTCCGACAGCAGTGGTCCCATGGACCAGCCGTCGCTCGCGATGTGGTGCAGCACGAGCACCATGACCGCCTCGTCCGGAGCGGTTTCGAACACGGTCACCCGGATCGGCAGGTCCTCGGCGAGGTCGAACACCGCGCGAGCCGCCCGGTCGAGCCGCTCGGGAAGCTCCGCCTCCGTGCACGATTCGAACGCCACGAGCACCTCCGCGTCTGTACGGATCCGCTGGTGGGGCCTGCCGTCGACGACCGGGAAGACCGTGCGCAACGACTCGTGCCTGCCGACCACGTCGCCGAACGCCGTGGCGAGTGCCGCACGGTCCAGCTCGCCCCGCAGCCGCAGCGCGAACGGCGCGTTGTAGGTGGGGTTGGGGCCGTCGAGCTGGTCGACGAACCACAGGCGCTGCTGGGCGGAGGACAGCGGCAGCAGGTCGGGCCGCGGCATCGGGCGCAGCGGCGTCCGGACCCGCTGCTCGTCGTTCAGGCGGGCGGCGAGGCCGGCGACGGTCGGCGACTGGAACAGGGTACGGATGCCGAGCTCCGCGCCGAGCGCGGTGCGCACCCGGCTGATCAGCTTCGCGGCGAGCAGGGAGTGGCCGCCGAGGTCGAAGAAGCCGTCGTCGATGCCGACGCCCGGCAGGCCGAGCACGTCCGCGAACAGTCCGCAGAGGATCTCCTCGCGGGGGGTGCGCGGTGCCCGGCCGGTCACCGACGCGGCGAAGTCCGGGGCGGGCAGCGCGGCGCGGTCGAGCTTGCCGCTCGCGGTGATCGGGAACGCGTCCACCGGTACGAACGCCGACGGCACCAGGTGCTCGGGCAGCCGGTCGGTCACGTGCCTGCGCAGGTCGGGCACGCTCAGCGCGGTACCGGGTGCCGGCACGACGTAGGCGACCAGCCGCCGGTCCCCCGGTGCGACGTCGCGCACGACTACGGCGGTCCTGGCCACCGACGGGTAACCGCCGATCACGGCCTCCACCTCGCGTGGCTCGACCCGGAAGCCGCGGATCTTGACCTGGCCGTCGGCGCGGCCGAGGAACTCCATGACGCCGTCGGCGCGCCAGCGCACCAGATCACCGGTGCGGTACATCCGCCTGCCGGGGAGGAACGGGCTTGCCACGAACCGCTCGGCGGTGAGCCCGGGTTGCCCGACGTAGCCGTCGGCCAGGCCGATGCCGGACATGTAGAGCTCGCCGACCACGCCGGGTGGGACCGGGCGCAGCCCGCGGTCGAGTACGTGCACCCGCTTGTGCGCCAGCGGCCTGCCGACCGGGATGGACGCCAGCGCGGTGTCGGCGGGCTCGATCCGGTGGGTCAGCGTGAAGATCATGCTCTCGGCCGGCGAGTAGCCGTTGACCAGCCGGACCTCCGGGTGACGGGCGAGCATGGCCGCGACGTGCGGGACCGACGCCGGCTCACCGCCCGTCATCACCTGCCGGACGCCCGCGAACACGCCCGGGTGTTCGTCGAGCAGGTGGTTGAGCAGGCTCGCCGACAGGTGCGCCGTGGTGACGGCGTGCTCGGCGATCAGCTCGGCGATGACCTGCGGTTCGGGCTTCTGCCCCGGCTGCAGCACGCAGGTGCCGCCGAACAGCAGCGCGCCGAACAACTCGAGCGCGAAGCCGTCCCAGGACACCGGCGCGCACTGGAGCACCACCTCGTCCGGGCCGAAGTCCGCGTAGGACTGGCCGAGAAAGGTGTTGACCAGTGCGCGATGCGGTGCGGCGATGCCCTTGGGCCTGCCGGTCGACCCGGAGGTGAACATGACGCACGCGACGTCGCCCGGGCGGGCGTCACAGTCGGGGGCGGTGCCGGGCAGGCCGCTGAGGTCCTCGTCGAGATCGAGTGCGGGGACGTCGAAGGGATTGTCCCTCCTGGTGATCACGAGGCTGCAGGCGGCGTCGGCGAGCACGCGGGCGAGCCGCCGGGTCGGGAAGTCGGTGTCGAGCAGGGTGTAGCCCGCGCCCGCCTTGAGCACCGCGAGCACGGCGGTGACGAGGTCCGGGCCCCGCTCGAGGTGGATGCCCACCAGCGATCCCCGGCCGATGCCGAGGGAGGTGAGCCGGTGCGCCATCCGGTTGGCCGCGGCGTCGAGGGCGCCGTAGCTCACGCGGCGGTCGGCGAACACGAGCGCCGTGGCGTCCGGGGTGGCGACGGCGTGGTCGGCGACCACGTCGTGGACGCAACGCTCGACGACTGGTCCGGTGGCGGTGGCGTGCCACCCGGTGAGCACCTGGGCGCGCTCGCCGGGCGTCATGATGTCGATCTCGCCGATGCGGGAGTCCGGGTCGTCGACGACGGCGGCCAGCAGCAGGCCGAGCCTGCGCGCCATGGCGTCCACGGTGGACCGGTCGAACAGGTCGACCGCGTACTCCACGTGGGCGGTCAGCCCCGCGTCGTCCTCCTCGAAGGCCACGGACAGGTCGAACTTGGCGACGTCGGCCCCGACCGGCACCTGCTCGGCGCTCAGCCCGGCGAGCTGTGCCTCAGCGCGGGTGTTGTTCTGCAGCACCATGTTGACCTGGAACAGGGGATGCCTGGCGAGCGTCCTGGCCGGGTTGAGCGCCTCAACCAGCCGCTCGAACGGCACGTCCTGGTTGGCGTAGGCGGCCAGGTCGGC
>NZ_DATBKY010000257.1:0-40770 GCF_036555685.1 Actinophytocola sp. | reverse complement strand
TCAGTTTGGTGTGGTCGGTGAGCATGACCGAGCCGGCGGTCTTGACCTCCTTGGTCGTCCCCCGCTCGGTGGCGAGCTTGCCCATCGGCATCTCCCACAGGTTCGCGAACCTGATCACCGTGAGGAACTCGGCATCCCGCCGGTCGATGGTGTTCGAGTAGACGGCCTTGGCGTGCGGTTGGCTCTCGTGGTCCTGGGTCGCGAACGCGACGCCGGCCGCGGGGAACGCGGCACCCAGGAGCACCAGGAAGATCGCCATTGCCCAACGAACAGTTCCGCGTCGCATTCCCTCGCCCAACTCGTCTGGATTCCCGAACGCCCCCACATACGGCAGGTCGCGAGACGCCCGTTCAGGACCACCGCGGAATGTCAGGCAATCGCAAGGTTGGAGTCAGACATTCCGTCGTGGAACGGGCACTTCGGCCCAGGTTGTCTTGCCGTCCGCCCGGTGCTCGACTCCCCAGTCCGTGCTCAGGTCGCGCACGATCAGCAGCCCGCGGCCGAGCTGCCAGCCCCAGCCGGACGCCGTGCCGTCGCACACGGCCACACGGACCACGCCACCGGCGGGCGGCACGGTCAGCCGCGCGCCGAACGGCGGCCCGGCGTGCCGGTAGGCGTTGGTCATCAGCTCGCCGAGCACGATCGCCACGTTGCGGACGAGCGACGCCGGCCAGCCCCGTAGCGGCCGGGTGAGCCAGCCACGCAGGTCCATCAGGAACGCGGCGTCGACGTCCGGGAACGTCGTCTCGCCGAGGACCCGGCCGGCACCTGGTTGCTGGTCGATCACCGTGCCCGCCGGTCGCCCGACCTCGGCCTGGGCTGATCCGGTCCGCCGAGCAGGATGCTTCCGTTCTCGGCGGCGAGCTCGGCCCACGTCGTGCGCGCTCGGGCGCGCTGCTCGACGCCACAGCGGCTGGACAGGCCGGCCACCAGGGTCAGGTCGGCGTCGGCCGCTTCGGCACCGGACGCGGGCGTGCAGTCCTCGACCGACACGGCGAGCGTGCGGCGGCGGTCGAGCACGATCAGCCGCACGACGTACGGCGGGCAGCGGCGCGCCCGCGCGACGAGCTCGAGGGTGACGAGCGTGGCCCGCAGCCGGAGCGGTTCGGGCAGCTCGCGCAGCGCGGCGCACACCCAGGCCTCGACCACGTCGGGGGGCGGGTCGGTGTCGGTGGGAACGACGAGCGTGGCGCCGTCCTCGTCACGGGAGTCGATCACGTCGGCGACTCCGCGCGGGGCACCTTGGCGTACCGGCTGAGGCCGAGGCACTCGATGAGCGAGCGGATCGCGGCCGCTTCGCCGCCCAGCATGATCGCCTGCTCGCGCACCGCCTGCAGCCAGGTGACGTGGCCGAGCCAGACACCGGCGAGCGCGCCGAGCGTGCAGGTCAGCCGGACGGTGGCGCCGATCGGGGTGGTGACCTGGCGGATGTTGATCTCGGTCGCCGACAGGCTGAGCCACCACCGCCGGGGCTGCGTCGCGTCGGTGAAGTCGACGTCGACGGTGAGCGGGCGATCCGGCAGTCGGGCGCGGTCGATCTCCCGGCAGATGTCGTAGACCAGCAGCTCGGGGTCGAGGTCGCCGAGACGCGGGCGATCGAGCCAGCGCTGCCCCCAGCGGCCGAGCTGGTCGACGATCGGGCGGAGCTCCTGGCCGGCCACGGTGAGCTTGTAGCGCTTCTCGCCGCGGTCGCCCGCGAGGCAGGCCACGAGGCCGCGCTGCTCGAGCGCACGCAATCGTGCGGCCAGCAGCGATGCGGACATCCGGGGCAGGCCCTTGGCGATGTCGGGGCGGCGTTCGTTGCCGCGCAGCAGCTCGCGGACGATGAGCACCGTCCACGGCTCGGTAATCACCTCGGCGGCGCGCGCTATCGGGCAGTGTTGCTCATAGCGGTGCATTGGGCCTCGCGCTTCCGGTCGATCTGATGACGCCATCCTCTTTCCTTTTTCGCCTGGTAGACCTGACGACTCCCTGACAATTCGGGCAGGTCCACCACGCCGCGTAGCATCGCCGTCGACGATGAGATACGACGCCTCCATGACCACCCTGCTGCTGGTCGAGGACGACCCACGGATCCGCGGTGCGCTGCGGCTCGCGCTCGCCGACGAGGGCTACCGGGTCGTCGAAGCCGCAAGCGGCGAGCAGGCACTCGACGAGCTCGGCGCCGCGACGCCGGACGTCGTGCTGCTCGACCTGATGCTGCCCGGCATCGACGGCCTCGAGGTCTGCGCGCGCATCCGCGACCGCGGCGACCTACCGATCATCATGGTGACCGCCCGCACGTCGTCGGACGAGGTCATCGCCGGTCTCGAGGCGGGCGCGGACGACTACGTGACCAAGCCGGTCGACGCGGGCGAGCTCGCCGCGCGGGTCCGGGCGCTGCTGCGGCGTACCCGCAACACCGGGCAGGACGACACGATCGAGCTGGGCGAGCTCACCGTCCGGGTCTCCGAGGGGCGGGCCCTGCGCGGCGGCGAGGACATCCCGCTGACCAAGACGGAGTTCCGGCTGCTGTGCACGCTCGCCGCCGCGCGCGGGGCCGTGGTCACCCGCGAGCAGCTCCTCGAACGCGTGTGGGAGTACGGCTACTTCGGCGACACCCGCCTGCTCGACGTCCACATCCGCCGGCTGCGCCGCAAGATCGAGCCCGACCCGGGCCAGCCGCGGCTCATCGTGACGGTGCGCGGCGTCGGCTACCGTGCCGAGCACGGAACCGATCGCGAGGACGGTGCCCGGTGAGCAGATTCCCGTTGCGTACGAGGGTGATGGCCTGGTTCAGCCTGGTCTCCCTCGTGGTGGCGGGCACGCTCGCGCTGGCGACGTGGCATCTGTCGACCGGGTACATGATCAAGCAGCGGGAGACCACCGCGACCCGCCAGGCGAACGGCAACGCGCAGCTCGTCGAGGGGGTGTTGCGCCGCGATCCCGACGGCCTCGAGGACCTGCTGACCGCACTCGGCACCGAGGCGGAGTCCGCCGGGCTGCTGGTGGCGGGCGGCGACTGGATCAGCAGCGGGAGCGTCGACCCGAAGAGCCTGCCGCCGGCGTTCCTCACGATGGTCCAGCGCGGCCGGGCGGCCTACCAGCGCACGATGCTGGCCGGCAACCCGGTGCTGGCGATCGGCCTGCCGTTGGAGGGCGGGTCGGCCGCCTACATCCAGGTGGCGCCGATACGCGAGCTGGACACGACGTTCCGGTTCCTGAGCTGGATCCTGCTCGCCGGGACGGTCGCGAGTGGATTCGCGGGCGCGCTTCTCGGGCGGTGGGCGACGATCCACGCGCTCAGCCCGCTGCGGCGGTTCACCGACACCGCCGCCCGCGCCGTGCGCGGCGACCTCAGCGTCCGGCTGCCGCCGACCCGCGACCCGGACCTGATCTCGCTCGCGGCCGCGTTCAACGACACCGCCGAGCGGCTGCAGCAGCGCGTCGCCCGCGACACCCGCTTCGCCGGCGACGTCAGCCACGAGCTGCGCTCCCCGCTCACGACGATGCTCAACGCGATGTCGATCCTCAAGCGACGCAGCGGCGAGCTGCCGGAGAGCACGCGCGCGGCGGTCGACCTGCTCGACACCGACCTGCGGCGGTTCCGCCGGATGGTCGACGACCTCCTCGAGATGTCCCGCGGCGACCAGGACTCCGACCGGTCGACCTTCGAGCTCGTCGACCTCGCCGCCCTGGTGCGCGTCACGGCTCACCACCACGGCCCGGTGCCCACCGACGCGCTCGACGTGCACGACACGCCGTGGGTGCTCGCGGACCGGGTACGGCTCGAGCGCGTGGTGGCGAACCTGCTGGACAACGCCCGCCGGCACGGGAAGGGCCTGGTGCGCCTCGGCGTCCTGCGGAACGACGGCAACGCCCGCATCGAGGTCGACGACGCCGGCCCGGGCGTCCCGGCGGACGCGCGGGAGCACGTCTTCGAGCGGTTCGCGCGCGGCTCCCCCGCCGACCGCGACACGACCGACAGCGGTGCCGGGCTGGGGCTCGCGCTGGTCAGCCAGCACGTCCGCCGCCACGACGGCCGCACGTGGGTGGAGGAACGGCCGGGCGGTGGGGCGCGCTTCGTGGTCGAGCTGCCGGAGGTGGCCGAGTGATCCGCCGCGCGCCGGTCGCGCTGCTGCTGGCCCTGGCGGTGGCGGGCTGCGGGGTGAGCACGGAGGACACGCCGCGGCCGCTGGACACGTCCACCCCGCTGCGGCCGCGGATCCCGAGCGTCTCGACGCGCCCGGCACCGGCCACGCCGTCGCCGACCACATCGCAGACCAGACCGTCCACCACGTCGTCGACGCCTCCACCGCCGACCACCAGCTACCCTCCCGGCCATGCCGGATGAGCTCGCCGGCCCGGCCGCCCGCGCGCGGTGGCTGGGCGAGGTCGACCCGCGGGGGGCGGCCGCGCAGCACGCGACGCTGCGCGACGTCTTCCGCGCGGAGATGGCCGCCTGGCCGAGCGACGAGCTCTACGAGAACCTCTACTGGTGCGCGTTCCTCCTGTACCTCGTCGGGGACCCGGCTGACGTACCGATGATGTGGCAGGCCAAGCACATCGACTTCGACTCCGCGTGCGGGTTCGACGTGCAGTTCATGCTCGGTGCGGGTCCACAACAGACACTCGACTACCTTCGCGCGCACGGCCACGACGACATCGCCCGCGAGCTGTCCGCGTACCCCGAGCTGGCCGACGACCTCGACGAGTGGGAAGCCTTCCGCCGTGGCTACTTCTACGACTGACGACTCCCCCGGTACCGAAGATCACGATCGAACCCGGTTCACTGACCGCACGCTTCTCCAGCACCCAGGAGTTCCCCCCGGGCGAGCTGTGGTTTCCCGGTCGGCACCGGCATCGTCGCCGCCGGCCGAAGAAGGGCGGGCTGCCGGTGCTCGCGCGACCGGCACCAGCGGGGTCATCTGGGTAGTGTTTCCGCATGCGAGCAACCGTCCTTCACGCGCCGCGTGACATACGGATCGAGGAGCGGGACGACCCGGCGATCGCCGAGCCGACCGACGCTCTCCTGCGGATCTCGGCCACCTGCGTGTGCGGCTCGGACCTGTGGCCCTACCGCGGCATCAACGACGTCAGCGAGCCCATGCCGATCGGGCACGAGTACGTGGGCGTCGTCGAGGCGGTCGGCGACGACGTCGCGACGGTGCGGCCCGGGCAGTTCGTCATCGGGTCGTTCGTGGCCTCCGACGGCTCCTGCCCGCACTGCCGGGCCGGCTACCAGACCGCGTGCATGCACCGCCAGCCCGTGCTGGGCGCCCAGGCCGAGCTGCTCCGCGTCCCGCTCGCCGACGGCACCCTCGTGTCCACTCCGGACCAGCCGGCCGCCGAGCTCATCCCGAGCCTGCTCACCCTGTCCGACGTGATGGGCACCGGCTGGTTCGCCGCGGTGACGGCCGGCGTCGGCCCCGGCTCGACGGTCGCCGTGGTCGGCGACGGCGCGGTCGGGCTCTGCGGCGTGCTCTCCGCGCGACAGCTGGGCGCGGAGCGGATCATCGCGATGAGCCGGCACGAGGCCCGGCAGAAGCTCGCGCTCGAGTTCGGCGCCACGGACATCGTCAGCGAACGCGGCGACGACGGCGTGGCCCGGGTCAAGGAGCTCACCGGCGAGGTCGGCGCGGACGCCACGCTCGAGTGCGTCGGCACCGACGAGGCGATGCGGCAGGCCATCCGCGCCACCCGCCCGGGCGGCACCGTCGGCTTCGTCGGCGTGCCGCACGGCGTGCGCATCGGCGGCGAGGACCTGTTCCGCACGCACGTCGGGGTCCGCGGCGGCCCCGCGCCGGTGCGGCACTTCCTGCCCGAGCTCATCGACCTCGTGTGGAGGGGCCGGATCGACCCCGGCAAGGTCTTCGACCTCGCGCTCCCGCTCGACGAGGTCGCCGAGGCCTACCGCGCGATGGACGAGCGCCGCGCCGTCAAGGCGTTCCTGCGGCCCTGAGGAGGCGCACCCCATGAGCACGTGGACCGCCGACGAGCTCGACCGGATCGCCGCCGCGGACGAGCTGCGCATCGCCCCCCGCCGCCGCGACGGCAGCCTGAGCAACCCGGTGACGATCTGGGTCGTCCGCCGCGGTGGGGACCTCTACGTCCGCTCCGCGCTCGGCGGCGACGGCCGCTGGTACCGCAACGCGCAGGCCAGCCACGAGGGCCACGTCGACGCGGGCGGCGTCGGAAAGGACGTCACGTTCGCCGACGAGACCGACGGGGCCGTCAACGACGAGATCGACGCGGCCTACCGGACGAAGTACCGGGACTACGACGCCCAGTACGTCGACCCGATGGTGACCGAGCGGGCCCGCGCCACGACGCTGCGGCTCACGCCGCGCTGAAAATACTTGGCACCAATGGGCTCCGGTTGGTTCGATCGCGGGCATGACCTCGATCTGGACCGGTGAGCGGGTCCGCCTGCGTGGCGTCGAGCCCGAGGACTGGGCGGCTTTCCGGCGGTTCGACGAGTCCTCGGTGGACATGCGGAGCGCGGACATGATCCACCTGCCGCGGTCGGCCGCCGGGTACCGGACGTGGACGGCGGAGCTGGCCGGCGCACGCGAGGGCGAGGAGTTCATGCTCGCCATCGAGACCCGCGCCGACCAGGTGCTCGTCGGGGCGTTGTCGACGAGCGCGGTCGAGCGGCGCGCGGGGCGCTTCCACTACGGGATCGCCATCGGGCGCGACCACCAGCGCCACGGCTACGCATCCGACGCGATCCCGCTGCTGCTGACGTACATGTTCGGCGAGCGGCGCTTCCACAAGTGCGAGGTGCGGATCTACGCGTTCAACGAGGCGTCGATCGCGCTGCACCGCAAGCTCGGCTTCCAGCCGGAGGGCCGGCTGCGCGACCACGAGTACTTCGCCGGGCGCCATCACGACCTCGTCCTCATGGGCCTGACCAAGGACGAGTTCACCGCGCGCCACCCCTTCCCGGGCGTGACCTGACAACCGTTCGTGTCGGTGGCTTCGCGGCCGACCGGCCCGTAACGAGCGGCTTCGCGCGCGCGAGGACTGGGCATGACCCGTCCCCCTCCCCCACCCCCACCGGAACCCGACGACGTGACCGGCGATCTCGGTCGTCTCCGCGTGGCGCTCGACGGGAACATCCCCGCCAAGTCGACGCGGAACCTGTTGGTAGGCACCTGGAACCTCCGCGAGTTCGGCGGTCTCACGCAGAAGTGGCAGTCCGGCGGCAAGGACAGCCCGAAGCGCGACTGGCACGCCGTGTCCTGCATCGCCGCCGTGGTCGAGCGGTTCGACGTCTGCGCGATCCAGGAGGCCAACCGCAACACCACCGCGCTGCTCGCCCTGCTCGAGCGGCTCGGCGACCGCTACCGCGTCATCGCGTCCGACGTGACCGAGGGCGACGCCGGCAACGACGAGCGGCTCGCCTACGTCTACGACACGAAGCGCGTGCAGCCGTCCGGCCTGGTCGGGGAGCTCGTGCTGCCGCCGGAGGTCGACGGGAGCGGGCCCCGGCAGTTCGCGCGCACCCCGTACGCGGCCGGCTTCGTGCGGCGTGGCGTCGAGTTCATCCTCACGACCGTGCACGTCTTGTGGGGCGACGCACCGGCCGACCGGATCAAGGAGCTCACCGCGTTCGCGGAGTGGATGCGTGACTGGGCGCAGCGCCCGAAGGACTGGAACCACAACCTGCTCGTGCTCGGGGACTTCAACATCGACCGGCTCGACGACCCGCTCTTCCGCGAGTTCGTCTCAACAGGACTGTGGCCGCCGAAGGAGCTCAACGAGGTACGGCGCACGGTCTTCGACGACAGCAAGGAACACCACTACTACGACCAGATCGCGTGGTTCAGCGACCCGACGAAGCCGGACAACCCGTCGCTGCTGACCGGGCTGACCTACTCCGGGCGCGGCGGCAGCTTCGACTTCGTCCCGCACGTCCTGCGGGATCTGACCAGGAACCAGATCTCGTGGCGGATCTCCGACCACTATCCACTGTGGCTGGAGTTCCGGACCTGAACCGCGTTGCGGAACCGGCCCAGAGCGAGGCCGTCGTCCTTACATCGTCAACGATACATCTTTAGCGATTCTTTGCGGGCGTTGTAGCGTAGAGATCATGGATGGTGGCGAACTGCACCGGCTGGGGAAGCGGCTGATCGACCTGTCCCGGCAGGTCACGGGGGAACCGGGGGACCTGACGCTGACGCCCGGCGAGGCGGCCGTGCTCGAGGACGTCATCAAGCACCCGAACGGCTCGGTCAGCGAGATCAGCACGCGGACCGGGTTCGTGCAGAGCCACGTCTCGGCGTCGGTGTCCCGGCTGAAGCGGCGCCGGCTGCTCGCCACCGCGGGGGATCCGAGAGACGGCCGGCGCACCCGGGTGCGGGCGACCCGGGACACGCTGCGGGCGGTCGACCGGCGCGGCGAGCGCGGCATCGACGGCACGGTCCGCGACGCCGTCGGCGACACGACGAAGGCCGGCCGGGTGACCGCGCTGCTCGACGAGCTGGCCGACCTCCTGCTGCCCGACCGCGGGGCTACCGCGCGCGAGGCGTGAGCGTGGCCAGCTGCTCGGCCAGCTCGGCCCGCGACCGGATGCCGAGCTTCGTGTAGACCTTCCGCAGGTGGTACTCGACGGTCTTCGGGCTCAGGAACAGCGCCGCGGCGACCTCGCGGGTGGTCCGGCCCTCGCCGAGCAGCAACGAGACCTGCAGCTCCTGCGGCGTCAGCGTCTGCACGCCGCTCGGCTCCCGGCGGCGGATCGACTCACCCGTCGCCGCCAGCTCGGCCGCGGCGAGGTCGGCCCAGCGCACCGCGCAGAGCTCCTCGAACGTCGTGAGCGCGGCGCGCAGGTGCGGCCGCGCGGCCACCCGCCTGCGGGCACGCCGCAGCCGCGCGCCGTACGCGAGGCGGGTGCGTCCGGTCTCGAAGACGTCCAGCGTGTGCGCGTGGTGCTCGAGCGCGGCCGGGAAGTGCTCGTCCAGCTCCGCGTCGCCGGCGAGCATGCCGATCGTGCGTTCGGCGCGGGCGAGCGCCCACGGCTGGCCCTTCGCCTCCGCCGCCGACCGGAAGCGCTCCGCCGTTCCCCACGCGTCCTCCCGCCTGCCCAGCCGGACAAGCGCGTCGGCGATCTCCGGCGCGGGCGAGAGGTCCGGGTCGGAGAGCTTCAGCGTGTCCCGCAGGGCGTCGGCCTCCTCGAGGTGGGCCAGCGCGCCGGCCGGGTCGCCGGAGCTGAGCGCCAGCTCGCCGAGCGCGAGCAGCAGCCAGATCCGGCCGAGGTGGATGTCGCGGTTGCGGCAGATCGGCAACGCCTCGGCGACCAGCGACCGGCACTGCTCCGCCCGCCCCATCCGGGCCTGCAGCCATGCCAGCCCGGCGAGGCACATCGACAGCTCGGTGTCCTGGCCGCTCTCCCGCGCGAGCCGGACCGCCTCGTCGTAGGTCGCCTCCGCGCGCACCCACTGGTTCGTCGTGGCCTCGTCCCGCGCGACGTGGAACAGCAGGAACGGCAGCGCGCCGACGGCGGCCTCCGCACGCAGCTCGCCGACCACCTGGCGCAGGTCGTCGCCGGTGTCGCTGTCGCGCAGGAACATCGGCGCGATCATCAGCCACGGCAGCCGGCGCTGGTCGTCACGCAGCTGGCCGGACGAGGCGAGGATCTCGATCGCGGCCCGGATCTGGTCCGCACCACCCTGGTTCGCGAGGATCCGCGCTACCCCGGCCGCGGCGTGTCCGAGCCCGCGCGACCGCAATGACCTCACCTGCCCGAGCAGGTCCTCGATCTCGCCGGCGAGCTCGAGCGCGGCCGTCGCGTCGCCGAGGTAGAAGCAGACGTGGACGGTGTCGGCCAGCAGCACCACCCGGTGGTCCACGTCCGGTGACTCGCCGACCGCGTCGCGCAGGATGTCGCGGGCCACGGTGAGCGACCCGGTCCGCGCGGTGATCGCACCGCGCAGCTCCAGCGCCCGCAGCCGGACTCCCGGCGAGGCCGGCTCGCCCGCCTGGTCCAGCAGCGTCAACGCCTGCGTGCCCGCACCGCCGAGCCACGCCGACTCGGCGGCCGCCACGCAGAACAGCCCACGCCGATCCGGGTCGGGGCTGAGCCGCGCGGCCCGCTCGTACGCCGCCGCGGCGATGTCGTGCGCGCTGCGCCGGTGCGCGCGGACGGCCGCCTCGGCGACCAGACCGGCGACCCGGTCGTCCGGGCCGATCGTGGCCTCGGCGAGGTGCCAGGCGTGCCGGTCCGGATCCTGCGGACCGACCGCCTCGGCCACCGCCCGGTGGGCCGCACGGCGTCGCTCGGGGTTCGCGCCGCCGTAGATCGCCGCACGCACCAGGGGGTGGCGGAACCGGACGCGGTCGCCGTCGAGGCGCACCAGGCCCGCGTCCTCCGCCTCGGCGAGCGCGCCGACGTCCACACCGAGCCGCTCGCACGCGCCTGCCACCGCGTGCAGGTCGCCACCCGCCACGGCCGCCACGGTCAGCGCCACGCGGCCGGCCTCGCCGAGGGAACCGGCCCGGGAGGCGAACGCCGTCACCAACGTGGCCGGCACCGGCAACGGGGCGGCCGGCGAGATGCGCTGCTCCCCCGTGCCGGCGAGCTCGATCAGCGCCAGCGGGTTCCCGGCGGTCGCCCGATGCAACCGGCCGACCACGTCCCGCGAAACGTTGCTGTGCCGGGCAACCAGCTCCCGCGCCGCGGCGAGGCCGATGCCCGACAACGGAAGCTGCGGCAACGTCGCGACGTCGGCCGGCTCCGGCGTGCGGGTGGCGGCGACGACCGCGATCGGGTCGGCCATCAGCCGGCGGGCCGCGAACGCCAGTGCGTCCGCCGACGGCCGGTCGAACAGGTGCACGTCGTCGAGCAGGATCGCGAGCGGCCGCTCCTCCGCGTAGCGGCACAGCAGGCTCAGCGTGGCCGCGCCGATCGCGAACCGGTCACCGGAGTCGCCGGGCCGCAGCATCAGCGCGGCCGCCAGCGCGTCCGCCTGCGGCTGCGGGATCGCGCCGAGGTGGTCCAGCGCCGGGCGTAGCACCTGGTACAGCACGCCGAACGGGATGCCGTGCTCGGACTCGTTGCCGGTCCCGCGCAGCACGCCCATCCCGTCGGTGTGCCGGAGGGCGTCCTCCAGCAACGCCGTCTTGCCGACGCCGGGCTCGCCGGTCACGACGAGCACGCCGCTCTGCCCGATACGGGCGCCCGCGACGAGGCGCTCGATCACGCGTCGCTCGGTCTCGCGCCCGACAAGCACAGCCAAAGACTAGGTGGGTCACCGGATGCCGCAAGGGGGCCCGGGATTCTACGTTCGGTACCGCCAAACCAGGTGCGAGGAAAGGAAAATCGATGACGATCACCGAGCCCGCGACCGAAGTGGACCCCGACAAGGTCATGCAGTTCGTGTTCCGGGCCGTCGACGAGGCCGGCGCCACGCTCAACGCCGCGCTCGTCGTGATGGGCGACAAGCTCGGCTACTACCGCATCCTGGCCGCCGAGGGGGCGGCCACGGCCACGGAGCTCGCCGAGCGCAGCGGCACCGCCGAGCCGTACGCACGGGAATGGCTCAACGCTCAGGCAGCGGGCGGTTACGTGACGTACGACCCGGCCGCCGGCCGGTACGCGCTGCCGCCGGAACATGCGGTCGCCCTGACGGTCGAGGACAGTCCGGCGTTCGTGCCGGGGCTCTTCCAGATCGTGCTCGGCACGGTGACCGACTCCGGCGCCGTGCTCGACGCCGCGCGCGGCGGCTCCGGTGTGGGCTGGCACGAGCACAACACCGACGTGCACGTCGGCTGCGAGCGGTTCTTCCGGCCGAGCTACCTCGCGAACCTCGTCGAGTCCTGGCTGCCGGCGCTCGACGGCGTCGTGCCCAAGCTGCGGCGGGGCACCACGGTCGCGGACATCGGATGTGGACACGGCGCGTCCACGATCCTGATGGCCCAGGCGTTCCCGAACTCGACGTTCGTGGGTTCGGACTACCACGCCGAGTCGATCGAGACCGCACGCCTGCGGGCCGAGGCCGCCGGGGTGGCCGACCGGGTCCGCTTCGAGGTGGCGCCCGCGGACGGGTTCTCCGGCACGGGCTACGGCCTCGTGACGATGTTCGACTGCCTGCACGACATGGGCGACCCCGTCGGCGCCGCCCGGCACGTGCGGGAGGCGCTGGCCGGCGACGGCACGTGGATGGTCGTGGAGCCGATGGCCGGCGACCGGGTCGAGGAGAACCTCAACCCGGTGGGCCGGGCGTACTACGGCTTCTCGACGCTGCTGTGCACGCCCGCGTCGCTGTCCCAGGACGTCGGCCTGGCGCTCGGCACGCAGGCGGGCCCTGCCCGGCTGCGCGACGTGACCGTCGCCGGCGGGTTCACCCGGTTCGCGCGCGTCGCGGAGACGCCGTTCAACCAGGTGCTGGAAGTCCGGCCGTAGGCGCACAATGAGCTTCCCAGCGGGACGGGGGGTGGACGCGATGACCGCCGAGGCGAGCCGCACCGGGTTCGCGACCCGCGGGGACGTGCGGATCGCGTATCAGGTCTACGACAACCCGGGCCGGCCGACGCTGCTGCTGATGCCGGTCTGGGCGATCCTCCCGTCCCGCTGCTGGAAGCTCCAGGTGCCCTACCTCGCCCGGCACTTCCGCGTGGTGACGTTCGACGGCCGCGGGTCGGGCGAGAGCTCCCGGCCCGCGGGTGCGGAGTCCTATCTGGACAGCGAGTACACCGCGGACACGCTCGCGGTCCTCGACGCCACGCGAACCGAGCGGGCCTTGGTGGTCGGGCTGTCCCGCGGCACCGTCTGGGCGGTGCACGTCGCCGCCGCGCATCCCGAACGGGTCGACGGCATCGTGGCGATCGGCACGGGGCTCGACCTGGGCGTCGGGGACAGCGTGCACCACCAGCTCGACTGGGACGCCCGGCTCGACACGACCGAGGGGTCGGCGAAGTACAACCGGCACTACTGGCTCGAGGGCGGCTACGACGACTTCGTCGACTGGTTCATGGCGCAGATGTTCGCCGAGCCGCACTCGACCAAGCAGATCGAGGACTGCGTGGCGTGGGCACACGAGATCGACCCGGCCACGCTGGTCGACGCCACCGCGGGCCGCCTGCACGACCCGGCGCGCGCCGGGGAGGCCGAGCTGTGCCGGTCGCTGCGGTGCCCCGTGCTCGCGATCCAGGGCCTGGCGGACCGGCTGCGCCCGCCTGCCGGAAGCGCGCGGCTGGCGGAGCTGACCGGGGGTTCGCTGGTGGAGCTCGAAGGCATCGGGCACGGCCCGCACGCGCGGGCCCCGGTCGAGATCAACCTGCTGATCAAACAGTTCGCCGACCGGGTGTATCCGCCCGAGCGGGCCGTCCGGTTGGCCCGGCCGCTCGCCCGGCGGCGCCGTGCGCTGTTCCTGAGCTCACCGATCGGCCTCGGCCACGCCCGGCGGGACATCGCGATCGCGCGGCGGCTGCGCGCGTCGCGTCCGGACCTGGAGATCGACTGGCTCGCGCAGCATCCGGTGACGGCGATGCTGGAGTCGCACGGCGAACGGGTGCATCCGGCGTCCGCGTGGCTCGCCAACGAGTCGTCCCATGTGGAGCAGGAGGCCGGCGAGCATGACCTGCACGCGTTCGAGGCGATCCGCCGGCTGGACTCGGTCCTGGTGCGGAACTTCATGGTGTTCGACGAGGTCGCCGAGGCCGAGCGCTACGACCTGGTGATCGGCGACGAGGCGTGGGACGTCGACTACCACCTGCACGAGAACCCACGCCTGAAGCGGTTCGCGTTCGCGTGGCTGACGGACTTCGTCGGCTGGCTGCCGATGCCGGGCGGCGGTCCGCGCGAGGCGGCGCTGACGGCAGACTACAACGCGGAGATGCTCGAGCAGCGCGCCCGGCTGCGGCGCGTCCGAGACCGGTCTGTCTTCGTCGGCAACCCGGACGACGTGGTGCCGATGCCGTTCGGCCCCGGGCTGCCCGGGATTCGCGAGTGGACGGTGGAGAACTACGACTTCGCGGGTTACGTCACGGGTTTCGACCCGGTCGGCGAGGCCGGGCGCGCGGCGGTCCGACGCCGGCTCGGGTACGCCGACGACGAGCTGCTCTGCGTGGTCACGGTCGGCGGCTCGGGAGTGGGCGCGCCGTTGCTGCGGCGGGTGCTGGACGCGGTGCCGCCGGCTCGCCGCCAGGTTCCGGAGCTGAGGTTCCTCGTGGTGACCGGTCCGCGGATCGACCCGCGGTCCCTGCCCCGGCGGCGCGGGGTGTCGCTGCGCGGTTACGTACCGGACCTGCACCGGGTGCTGGCCGCGTGCGACCTCGCGGTGGTCCAGGGCGGGCTGACGACGTGCATGGAGCTGACCGCGGCCGGGCGGCCGTTCGTGTACGTGCCGCTGCGCAACCACTTCGAGCAGAACTACCACGTCCGCCACCGGCTGGACCGGTACGGCGCCGGCCGCCACCTGCCGTACGAACAGGCGGCCGACCCGGACCTGCTGGCGGCCGTCATCGCCAAGGAGGCCCGCCGGACGGTGACCTACGAACCGGTCGAGACCGATGGCGCCACCCGGGCCGCGGCGCTGCTGTCGGCACTGCTGTAGGCGGTGGCTCGATCGCTCAGCGCGTCGCGAGCCGCTCGAAGGTGATCAGCATGCCCTCCACGCCGCCCGGGCCGATGCGGCCCTTGATCTCGGCGGACGTGATCGTCTTCAGCCGCCAGCCCTGCGCGGCGTGGTCGTTGAGGATGCCCTCGAGCTTCGCGCCGGACATCTTGCCGCCGATCAGCTTCTCGCGGAGCTCGACGACCTTGTACTCGTATGCATCGGCCATGGCTCCATGGTGCGCCGCGCCACGGCGGGACGCAGCGGCGGTCAGCCGAAGGTGAACGCGTAAGCCTGCACGCCCCGGCTGACGGTCACGGTCACCGTGCCGCGTTCGACGTCGCGTGTGGACAGCAGCCGGTACGAACCGGGGCGGCCGGAGACGTCGACGGTCCGGGTCGTGTCGCCGGCCGTGTAGCGGACCGTGCCATGGCCGGCGAGGACCATGCGGACCTCCTTGGCCCGGTAGTCGAGCCGCACCTGCGCGCTCGCGGACGCCGGGGTGATGTGCTGGCTCGTGAGCGTCCAGCCACCGGCGAGGGCGAAGGTGTTCGCGGCCTGCTCGCGCGGGAAGGCGAACGACCGGTCACCGGCGCGGTACGGCTCGTCGCCCGCGAAGTTCACCCGCTTCGTCGAACCGAGGTAGGTCTCTCTCGTGATGTCCGCGATGTCCGGCGTGTCGTCGGTGGTGTCCGTCGGCGCGGGCAGCCGCACCCCCGGGTCGGCCCCGGCGAGGAGCCGGCGGATGAGCTTCTCGGTGACGTCGTAGTCGCCCTCGCCGAACTTGATGTGCCGCACGGTGCCGTCGGCGTCGATCAGGTAGTGCGCCGGCCAGTACCGGTTGCGGTAGTTCGTCCACGTGGCAAGGGAGTTGTCGAGGGCGACCGGGTAGTGGATGCCGAGCCTGCGCGCCGCCGACGCCACGTTGCGCGGCTCCTTCTCGAACGCGTACTCGGGCGCGTGCACGCCGATCACCCGCAGGCCCGCGTCCCGGTACGCCGCGTCCCACGCGGTGACGTGCGGGAGGGATCGCTGGCAGTTGATGCACGAGTACGCCCAGAAGTCGACCAGTACGACCTTGCCGCGCAGCTGCCTCAGGTCGACCGGCCGGTTGCCGGGCGTGTTGAACCACTGCTGGATGCCCTTGATGTCCGGCGCGGCGCCGCACCGCTCCAACTCGGTGGCGGCGGCGCTGCACTTGCTGAGGTCCTTGTTCTGGTCGTTGACCAGCCCGCCGAGGTCGAGCGCCTCCCGGACCTGCTCGGAGTCGCCGATCCGGTCCTGCAGCCCGCTGGTGTAGTCCGGGATCGCGCGCTGCAGCAGCTGCGGCAGGTTGAACACGAGCCCGACCGCGAGCGCGAGCATCACGGCACCGGCGGCGACCCGGATGCCGCGCTGGCGCTTGCGGAACGCGCGCACCCGCTCGGCCACCCGCCGGCCGGCCAGCGCGAAGACCAACAGCGGGGTCGCCGCGCCGACGGCGAACGTCACCGTGAGGACCGCCGTGTCGACGCCGATCCGGCCCGTCGACCCGGCGACCGTGATGGCGGCCAGCACCGGACCGGCACACGGCACGTACACCGCGCCGAGCGCGAGGCCGAGCGCGAACCCGCCGCGGCGCGCGTCCGGACTGCGTTGCGGGATCAGCGAGAACGGCTTCTCCAGCAGGTGCTCGAACCGCGGCACGATCAGCCCGACGCCGATCAGCGCGAGCACCACCAGGCCGGCCCACCGCAGCACGTCCTGCGGCAACCCGAGGACCGAGAGCAGCAGCGAGCCGAACAGCGTGACGAGCGTGAAGCTCACGACCAGCCCGGCGATAACCAGGTAGGGCCGCGCCCGGGAGACCGGACGCGGGGCGACCGCCACGCCGCCGGTGGCCACAGTGGACTTCCCGGCCGGCCGTGCCCGCCGGGCGCCCTGCGCGCCGGAGAAGAACACGACCGGCAGCACCGGAAGGATGCACGGCGAGATGCCGGTGACCAGACCGCCGATGAGCCCGATCAGAGCGAGAGTCAGCACTGCGTCCTCACAAAGGGTTCGCGACACGTTCGACGCGGAGTTCGTGGGCGGCCGCCGGTGCGGATTGCCCGCGCGGCCGGGTGTCACGAAGAAGTCACGGCGCGACGCCGCACCCATCCGGGTACCGAGCGCTTCCGAAGAACCGGGTATCAGGCGCCCGGCAGCCGGGCGAAGGAAGCGGCCAGGTGCCTGGCCGCCACCGGGAACGGGAGCGAACAGAACTCATGAAGCGCAGCATCCGCCGCGGCACGCTGGCCATCGGTGTCGCGATCATCGCATTGCTCGGCACCGCCTGCGGCAGCTCCGGCGAGGGAGCGTCGAACGCCGCCGGCTCGGACAACACGCCGATGAGGACGGAGTCCTCTTCGGACAGCACGGCGACGGCCGACCCGGCCGCCGCGGACCTCGTGGGCCCCGGCTGCGCCGGCTACGCCGCACAGGTCCCCGACGGCGCGGGCTCGGTCGCGGGCATGGCCCAGGACCCGGTTGCCGTGGCGGCGAGCAACAACCCGTTGCTGAAGACGCTGGTGCAGGCCGTGTCCGGCGAGCTGAACCCGAAGGTGAACCTGGTCGACACGCTCAACGGCAGCGAGTTCACCGTCTTCGCCCCGGTCGACGACGCGTTCGCGAAGATCCCCGCGGCCACGATCAACACGCTGAAGTCCGACGACGCGCTGCTGACCAAGATCCTCACCTACCACGTGGTGCCCGGCCAGCTCGCCCCCGACCAGGTCGTCGGCAAGCAGACCACGGTCGAGAAGGGCACGGTCGACGTCACCGGCTCGGGTGACTCGCTGAAGGTCAACGACGCCAACGTGATCTGCGGCGGCGTCCACACCGCCAACGCGACCGTCTACCTGATCGACTCGGTGCTCATGCCGACGAGCTGAGACCGCGAGAGCAGCGGTGGCCGCCGGAGTC
Organism: Actinophytocola sp.; assembly: GCF_036555685.1. GTDB lineage: Bacteria > Actinomycetota > Actinomycetes > Mycobacteriales > Pseudonocardiaceae > Actinophytocola. The sequence goes on along the minus strand of NZ_DATBKY010000257.1, from coordinate 23,293 downwards.
CGCAGAGATTCCGGCGGCCATCGTGTGTGTGACCGGACGGCTCCTAGACCGGATCGGTCACGCGGGCGAGAAGTCTCGCCACGTGCGTCAGCAGGTTGCGCGGGCTGAACGGCTTGACGAGGTACTCGTCCGCGCCGCAGGCGAGCGCGTCGTCGAGGTCCAGCACGTCCATCATGGACGTCACGATCATGATCGGCGACAATGCGGTCGCCGGGTCGCCGCGCAACGCCTGGCACACGTCGACGCCGTGGGTGACGTCGAGGATGCACAGGTCCGGACGGGTCAGCGTCGCCGTCGCCAGCGCCGCCGCGCCGTCGGGCACGACCGTGACGTCGTGCCCGGCCGCCGTCAGGCAGGCCTGAATGAACTGTTGGAGATCCGTGTTGCTCTCCGCCACGAGCACCTTCGCCACACCCGCTCCTTTCCACGAGTGCCGGATCCGTAACCGAATGGCTAGAACGGTATGTCGCCGTCACCGTGCGCGCACGGTGAACTACGGTTTCGACACCGTCAGAGCAGCTTTAGGGTACGAATGAGTGGTCAACCGTGGGCCGGTCAGCCGATCGCGTGTCCGCCGGACCGGCTCACCCGCGCTGAGGCATCTCGCTCCGGTAGATAGGCGGCGAAGTGCTCGGCCACCTCGTCGGCGATCGACTCCGCGTCCCGGGACCCGTCGACGTCGATCACGCGGATGCCGAGCCGGTGGCTCGCGCGGACGGCGTCGTCCGCGACGAGGCGGTCCCGCGCGAGCCGGTTCGCCTGCGCCCGCGCGGGATCGCTGACGCGGTGACCGAACGCGGCGGCGCGGGGCAGCGCGCCGAGCTGGCGGCGCCGGAACTCCTCGGTGGGAACCAGGACGACCATCCGGCGTGGCGAGTCGGCGATCGGCGCCACCAGCTCGGGCCGCAACCCCCACCCCTCGGCGACGATCGGGCGGCCCGACACGAGGGCACGCAGGTCGTCGAGCGCCCACTCGAACCGCTCCGCGAAGCCCGCGATGGTCTCGGCGGCCATGTCCCGCGGGCTGGGGTGGACCCAGACGGCGTCCGGGTCCGGGCCGGCGGCCGGCTCACCCCGCGAGATGCGGCGCACGATCCGGCGGTCGTTGTGCGCGCGGGCGTCGTGGTAGTCGTAGTGGTACGCCGTCAGGCCGTAGCGGTGAGCCAGCAGGCGGGCGACCGTGGACTTGCCGGCCCACTGGCCACCGCCGATCCACAGGGCTTGCCGCAGCGTGCCGAACGGGTCCCAGATTTCCCCGGTCATCTCACTCCTTCCGGCGACCGCGCGACGCGGTCGCCCGCGTGGCGACCCGGCGACAGGGTGGCGCGGCCGGTCACGGACCGACGAGCGTGCCCGGCTCGGCGACGCCGTACCGCTGGCGGTAGGCGGACGGCGTGAGCCCGGTCAGCCGCGTGAACATCCGGCGGAACGCCACCACGTCCTCGTACCCCACGTCGCACGCGACCGTCGCAACTGGACGGTCGGTGCGCTCCAGCGCCCGCTTGGCCGCCTCGATCCGCGCGCGCTGCAGGTACTCGCGGGGGTTGTTGCCGGTCGCCGCGGTGAAGCGGCGGACGAAGTTGCGCCGGCTCATCGCCACCTCGCGGGCGAGGTCGTCGACCGACAGCGGCCGGTCGAGCTGGTGCTCGATGACATCCTGCGCGCGGCGGACCTCCGGGTCGTTGTGCGCCCGCTGCGGGCCGAAGATCGCGTACGCGCCCTGCGGGGACTTGTTGGGGTCGATGAGGAACGTCTTCGACGCCGCCCGGGCGACCTCGCCGCCGAGCAGCCGCTCGACGACGTGCAGCGCGAGGCTCAGGAACGACGTCGCGCCGCCTGAGGTGATCACGCGGCCCTGGTCCACGACGATGGCCTGTGGCTGGAGGTCGACGGCCGGGTACCGCTCGCGGAACTCCGCCTGGAACGCCCAGTGCGTGGTCGCCGCCTTGCCGTCCAGCACGCCCGCCTCGGCGAGCATGAAGGCACCCGTGCACGCGCTCGCCACGTCCGCCCCGGCCTCGTGGATCGCCCGCAGCCACGGCACGACCGCCGCGTTCAGCCGCAGGTGCGCGCCGACGTCGGGGTCCAGCGCGGGCACCAGCACGAGGTCGCTGTCGAGCACCTCGTCGAGCGCCCGGCCGCAGCCCAGCCGCACGTCGCCGGCGAGCGTGATCGTCCGGTCGGCCGTCGCCGAGACGAGCGTGACGTCGACTTCCGGGCCGGCTACGGCGAGCTGCCCGGCGAGCTCGATCGACTTGCGCAGGATGTCCATCAGTCCGATCGGGACCAGCGCGGTGCAGTCGGCCAACGCGAGCACGTGCACCCTGTGCCGGAGCATGCCCCAAGCGTAGGTGGTCGATGTCCCGTCAGCCATACCGTTCGCGGCCCGGTCGCGGCCACGTCGCGAGCGATCCGGCGGCCGACGCGGCCGACGGCCACCCGATCCCGCGCGGGCGGGCCGGAGCCGGCCGGCGTCGTGCCATGACCACTGCGTCCACTTGCGACTATCCGGAACGGACCACGCGGCGGGGAAAGCGGTGGAATGCGGTCAGACCTCGACGGAAAGGTGAACCGTCACCACGTCGCCCACGGAGAGGTCCTCCGCCTTCCGCACCCGGGTCTTCACGGGCACGATGTAGCGGCCGCCCTTCGGGTACAGCGACGTCGCCCAGCCGGTGCGCCCGATCCGCGCGGCGACCGGGATCATCCCCCACCCGTAGGTCACGAACGAGGAAGCGGCCTCCAGCGCGCCCGACTCCTCGTCGGGCACGGTCACGAAGTGCCACGGTGCCGGGCCCTTCCAGAACCACATCTCGCCGGTGAACTCCAGGTCCATGCGCACAGGATAGGAGCCCCGGGGCGGTGGGCGGACTTTGCCGCGATAGCGGACATTTCGCCCATTCGGTGAGGATTTTCCGGTCTCGTCATGAAGCCCGTGGGAAAGTACGATCATTCGTCATTGGTTGAACCTGCAATAACCACGCAAGACCCCACTCTCTCCGTCGTCGTGGAAAGGGGTCCTCGATGTTGCTCGCGGACTTCCAACAGGACTACAGCCCCCTCAACGACTCCCTCGGGTTGTCGGCGTTGGTCGCGATCCTGCCGCTGCTCGTGCTGTTCGTACTCCTCGGCGTCGTCCGCATGCGCGCCTGGCTCGCGTCGCTCATCGCGGTCGTCGTCGCCATGCTGGTGGCCATCGTCGCCTACTCGATGCCGGTGGGCGACACGTTCAACTCCGGCCTGCTGGGCGCTGCGTTCGGGTTCTTCCCGATCATGTGGATCGTCATCAACGCGATCTGGATCTACAACCTCACGGTGGACACCGGGCACTTCGACGTGCTGCGCCGCTCGTTCGCGTCGATCAGCGAGGACCAGCGGGTGCAGGCGATCATCGTCGCGTTCTGTTTCGGCGCGCTGCTCGAAGCGCTGGCGGGCTTCGGCACGCCGGTCGCGATCAGCGCGGTCATGTTGATAGCGCTGGGTTTCCGGCCGATGAAGGCCGCCGCGATCGCGCTGGTCGCCAACACCGCGCCGGTCGCGTTCGGCGCCCTCGCGGTCCCGATCACGACGCTGGCCGGCGTCACCGGCCTGCCGGTCGAGGACCTCGGCGCGATGGTCGGCCGGCAGACCCCGATCCTCGCGGTCTTCGTCCCGCTCGCGCTCGTGGTCATTGTGGACGGTAGGCGCGGCCTGCGGCAGACGTGGGCACCCGCGCTGGTGTGCGGTGTCGTGTTCGGCATCTTCCAGTACCTGTCGTCGAACTTCTGGTCCGTGCCACTCGCCGACATCGTCGCGGCGCTGACCTCCGCGCTCGCCGTGCTGCTGTTCACCCGCGTGTGGCATGCCAAGGAGCCCTACACCGAGGCGGACACCGCGGGCGCCGGCGTGGACGGCGTGGACGGCAGCGGTGGCGCCGCGCCCACCACCCCGCGGCGGCCGGTCGACGGCGGCGGCTCCGTGCGGACCAGCACCGAGACGCAGGTGGCCGACCCGCCCGCCGAGGTGTGGAAGGCCTACGCCCCGTACCTCGTGATCATCGCGGTGTTCGTGCTCGCGACCCGGGTGCCGGCGATCACGGGCAAGCCGCCCACCAAGCCCGGCGAGTCGGGCACCGGCCTCGAGGTCGCGACCTGGATCCTCCAGTGGCCGGGCCTGCACGTCGTCAACGAGGCCGGTGACCCGGTCGCGACGACGTTCAAGCTCAACCTGCTCTCGGCCGCCGGCACGCTGCTGCTGATCTCCGGACTGCTGACCATGTTGTTGCTCCGGATCGGTGTCGGGCGCGCGCTGCGTGCCTACGGCCGCACCCTCGACCAGCTCAAGTTCGCGATCCTGACCGTGATGCTGGTGCTCGCGCTGGGCTTCATCCTGAACCTGTCGGGCCAGACGATCACGCTCGGCCTCTTCGTCGCCGGCGCGGGCGGGTTGTTCGCGTTCTTCTCGCCATTGCTCGGCTGGCTCGGCGTGGCGGTGACGGGCTCGGACACGTCGTCGAACTCGCTGTTCGGGCTCCTGCAGATCACCGCGGCCAAGGAGGCGGGCCTGTCCCAGGTGCTCATGGCGGCCGCGAACTCCTCCGGCGGCGTGCTCGGCAAGATGATCTCGCCGCAGAACCTGGCGATCGCCGCGTCGGCGGTGGGCGTGCAGGGCAAGGAGGGCGACCTGTTCCGCCGGGTGCTCGGCTGGAGCATCGGGTTCGTGCTGTTCATGTGCGTGCTCGTCTACCTGCAGAGCACTCCGGTGCTGGGCTGGATGGTCGTCGACTAGCCGCGCGCCGGCCCTCGCTCGCCGTCGGCCGCCAGGGCCTCGGCGAGCGAGGGACGGACCGTGAGCAGCTCGGTCAGCCCCGAGATCTCCAGCGGCCGGAGCACGACGGGCAGGCGGGCGACCACCCGGAACCCGGTTTCCGGTGCGGCCCGCCGGTGGAGGTCGACGAGCGCGGCGAGCCCGGCGGAGGACAGGAAGGTGACCCCGGACAGGTCGAGCACGACCGCCGGGGGCCGCCGCTCGAGCATCGCGTCGACCACCTCGACGATCTGGGCCGCGGTGCCGACACCGATGTCACCGGAGACCTTCAGCACGAGGACGTCGCCGTGCGACTCCACGCCCGTGATCACCCGTGCCGTATGGGTGAAGTCCGGTCTGACGTCGGGGTGCTGGTCGGTGTCCTCTGTTCGCATGATCCACTCGTTGGGGGCCGGTCGGGTCCGTCGACATTGACGTCGCGCGAACACGTTGATCCGTATCGTCATCTCGGGCATCGGTACGGTGCAGATGCTGGCCAAGTGACCGGATCGGACGGCACTATTGGTCGCGTGGCGGAAACGGAGTCGGTGTCGGAGTCGGTGTCCGGGGGCGCCCAGTCGGGCATGGCGACGACGTCGGCGGGCACCGTGGCACTGGAACACCGGGGCCGCACCGCCGTGCTCACCGTCGCCGGCGCGCTCGACCTGGCCCTCGCCCCCAAGCTCCGGCAACTCGTCGACCGCGCGCTGCGGCAGGGCCCTGAGCTCGTGGTCGTCGACCTCACCGAGGTGGACTTCCTCGCGTCCGCGGGCATGGCGACCCTGGTCGAGGCCAACCGGCTGTGCCGGCCCGCCGTCGGCCTGCACGTGGTCGCCGCGAGCCGGCGCACGATGCGGCCGCTGGAGCTGACCCGGCTGACCGACGAGCTGGTCGTGTTCCCGGTCCTGTCCGCCGCGCTGGTCGGCAGATGACGCCCGCATCGGTGACGGGAACCCCGGTGGACGAGCAGCCGACGCCGCCGTTCACCCTGTCGGCCGCGCTGCGGCTGGCCGGGTCGGTCCGCGAGCGCGCCGAGCAGGCCGGCGACTACGAGTCGGCGATGGACGCCGTGGCCGGCGAGCTGCGCGCGGGCTTCGCCGCGGTGAGCGTCCACGGCTACACGCTGCGCGGGCACGCCAACGGGACCACCGGCGACCCGGTACTGACCGCCGTCGCGGGCGCCCAGGCCGATCCCGACCCGGTCGACGCCGCCTTCCTTCGCGCGCTGTCCGAGCGGCTCGAACCCGACGGGATCGGTGTGTTCGAGCTGCCGCTCGCCTCGCTCGACGAGGACATCGCCGCGGCCGCGGTCGTCGTCTCGATCCTGGCGCTCGCCGGGGTCCTGCCCTCGGGCGACAACGTCTGCCTCGTCGTCCTGGGCCGGCTCCCGCTGCCGAACACGGTGGCGCATCTGCGCCCGGTGGCGGCCGCCGTCCGCTCGGCGCTGGCGCCGTACCTGGGCGACGCGACCGCGTCGGTCCGCGACTACCTGGCGGTCGTCGAGCGCGCCGCCCGCGACCACGCGTCCGAGCTGGAGCGGCTCACCGACACCGTGCACCAGCTGCACGCGGAGGCCGGTGTGGTCGATACGCTGCACTCCGTCGGCCGGCATCTCACCGCCCAGCTCGACATCAGCCAGCTCGTGCAGGACGCCACGAACGCGGCCACGAAGGCCACCGGCGCGGCGTTCGGCGCGTTCTTCTACAACCTGGTCGACGAGTACGGCGAGTCGTACACGCTCTACACGCTCTCCGGCGCCCCGCGCGAGGCGTTCGAGCGCTTCCCGATGCCACGAAACACGCAGGTCTTCGCGCCGACGTTCGACGGGACCGGCACCGTCCGCAGCAACGACATCACCCTCGACCGCCGGTTCGGCCACAACGCCCCGTACCACGGCATGCCCGAGGGTCACCTGCCCGTGCGCAGCTATCTCGCGGTGTCGGCGGTGAGCCCGTCGACCGGTGAGGTGCTCGGCGGGTTCTTCTTCGGCCACCCGGCCCCGGGCCAGTTCACCCCGCGGCACGAGTACCTGGCCGAGGGCATCGCGGGGTACGCGGCCATCGCGCTGGACAACGCCCGGCTGTTCGACCGAGAACGCAACCTCGCGACCGAGCTGTCCCGCAGCATGCTGCCGACCGTGCCGGAGATCCCCGGGCTCGCGATCTGCACCCGGTACCTGCCGGCGGCCACCGGCAGCAAGGTCGGCGGCGACTGGTTCGACGTGATCCAGCTGCGCGCGGGGCGCACCGCGTTCGTGATCGGCGACGTCGTCGGGCACGGGGTCACCGCGGCGGCCGTGATGGGTCAGATGCGCACGGCGATCCGTTCGTACGCGCTGCTCGACCTCTCCCCCGGCGAGCTGTTGCGCAACGTGTCGCTGCTGGCGGCCGCCATGCCGGAGCCGACGTTCGTGACCTGCTTCTACGCCGTGCACGACCCGATGGACGGCACGCTCGTCTACGCCAACGCAGGTCACCTGCCGGCCGTGCTGATGCGCACGGACGGGATGGTCGAGCAGATCGGCGAGGCCATGGCCCAACCCCTGGGGGTGGGCAGCGAGTTCCGGCAGAGCCAGACCGACTTCCCGCCGGGCACCGAACTCGTGCTCTACACCGACGGCCTGGTCGAGAGCGCGACTCGCGACCTGTCGGTCGGCATCGACAACTTCGTCGCGGCGGTGACCATGCTGCGCAACCGGGAGGACGTCGGTGCGGCGTGCGACGCGCTCATCGAACACCTCACGAGCGGCAGCCACGACGACGACATCGCGTTCATCCACGTGCGCCACACCGACGGCGGCGATCCCGCGTGAGCGCCTCGACCGGTGCCGGCTCGCTGCGCGAGATCCACTGTCGCGTCCCCGCGGACGCCGACCGGCTGGCGGAGACGCGGCACGCGCTGAATCGCTGGGCGAGCGGCATCGGCATGCCCGGGCAGCAGCGGGAGGAGCTGGTGCTCGCCACGTACGAGGCGATGGCCAACTCGGTCGAGCACGCCTACGTGGACGCGGCAGGCGACGACCTCGACGGGGTCGTCGACCTGCACGCCGCGCGCACCCCGGACGGCACGATCATCGTCACGGTGACCGACTACGGCCGGTGGAAGCCACCGGTGCCGAGCGACGGGATCCGCGGCCGCGGCATCCTGCTGATGCGCGCGCTGGCCGACGACACGACGATCACGCGGGTCGACACCGGCACGACGGTCACGATGACGTGGACCCTGCCGCCGCACAACTGAGCTCCTTCTCCGGCGACTTCTCCCGCACATCTCCGGCACCTTTCTCCGGCACCTTCTCCGGCAACGTGTTCGTACCGCATGGCCCGGCGGTGTATCACGGCGGTGCCGGCGGCCCTCCTTTCCGACGACACGGCAGTCGAACTCCCCGGAGGTGACCGTGATGTGGAAGGCGGCATTCTGGAAGGACGCGTTCGAGCGCGCGATCCGGACCGTCGCGCAGGTGTTCGGCGCGCTGGTGGTCGCCGCGGGCACAGGGCTCCTTGACACCGACTGGGCCGCCGCGTTCTCGGCGTCCGGAATGGCCGGTGTGCTGTCGGTCCTCACCTCGCTGGCGAGTGAGGTCAAGTCGCCGAACGGCACCGCGTCGATGATCCCCGCGCCCGCGCAGCCGCCGGCCGCACCGGCAGCACAGCCGGACGCGGTCACGGGCTGACCGCGTCCCGCTCGCGACCGGTGCTCGATGCGGCGCCGTATTGCGCGAATCCAGAGAAATTTCCGCACGCGCCGCGCGTCGCGCGCAACACGTAGGAATTAGCGGCGCCAAAACTCCGGCAAGTTCTCTTTCCGTTTGCGAATGCTCACACCCTTCCGTCACGCCATTCGTTACTTGGATGACGGTGCGTATGCACGTGCAGATGCATCACTGGGGAGGTGTCGGCTTGAGCGAGCCGCTGGAGGACACGTCCGGGCCGGAGTTCGATCCGGATGATTCGGCGCTGCTCACCGCTGTCCGCCAGGGCGATGTGGCCGCGTACGGAGTGTTGTACGAGCGGCATCTGGGTGCGGCCCGGCGGGCGGCGACGGCGGTGGCGGCGACCCGGGCCGAGCGCGACGATCTGGTGGCCGAATCCTTCACGAACGTGTTGCGGATATTGCGGACCGGCCAAGGCCCCCGGGACCAACTCCGCCCTTATCTGCTCGCGACAATTCGCAACTCGATGATCAGCATCCGCCGCCAGGAGTCGCTGCTGTCCCTCGTGGCGGACGTGCCGGAGAAATGGCCGGACCGCCACGACGATCCGGTCACCGCCAAGCTGAACGCCGACGTGGCCGCCGCGGCGTTCGCCCGGTTACCCGAACGGTGGCGGCTCGTGCTCTGGTACACCGAGGTCGAGGGCCGCCCGCCGGCACAGGTGGCGCCGCTGCTCGGGCTGACCCCGAACGGCGTGGCCGCGCTGGCGTACCGCGCCCGCGAGGGCCTGCGGCAGGCCTACCTCGACCAGCACCTGCCGGCCGCCGGGCAGCGCCGCTGCCGCGTGGCGGTCGAGCAGCTGGCCGGCTGGGTCCGGCACACGCTGACCCCGCGCCGGATGCGGACGATCACCGCGCACCTGGACGGCTGCGTCAGCTGCCGCGAGCTGGCCGCGGACCTGCACCGGTTGAACCAGGAGCTTTCGTAGGCGCATCGCCGTGCGCGAACGCGCCGCCGCGCACGAGGTCGCGCCCGTAGGTTCGTCGTATGCGCGTGCTGTTCGCGAGCCTGGCGTCGCCGGGCCACACCTACCCGCTGATCCCGCTGGCGATCGCGGCCCGGGATGCCGGGCACGAGGTCCACTTCGCCGCGGGCGAGCACGTGCACGCACCGCTGGCCGCGCGCGGGCTGCGGCCGTTCCGCCCGGCGGACTCGTTCTACGAGATCTACGCCGAGGACCTCGAACCCGAGCTGGCCCGGCTGAGACCCGACCTCGTGGTGCACGAGTGGGGCCTGCCCGGCGCCGCCGTCGCCGCCCACCGGGCCGGGATTCCCGGTCTGTGGCACGGGTTCGGCCGCATGATTCCCGCCGGCATCGGCCTCGAGCTGCCCACCGGCGTGGCCGGGGCGGCGGACCGGCCACACGTCGACATCTGCCCGCCGTCCTTGCAGGACAAGGACTTCCTCGCCACCGCGGAGCGGATCGAGCTGCGCCCGGTGCCGTTCGCCGAGCCGGGCGAACTGCCCACATGGGACGGCCGGCGGCGCGTCTACCTGACACTCGGCACCGCGTTCGGCACACCGGAGCTGCTCACCACGGCCATCGCCGGGCTCGCGCGGCTCGACGCCCAGGTGATCGTCGCGGCCGGGCGGGTGGCGCCCGCGGAGCTGGGGACGCTGCCGGCGGGCGTCACCGTGCGGGCGTGGGTGCCGCAGGCCGAGCTGCTGCCACACGTGGACGTCGTCGTCCACCACGGCGGCAGCGGCACCACGCTCGGCGCGCTCGCGGCCGGCGTCCCGCAGCTCGTCCTGCCGCAGGGCGCCGACCAGTTCGCGAACGCCGAGGCACTCGCCGGCTCGGGCGCCGCGGTGCGCCTGCTGCCCGGCGAGGCCGGCGCGGACGCGATCGCGGACCGCGCCGGCATGCTGCTGCGCGACTCCGGCCATCGCGACGCCGCCCGCGCGGTCGCCGCCGAGATCGCCGCCATGCCCGCTCCGGACGCCCTCGCCCGACGGCTGCCGGAGTACGCGCGCTGAGTGGCGGGGAGTTGCCGGGGATCTACAGTGGCCTCCGTGACCGACGTGACCGACGTGAGCGACATCGCGGCGCGCTACGGGCTCGAGCCGTTGCCGGTGGAGGGCGGGCTGTTCCGGCGGACCTGGGCGGGACCGCCCGACGCGACGGGCCGGCCGGCGGGCTCGGCGATCATCGCGTTGTTCGCGGCGGCGGACGACCTCTTCTCCGCCATGCACCGGCTCCCGATCGACGAGGTGTGGCACTTCTACCGCGGCGACCCGCTGGAGCTGCTGCTGCTCGACCCGGACGGCGGCACGCGCGTCGAGACACTGGGCCCGGACCGGGTCCAGCTCACCGTCCCCGCGGGTACGTGGATGGGCGCGCAGGTCGTTCCTGGCGGACGGTGGACCCTGTGCGGCACCACGATGGCGCCGGGCTTCGTGCCGGCCGACTACGAGGGCGGCGAGGCCGGCGAGCTGTGCGCCCGCTACCCCGCGGCGGCCGAGCGCATCCGGGCGCTGTGCCGGCCCGGTGGCGAGTCGCGGCTGAGCGAGCATGGCTGACCTGCCCGACCTGACCGGCACGGTCACGCTGGTCACCGGCGCCAGCGGCACGATCGGCCACGGCATCGCGCGGCGGTTCGCGGCGGCCGGCGGCGCGGTCGTCGTCCACTACCACCGGGACCGGTCGGGCGCCGGGGAGCTGGCCGGCCGCATCCGGTCGGCGGGCGGCGCGGCGCACGTCCTTTCCGCCGACCTGACCGGCGAGCGGGCCTGCCACGACCTCGTCGACGCGGCCGCGGCGTGGCGGGGGCGGCTGGACAACCTGGTCAACAACGCCGGCATCCAGCCCGTCGAGAACCTCGAAGTCCTGACCGCCGAGTCGTGGCGCGCCATGCTCGACGCGAACCTGACCAGCGCGTTCGCGTGCACGCAGGCGGCCGCTCGGGTCATGCGCGAGACCGGTGGCAGCGTCACGCACATCGCGTCGATCGAGGCCACCCGGCCCGCGTTCGGCCACGCGCACTACGCGTCGGCGAAGGCCGCGCTCGTCATGCACGCCCGCGCCGCGGCCCTCGAGTACGGCCCGCTCGGCATCCGGGTCAACACGGTGTCGCCCGGCCTCGTCGACCGGCCGGGGCTCGCCGCAGACTGGCCCGAGGGCGTCGAGCGCTGGCACCGCGCCGCCCCGCTGCGCCGTCTCGGCGAGCCCGCCGACGTCGGGAACGCGTGCGTGTTCCTCGCCTCTCCGATGGCCTCGTGGATCACCGGCCACGACCTCACGGTGGACGGCGGCGTGTCCGCGCACCCCGCGTGGTGACTCAGCCTCCGCCGAGGACGTCGACCCAGCCGCCGGAGCGCCAGTAGAGCCCGTCCTCGCGGGAGAGCAGCCCCTCGTCGACGAGGTGGCGGCGCAGGCTCACGTAGTCGGTGGCGCCGCCCTCGCACCACGCCCGCAGCACGGCGTCGACCTCCTTCTCGGCGAACCGCCGCCCGGGCTCGAAGGACCGCACGACGTGCTCCAGCACGACCCGCCGCCGCCCGCGCCGCGCCGGCAGCCGCACCAGCCGCCCGCCGGCCACGAACGCGCGCAGGGTCGCCGCGGGCCGATCCGTTGCCATGTGGCCAGGTTAGGCAGTGCGCGCAACCGAAATCCGTCGGCCACAACCGTGTCGTGAGCATCACCGTGGCCGTTCTCGGCCTGGGCGAGGCGGACGCCGCGGGCGGCGCCGACCTCGTGCTGTGCCTGACGACCGCGAAGAAGTCGGCCGGCGCGCTGCGTGCGGGCATCGGCGGCGCCGCGCTCTGGGCCGACCTCAACACCGCCTCCCCGGGCACCAAGCGAACCCTCGCGGACATCGCGGCCGAACACGGCGTTCCGTTCGCGGACGTCGCGCTCACGGCGCCGGTCCCGGCCACCGCCTGCGCACGCCCATGCCGGCCGGCGGGCCGGCCGCCGCGCGGGTGGCGGAGCTGCTCGGCAGTGTGTTCTACAAAGGACTGTCAGCGGCGATCACGCGGCATCGAGCCGACGATGGCCGCGGCGACCCGCGACCTGCTGGCCCGGCTCGCCGCGGAGTCCGGCTAGGACCTGTCCCAAAGGCCGGCTGGTTGGTCTTGTGGCACGATTGCCTGATGCTGCGCCTCACCGACTTCATCATCGACTGCCCAGACACGATGAAGCTGGCGGCCTTCTACTCCGAGGTGACGGGTCGCCCGGTCAAGGAGGGCGGCGACGAAAACTGGGCCGGTATCCAGTTCGGCGAGATCGAGCTGGCCTTCATCCGGGTGGCGGGCTACCGCGCCCCGCAGTGGCCCGACAGCGAGCACCCCAAGCAGTTCCACCTCGACTTCGAAGTCGACGACATCGAGGCCGAACAGAGCCGCGTCCTGGCCCTCGGCGCGACCCTGCAGCGGGACTCGATCGGCCCCGACGGCTACGGCTGGCGCGTTTACACCGACCCCGTTGGTCACCCCTTCTGTCTGTGCCGCAACAAGGGTGTTGCCTGGACCGACCAAGGTCTCATCTGGCCCACGAGCGACTAGCGCGCCTCGGCCGCGTCCGGCGTGACCGGGTGCCCGAACTTCCCGCCCAGCGCGGTCAGGTAGCCGTCGATCGTTGCCGTGTGGCCCATGACGAAGCGGGAGACGAAGCGGAACAGGACGTTGCGGACCTCGCCGTGCTCGGTCACCGTCACCGTGCTGCCGCCGCCGGACGGCGCGATGTCGTAGGTCCAGGTGCCGCCGAACGGCAGCTTGTCGTCGGTGATCCGGCTGACGAGCCGCCGGGGCGCGTCGGTCTCCGACATCTCGAAGGTGATCTTCCCGTCCCGGCCGAACTCGCGCCACCGCAACGGATCCGTGCCGAGCACCTCGACCCGCTCGACCCGCGGCCGCCACGCCGGGAACGCCGACACGTCGGTCAGCGCCGCCCACACCTCGGGCGGTTCGACGGGCAGACTGATCCGCCGGGCGGCGACGTGCTCCTTGGGCAGTGCCGCGCCGATCGCCATGACGGCCAGCACCACCAGGACCAACACCCCGACGACGATTCCGGTGATCACGAGCCAACCCATCGCCGCACCTCGTATAATGGTCAACGTATGAACAGTTCAGAGATGGAACTTTTCGAGCAACTGTACACACGGTTGTGGGCTGCGCTCAACCGGCCGGACACACCCGATCTCAGCCAGCACGAACGCCAGCTGCTCCACCACCTCGAGCCCGAGCGGCCGGTCAACCTCGGCTGGCTGGCGGGCCACCTCGGGCTGCCCAAGAGCACGACGTCGACCATCGTGAAGCGGCTCGCCGAGCGGGGCTTCGTGCACCGCGTCCGCGACCCCGGCAACGAGCGCCGGCTCGCGATCACGCTCACCCCGAAGGGCCACGAGCGCGTGGCCGCGGACACCGTCCTGGACCCGGCCCGGCTCGACGCGGCGCTGGCCGCCGTGCCGGAGCCCGACCGCGCCGCGATGCTCGCCGCCCTCGGCAAGCTCGCCGACGCCGCCGAGGCCCTCAAGCCTTCCGGGCGACGGCGCTGACGTAGGCGATGTGGCCGAAGAAGGTCCCCGCTTCGCAGCGGCGCCGCGCCTCCGTCTTGAGCGCCGCCGCCGCCTCCGCACCGACCCGCCCGGCGGCCACCAGCGCGTCGGCGCCCCGGTCGATCAGCGAGAGCAGGTAGCCGTCCGACGCGGGTGCCTCGACGTAGCTGTGCCCGCGCAGGCGGAGGTCGGTGAACCCGGCCTCGCCAAGCAGCACGGGCAGCCGCCGGGCCAGCCACGGATCGTGTACGAGGTTCTCGCGGCACGACTCGGCGCATGCCTGCAGCGGATCGAACGGCCCGGTGGCGACCGTGGTCGTGATGTAGTCGCCGTCGAACACGGCCAGCATGCCGCCCGGCCGCAGCACCCGCACGGTTTCCGCGAGGACCGCCTCGGGGCCGGGCACGTGGCAGAGCACGGTGTGGCACACGACGACGTCGAACTCGCCCTCGTCGAACGGCAGCGCGCGGCCGTCACCCTGGACGAACGTGAGGTTCGCCAGCCCGGCGGCCAGTTCCTTGGCCCGCGCCAGGAACTCCGGTGACGGGTCCACCCCGACGACCTCGCGCACGCCCGGCCGGGCGGCGAGCTCCCGCGCCACCGGGCCCGGGCCGCACCCGATCTCGAGGACCCGCGCACCGGGCGGAAACTCGACGTCGGCGAGGTACGCCTCGCGCATCGCGCGCTGCCGCGGGTCGGCCGCCCGCTGCTCGAGGATCTCGGCGAGCGGCCCCACCAGGTCGTCGCCCGCGGAGGCGATCGTGAGGTAGACGTCCGGCATGGCCACGACCCTTCCACCGGTGCGCGGGGCAGGGCCACGATCGCCTCGCTGCGCAGGCGGCCGGCCACCGACCGGCGTGGCTAGTGTGGAGCGCGATGCCGGACGCGCAGGAAGAAGGTGGCCTCGTGCTGAGCTCCGTGATCGACGGCAAGGATGCCGGCCCCGGGACCACTTTCGAGTCGCGGAATCCCGCCGATCTCGCCGACCTCGTCGCACGGGTCGAGCTCGCGGACGCGGTAACCGTGCGGGAGGCGTGCGCCGCGGCCCGGCGCGCGCAGCGCGAGTGGGCCAAGGTGCCGGCTCCCGTCCGCGGGCAGGTCGTCGGCGCGTTCGGCCGGCTCGTGGCGGCCAACAAGGACGCCCTCGCCCGGCTCGTCACCCGCGAGATCGGCAAGCCGCTCGCGGAGGCGCTCGGCGAGGTGCAGGAGATCATCGACACCTGCGAGTTCTTCCTCGGCGAGGGCCGGCGGCTCTACGGGCACACCGTCCCCTCCGAGATGCCGGACAAGCAGCTGTTCACCTACCGCGTGCCGGTCGGCGTCGCGATGGTGATCACGGCCGGGAACTTCCCCGTCGCGGTGCCCTCGTGGTACCTCGCGCCCGCGTTGCTGTGCGGCAACGCCGTGGTGTGGAAGCCGGCCGAGTACGCCGCCGCGACCGCACGCGCGCTCTGCGACCTCGCCTGGCACGCGGGCGTGCCCGCCGGCGTGCTGAACCTCGTGTTCGCCGACGGCGAGACGACCTACGCCGGGCTCGACGCCGCGCTCACCGGCCGGCTCGTGGACAAGGTCGGCTTCACCGGTTCCACCGCGGTCGGCCGGCGCATCGGCGAGCTCTGCGGGCGGCACGTGCAGACGCCCTGCCTGGAGCTCGGCGGGAAGAACCCGATGGTGCTCGCGCCGGACGCGGACCTGAACCTGGCGGTGGAGGCCGCGTTGTTCTCCGGGTACGGCACCGCGGGGCAGCGCTGCACCTCGCTCGGCACCGTGATCGCGCACGCGGACGTGCACGACGAGTTCGTCCGCCGGTTCGCCGACGCGGTACGCATCGCCCCGGTCGGCGACCCGACCGCGGACGTCGTGTTCGGCCCGCTGCTGGACGAGAAGTTCGCCCGTGGCTTCGAGAACACGCTCGGCTGGGTCGGCGACCACCACACGGTGCTCGGCTCGAGCGCGGTCGGCCGCATCACCGCGGAGGCGCCGCGCCAGGGGTTCGTCGGCGACCCGGCCACCGGGCTCTACTACCACCCGGTGCTGCTCGACGGTGTGCGCCCGGGCGACAAGGTCTTCACCGAGGAGACGTTCGGCCCGATCGTCGGCGTCACCACGTACCGGACGCTGGACGAGGCGATCGAGCTCGCGAACGCGCCCGGCTACGGGCTCTCGGCCGCGGTGTACACGAACGACCCGGGCACTGCTTTTCGCTTCCGGCAAGGAATCTCGGCCGGCATGGTCAGCGTGAACAACTCCACGTCCGGCGCCGAGGCGCACCTTCCCTTCGGCGGCAACGGAAAGTCCGGCAACGGCAGCCGCCAGTCGGGCGTCTGGGTGCTCGACCAGTTCACCCGGTGGCAGTCGATGAACTGGGACTTCTCCGGCTCGTTGCAGAAGGCGCAGATGGACGTGGCCACGATCGAGTCCGATCCCGCCTTCCGGTTGCGCGTGTAGCCTTGCGCGGGTTCGGCTCGGACGACCTGGAGGCGGGAACGTGACCATCGCGGTCATCGGCACGGGGTTCATCGGTGGCACGCTCGGGCGGGCGTTCGCGCGCGCCGGCCACGCCACGGTCTTCGGCTCGCGCCACCCGGACGACAAGTCGGTCGCCGGGGACACCGGCGCGACGACGGCCGGCGTCCCCGACGCCATCGCCGAAGCCGACACCGTGCTGCTGGCCCTGCCGGCGGCCGCGGTAGAGGACCTGCTGCGCACGCACGGCGCCACGCTGGACGGCAAGCTCGTCATCGACGCGGCGAACAACGTCGGCGGCCCGGTCGCGAACCACGCCGGCCTCGTCGCCCGGTTCGCTCCGGGTGCCAGGTACGCGCGCGCGTTCAACACGCTCGGCGGCGAGAACTTCGCCGACCCGGTCTTCGACGGCGTCGCGGCCGACCTGTTCTACTCCTGCGCCGAAGCCGACCGGGAGACCATGGACACGCTGATCTCCGCGGTCGGCCTGCGGCCCATGTACCTGGGCGAGGGCCAGCAGGACGTCGTCGACGGCATGCTCCGCCTGTGGTTCGCGCTTGCGGTCGGCCAGGGCCACGGCCGCAACCTCGCCTTCCGCACGCTGACCCGCTGAGGAGTCCGAAGAGGACGTGTCAGCCCGTGCCGCCCGCGGCGCGCAGTGCGGCGAGCCGGGGTGCGCGCGACTTCGGGCTGTCCAGGCTGAAGCTCCGCGCGTCGCCGAGCTGGTCGCGGACGAACGCCTCCGTCTCGGCCACCACCGCGCCCAGGGCTGCCGGGTCGGCCGCCTTGCCGAAGAGCCACCACACCACGCGTTCGGCGGCCGGGTCGTACTGCCACAGCCCGACGATCCGGCCGCGGTCGGTGATCGGGTGGTCGGTGAGGTCCTTGGTCGCGGTGACCGGCGGCTCGCCCGGCAGCCCCGGGTCGCCGTCGACCAGCGAGGGGTGGTCGCGGCGCAGCAGGACCAGCGCGTCGATGCCGGCGAGCAGGTGGTACGCGGGGTCCGCCGGCGGCTCGAAGGTCTCGTACTCCGCGCGCAGGTGGGCGGGCAGCAGCAACCCGTCGCCGACGTCGGTCAGCTCCAGCCCGGCAACGGCGGCCTTCGCGTCCTTCGCGGAGAACGCGCTGAACCACCGGAAGTGGCCAAGGCTCGCCGGGCCGGTCCAGTCGAAGTACAGCCGCGCCAGCTCGGCGCGCGCCTCCTCGTCGGTCAGCGCGGTCGCCGGCGCGTCCCACCGCACGTAGCCGTAGCGCTGCTTGTCCAGCCGCCCGTCGATCGGCACCCGGCGCAGCGCTCCCGAGGACTGCAGCAGGCCGAGCGTCGCCGGCAGAGTCGTTGCGGCGCCACGCTTGCGGCCCTCCTCCCCCAGGCTGCGCACGCGATCTCCCAGCGCCGCCTTCAGGTCCGCGGGATCGAGCGGCTGCGCACCGACGACGTCCAGCACCGCGTCCGCGAGCGCGTCGATCTCCGCGCGCGGCACGCCCAGGCGGGCGAGCAGCGACAGCTCGCCGTTCGTCGCGCCGCGCCCGACCTGCAGGCCGAGCCCGAAGTGGGCCGCGGGCAGGACGTAGGTGCAGCCGCGCGCGGCGGGCAGCTCGTACAGCTCGAGCGCCTGCGCGGCCTTGTCCACCGACTCGCGGTCGGCGCACATCCGCGCGAACAGCGTGAGGTACGGGTTGGCGCCGCCGACCGAGCGCGCCCATCCGGTGCGGGCCAGCACGTCGGCCGCCGATGCCGGGTCCGGCCGGCCGGACAGCCCCTGCCGGTGTGCCCACCACGCCCGCCGCCGTGCCTGCTCGTCATGATCAACCATGCGCGCTAGTATCCTCCACCGTGGAGGTATCCACAATGGTTATAACTCCCGCGATGTTCGTGGTACTGCTCGCCCTCACCGAGTCCGACCGCCACGGCTACGCGCTCATCGAGCACGCCGGCCGCCTCAGCGCGGGCTCGATCCGGCTCGGCGAGGCGACCCTCTACCGGACCCTGCAGCGGATGCGGATCGACGGCCTGATCGAGGAGATCGACGCGGCGCCGGTGGATCCCAAGCCCGACGGGCGGGCGGGCCGCCGCCGCTACTACCGGATCACGGCGGCCGGGCGGACCGCGGTGCGCGACGAGGCGCAGCGCCTCGCGGGGTTGCTGAGCAGCGAGACCGCGCAGGCGCTGCTGCGGTCGGAAAGGAAGGCCTGCGGATGAGCCTCGACGACGAGTTCCCCGGCGTCACGCCACAGCTGACGGTCGGTGACGCGGACGCGGCCGTGCGCTTCTACCGGGCGGCGTTCCACGCGGACGAGCTGCTGCGCCACCACGGGCCGGACGGCCGGGTCACGCACTGCGAGCTGCTGGTCAACCGCGGCCGCCTGCTGCTGCACGACGACTTCGCCGGCCAGTCGCCGACCGCGCTCGGCGGCACGCCGGTCACGCTGCACCTGTACGTCGACGACGTGGACGCGGCGTTCGCCACCGCGCTGGCCGCCGGCGCGACGAGCCTGATGGATCCCGCGGACCAGTTCTGGGGAGACCGGTACGCGATGATCCAGGACCCGTTCGGCCACCGCTGGTCGCTCGCGACCCCGCGCGAGGACCTGTCGATCGAGGAGATGCGCGAGCGCAGCGACCGCTGGGCGGCGGAGGCCTGACCTACGGCGCGGAGTCGACGAGCGCGATCGGGGCGTCGCCGCAGCGGCGCAGCGTCGTGCCGCCGGGCGACCCGGTCTGGGTCATCCACCACGCCGGCACGTCGACCTCGCGCACCAGCGACCCGGTGGCCTGGCGGATGTTGTTCGACACGATCACCCGGCCCTGCGCGTTGACGAGCGCGGCCCGCCGGCCGAGCGAGCGCAGCTTCGGCCGCAGCGCCCGCTCGAACTCCCGCACGTAGACGTCCGCGCCCACGACGCCGGCGAACACGCCGCGGCGGCGAACCGGGATCGTGAACGTCAGCGTGTACTCGTCGGTGCAGAGGTAGTCGACGTACGGGCCGGTGATGTGCCGGCGGCCGGTGTCGCGCGGGACGGTGAACCAGGACTGTCGCGTGTAGTCGAGGAAGTTCTCGCTCGCCGGGTCGAGGCTGATGAACAGCTGCGTGGGCGCGGCGCCCGGGTTGGTCTCCCACCACTGGAAGCCGAACTCCTGGTCGGCGAGCGTGTGGGGCGCACAGATGTAGCCGGCGCCGACGACGAAGCCGCCGAGCGCGTCGACCACGGTCGGGCTCAGCCGGCCGAGGTCTCGCGTGTGGATCTGGGCCGACTCGGCGAGCAGCGACTCGACCGCGACCAGCACGGGCTTCAGCCGCTCGAAGACCCCCTCCACGAGCGTGGACACCTGCTCGACGATCTCGTCCCCGGCGACCGGACGCCTTCCGTCCACCGTTCTCACCTCGATGCCACCACTCAGGGGGTCACAAGGTCCAAATGTAGCTCCGCCAACAGGGCTAACGCATCAAGGACATGCTCCTCGGTCAGCTCGCGCGCCGCATCCCCCTCGCCGCGGGCGATCGCCGCGGTGATCTCCCGGTGGGTGGTGAGCGCGCCACGCTCGCCCGGCGTCAGCGGCAGCCACAGGAGGCCGCCGCACGCCCGCTGCAGCTGCACCTCCTCGCGGGTCAGCCGGGGCGACTGCGCGGCCGCGGCGACCTCGAGGTGGAACTGGCGCTCGGCACGGGCGATCTCGGCCCCGGTGGCGCCGCGCATGTCCGCTGCGGCCAGTTCGAGCCGCTGGATGTCCTCTGTGGAGCTTCGCTCCGCGGCCAGCCGGGCGGCCGCGCCGGCGATGGCCGCGTAGTGGTCGCCGATGTCGCGCAGGTCGCCGAGCGAGACCGCGCGCAGGGCGTCCTGCCAGGACTGTGTGGACGGACCGGCCGGCGCCTTGACGAAGCTGCCGCCGGCGCGGCCGCGGCGGGTCTCGACGAGGCCGAGCTGCCGGAGGGCCACCAGCGCCTCCCGGACCGTGACGGTGGAGACACCGAACTGGGCGGCGAGCTCGGCCTCGCTCGGCAGGCGTTCGGTGTCGGCGAGCAGGCCGAACGTGATCGCGTCGACCAGCCGCTCGGTGACCGCCTCCGCGCGGCCAAGCTGGTCGAGCGGCGCGAACATCGCGGACCGCGCACCGTGCGACATCCCCTTGCGCATCACGGACCCCAAATCGCAGGACTGTTGCCATATTACATATGAGCTTATATGTTTTAGATGCTCAAGGGCGGCAACGACCGCGGCTCCAACCGCACCTAGGGGAACGGGACGCGACCCAGCCACAAGTACGCGCCGAACCGAAGGGCATCGAACCCAAGGTGACCAAGACCATTGATTCCGGGGAGGCGGCACCGTCCCCGGCCGTCGCGCTTCGCGGGCTTCGCAAGGACTTCGGCGCCATCACGGCCGTCGACGGCATCGACCTCGACGTGCCGCCGGGTGAGTTCTTCTCCATGCTCGGTCCCTCCGGGTCGGGCAAGACCACGGTGCTGCGGCTCATCGCCGGGTTCGAGCAGCCGACCGCCGGCACGATCGAGCTCGACGGCCGTGAGGTCGGCAAGCTCGCGCCATTCGACCGCGACGTCAACACGGTCTTCCAGGACTACGCGCTCTTCCCGCACATGTCCGTGCGCCAGAACGTCGAGTACGGGCTGCGGGTGAAGGGGGTGCCGCGGGCGGAGCGCGGCTCGCGGGCCGCCGACGCGCTGAAGACCGTGCGGCTCGACGACTTCGGCGACCGCAAGCCCGCCCAGCTCTCCGGCGGCCAGCGCCAGCGCGTGGCGCTCGCCCGCGCGCTCGTCAACCGTCCCAAGGTGCTGCTGCTCGACGAGCCGCTCGGCGCGCTCGACCTGAAGCTGCGCCTCGCCATGCAGACCGAGCTCAAGCAGATCCAGCGCGACGTCGGCATCACGTTCATCTTCGTGACGCACGACCAGGACGAGGCGCTGACCATGAGCGATCGGATCGCGGTGTTCAACGACGGTCGCATCGAGCAGGTCGGCACGCCGGTCGAGGTGTACGAGAAGCCCGCGTCGCCGTTCGTGGCCGGGTTCGTCGGCACCTCGAACCTGCTGCGCGGCCGTGGCGCGGAGAGCGTGCTCGGCCGGGACGGCACCTACAGCATCCGGCCGGAGAAGATCCGCATCGACGCCGACCTCTCCCACGCCGCACCGGACGGCGAGGTGGCCGCCACGGGCACGGTGACCAACGTCGTCTACGCGGGCGCGACCGTCCGCTACGAGGTCACCCTCGACGCCGGCGGCCAGCTCACCGTGGTGCGGCAGAACAGCGAACCCGTGGACTTCCCGGACAGCCGGGTGCGGTTGACCTGGCGGCAGGAGCACAACGTCCGGGTGCCGGAAGCCGATTCGCCGACGAAAGGATTGCCATGAAGAAGCGCATGCTCGCGCTGGCGTTGTTCGGCGCCGGCGTACTGGTCGCCGCGTGCGGCACGGCGAGCGAGGACAGCGGCGGGGGTGGTGGCGCCCCCAACGAGAACGGTTTCTCGCCGCCGGACCTGCCGGCCCTGGAGAAGCTCGGCGAGCCGGAGGGCGCGCTGTCCGTGCTGGCCTGGCCGGGCTACGCCGAGGACGGCTCGACCGACCCCGAGATCGACTGGGTCTCCCCGTTCGAGAAGGAGACCGGCTGCCAGGTCAGCGTGAAGACCTTCGGCACCTCCGACGAGTCCGTGACGCTGATGAAGACCGGCGAGTACGACGTGGTCTCGGCGTCTGGTGACGCGTCGCTGCGGCTCATCGCGGCCGGCGACGTGGAACCGGTCAACACCGACCTCGTGCCGAACTACGCCGACATCTTCGAGTTCCTCAAGGACAAGCCGTGGAACAGCGTCAGCGGCAAGGAGTACGGCATCCCGCACGGCTGGGGCGCGAACGTGCTGGCCTACCGGACCGACCAGGTCAAGCCCGCACCGACGTCGTGGTCGACGGTGTTCGACCCGGACAGCCCGCAGAAGGGCAAGCTGACCGCGTACGACTCGCCGATCTACATCGCCGACGCCGCGCTGTACCTGATGAAGCACAAGCCGGACCTCGGCATCAAGAACCCGTATGCCCTGGACGACAAGCAGTTCGACGCGGCGGTGGACCTGCTCAAGCAGCAGAACCCGATGGTGAGCGAGTACTGGTCGGACTACCTCAAGGAGAGCCAGGCGCTCAAGAACGGCGACGTGCTCGCCGGCACCGCGTGGCAGGTGACCGTGAACCTCACCAAGAGCGAGGGCTCGCCGGTCGACTCGGTGCTGCCGTCCGAGGGCGCGACGGGCTGGTCGGACACCTGGATGGTGTCGACCAAGTCCAAGCACAAGACCTGCGCCTACAAGTGGCTGGACTACATCGTCAGCCCGGAGGCCAACGCGCAGGTGGCCGAGTACTTCGGCGAGTCGCCGGCCAACGAGAAGGCGTGCTCGCTGACCACCGACAAGTCCCACTGCGACACCTTCCACGCCGGCGACGAGATCTACGCGTCGAAGATCTGGTACTGGACGACGCCGATCGCGCAGTGCCTCGACGGCCGCACGGACGTGAAGTGCAAGGACTACGGCGAGTGGACCCAGGCCTGGACTGAGATCAAGGGCTGATGACGGCCCTCCGCAGCGCCTCGGCGTTCCTGCACCGGACGCCGAGGCTGCGGCTCTCGATGCTGCTGTCCGCGCCGCTGTTGTGGCTCGGGCTCGCCTACCTCGGCGCGCTCGCGGCGCTGTTCCTCACCGCGTTCTGGCACACGGACCCGTTCACCGGCAAGGTGATCACGGACTGGTCGCTGGACAACTTCCGCACGCTGGTGACCGACTCGGTGTACCGGACGATCACGTTCCGGACGGTCGGCATCGCGGCCGGAG